>NZ_JBITFB010000032.1:0-105229 GCF_044455625.1 Kitasatospora sp. NPDC051164 | reverse complement strand
CCCCGTTGGGGGGGGGGGGGGGGGGGGGGGGGGCGGGGGGGGGGGGGGGGGGGCGGGGCCCCCCCCGCGGGGGGGGGCGCCCGGGGGGGGGCCCCCCCCGCCGCCGTGCGGTCGACGGTCCGACGACCTAGATGAACTCGGCCAGCTCGCGCAGCAGCGCCGCCTTCGGCCGGGCACCGGTGATGGACTTCACCGGCTCGCCGTTCTTGTAGACGATCAGGGTCGGGATCGAGATGACGCCGTACTTGGCGGCGGTCTCCTGGTTGGCGTCCACGTCGAGCTTGGCGATGGTCAGCTTGTCGCTGTGCTCGGCCGCGATGTCCTCCAGGACCGGGGCGACCTGGCGGCACGGGCCGCACCAGGTGGCCCAGAAGTCGACCAGCACGGGCTTGTCGCTGTCCAGGACGTCGGACTGGAACGTCGCGTCGGTGACGGTGGTGGTGGCGCCGGCCACGGGAACTCCTCGGGTTAGGACGGAGGGGGCTGCTGCCAGGAGAACAACGGGCGGGCCCGTTCTGTTTCTGCCTGGCCGGGGCGGGGGTGTCACGTGGAACACAGCACCCCCGCGAGGGTGGGTCGGTGGCCCGGGGGGTCAGACCGCCACGGCGGCGGCCTTGGCCTCCAGGTCGTCCAGCGCGGCCAGGTAGCGCTCGGCGTCCAGCGCCGAGGAGCAGCCGGTGCCGGCGGCGGTGATGGCCTGGCGGTAGGTGTGGTCCACGACGTCGCCGGCGCCGAACACGCCCGGGATGTTGGTCCGGGTCGAGGGGGCCTCGACCTGGAGGTAGCCCTCGGCGTCGAGGTCCAGCTGGCCCTTGAACAGCTCGGTGCGCGGGTCGTGGCCGATCGCGATGAACAGACCGGTGACGGCCAGCTCGCGGGTCTCGCCGGTGGTGGTGTCGCGCAGGGTGACGCCGCTCAGCTTCGGGTCGCCATGGATGGCCTCGACCGCGCTGTCCCACTCGAAGCGGATCTTCTCGTCGGCGAAGGCACGCTCCTGCATCGCCTTGGAGGCGCGCAGGGTGTCCCGGCGGTGGATGATCGTGACGCTCTTGGCGAAGCGGGAGAGGAAGGTCGCCTCCTCCAGGGCGGTGTCCCCGCCGCCGACCACCGCGATGTCCTGGTCGCGGAAGAAGAAGCCGTCGCAGGTGGCGCACCAGGAGACGCCGCGCCCGGAGAGCTTGTCCTCGTTCGGCAGGTCGAGCTTGCGGTGCTGGGAGCCGGTGGTGACGATCACGGCACGGGCCTTGTGCACGTTGCCCTCGGAGTCGGTGACGGTCTTGATGTCACCGGTGAGGTCGACCGCGACGATGTCATCGGGGATCAGCTCGGCGCCGAAGCGCTCGGCCTGGGCCCGCATGTTGTCCATCAGCTCGGGGCCCATGATGCCGTCCCGGAAGCCCGGGAAGTTCTCGACCTCGGTGGTGTTCATGAGCGCACCACCGGCGGTGACGGCCCCCTCGAAGACCAGTGGCTTGAGGGAGGCACGGGCCGTGTAGAGCGCTGCCGTGTACCCGGCCGGGCCGGAACCGATGATGATCACGTTACGGACGTCGCTCACTGCTTCTCCTGGTTCGCATCGCGACCCGCGTTAGCTGCGGGGAGGGCGGTCCTGCTCCGCCGCCCGGGACAACGACTGACCAGTGTCTCGCATTCCCAGGCGGATCAGTACCAGGTGCCCGAACTCCGGAAGCGGCGTGCCGTGCTGGGCGTGGATCGCATGGGAACCACTGGTCAGCGACTGGGAACGCTCTGGTGCAGGACGACCTGGCCGCAGTCGGGGGCGCGCAGGTAGACGTCCACGAGGTCGGGCCGGCCGGGCACCGGGTAGACCAGGACGTCCACCGGGGCGCCGTCGTAGCTGCCCCGGTCGGTGGCCAGCGGGGCGCCGGAGGCGGGGGGCGGGCAGGACGCCGAGGGGGCCGGGGAGGCGGAAGCGGAGGGGGACGGTGAAGCCGGGGAGGAGGGCTCCGGCCGGGCGCCCTCGGCGGGCAGGACGCTCTCGGGCTTGGCCTGCCCGGTCGGCCGCAGCCCCGGAGCGCTCTCCGAGCGGGCCAGCAACTGCTGGATCTGGGTAGCGAGGCGGTCGGCGCGGTAGTCGGTGCCGGCGCTCGCCCCGTGCGGGGCGCGTCCCGGGGCTGCGGCGGCGGTGGTGCCCGCAGGGGCGCCCGCGGTGACCGTGGGGCCGCCGGCCCCGTCGTCGGGGTGCAGCAGCAGCGCCCCGCCGAGTCCGAGGGCAGCCAGGGCGGCGGCGGCGCCGAGCAGCAGGGCGAATCGACGCCGGGGGCGCGGGCGGCCGGGGCCGGTGGCGGCGGCGGGCCGGGCCGAGGGTCGGGAGGGCGGCGTGGAGGGCCCCGTGGCGGCGCGTACGGGCGAGGCCGGGGTGCCGGACCGGCGGGCGGCGGCAGGGGCCTCCTGAGGGCGGGCGAGGGCCTTGCGGTCGTTCCCGGAAGCGGGTGCCGGGGCCTCGGCGGCGGCCTGGGCCAGAGCGGCGTCCAGCCGGTCGGCGATGTCGGCGGGCATCGGCGGGGTCTCGACGCCGCCGAGCAGCGCCTGGACCTCGGCGAGCGCGTCGACGGTCTCGCGGCACTCGGCGCAGCCGACCAGGTGCCGTCGCAGCGCCGCGACGGCCTCGGGGGAGTCGACCAGCCCCTCGGTGAGGTCGGCGAGCCGCTCGACCGGGGGGTGGTCCTCGGTGTGGTCGGGCGAGAAGGGGTTGGCGGTCATCGTGTGCTCGCGTCTCCTTCCAGCATCGTCCGACCGGTGCTCGGGCCTGTCCCTGTGACGGTGCGGGGGGCCGTCGGGTTCCCCCGGGTGCCCCGCACCGGTGGGGCCGAGCCGTGGCCGCCCGGTGTTTCACGTGAAACATCCGGCCCGCCGTCGCTCTCCCGCAGGTGCCGTACGAGCGGGAGCAGCCGCGCCCGGCCGCGCGCGCAGCGGCTCTTCACGGTGCCCACCGGGACGCCCAGCAGCTCGGCGGCCTCGGCGACCGGGTAGCCCTGCATGTCGACCAGGACCAGTGCGGCCCGCTGCTCGGCGGGCAGCTCGCCGAGGGCCGCGGTCACCTCGCGGTGCAGCTCGGCGCGGACCACCGGGGAGTCGGCCGGCTCGGCGGAGCCGACCAGGGTGTCGAGCCGCTGCGGGTCCTCGTCGAGCGGGGTGGTGCGGCGGGTGGCGCTGCGCCGGGCGCGGTCCAGACAGGCGTTGACCACGATCCGGTGCAGCCAGGTGGTGACGGCCGAGCGGCCCTGGAAGCCGGCGGCGGCGCGGAAGGCGGAGACCAGGGCGTCCTGGAGCGCGTCGGCGGCCTCCTCGCGGTCGCCCAGGGTGCGCAGGGCGACCGCCCAGAGCCGGTCGCGGTGCCGGTTCACCAGCAGGCCGAAGGCCTCCTGGTCGCCGGCGACGTGCCGGGCGAGCAACGCCGCGTCGTCGTCCGCCACTGTCACCCCTTGACCTCTGCCGTCGTTCCGGTGCGCGAGCCGTGCGGTCAGCCGGAGACCTTCACCTCGGCGACGTGGCCGCGGTATCTGGTGTCGCCATCCTTGGTCAGACCGGTCAGCCAGATCAAGAGGTAGCGCGTGGTGACCGGGGAGTCGAGGGTGTACTCGACGTTCGTCCCGGCCTTCTTGCCGACGATGCTGAAACTCTCCGGCTTGGCCTGCATCGGGTTGGTGGTGGCGGCCCCGGTGGGCACCCGCAGCTCCGCCGTCTGCTCGCCGCCGAGGAACTGGACGTTCACCGAGGAGACCGACTGCTGGGTGCCGAGGTCGATCAGCAGGCCGGTGCCCGACTTGAGGGCGGGCGCCTTGGGGCCGAACTGGTCGACGTACCAGCCGGTGGTCCAGGCGGAGTTCGGGTCGCCGTCGATGGCCTTTCCGATGCTCTCGGTGCCCTCGGGCCCGTCGCCCAGCGGGTTGTACGACTGCGCCTCCTTGATGGCGATCGGCACCGGGTTGTGGGTGCTGGCGTGCGGGCTCGGCGAGGAGCTGGTGACCGTGGGCTGCGGCGCGGCGGCGGACGACTCGGGATGGCGCAGGCTGCCGACGAACTGCCAGGAGGCGACGCCGATCGCGCCCAGGGCGACCGTCCAGGCGGTGGCCTTGACGACCCGGCGCAGCCGCCGCTTCGTCCGGCGGGAGGCGGTGGGCCGCGACGAGGCGGGCAGCGGGGCGACCGCCGGGTCGGCCACCCGGGTCGGGTTGGGCGCGGTGGGCAGGGCGTGGGTGTTGTGCCGGGGCGGGACCGGGAAGGCGGGCAGCTCCGGCTCGGGCTGGCGGATCCGGGGCATCTGCGCGATCGCCCGGACCAGCTCCTCCGGGGTGGTGATCGGCTCGGCGTGGTGCGGCGGGTGGTCGAACAGGGCCCGTGCGGCGAGCTCGGACAGGCCCTTGTGGACCCCGGCGCGGACCTGGTCCGGCGCGGCGTTCTGGAGGCCCTTCGGCAGGCCCCGGAGGTCGTAGCGGTCCTCCGGGTACGGCCAGCGGTGGGTGAGCGCGGCGAACAGCAGGGCACCGATCGCGCGGGTGTCGGTGCGTTGGGCGTCCTCGGTGGTGCCCTCGACGGGCAGCCCGCGCAGGGCGGCGTCGACCGCGATGCCGTTGATCCGGTACTGGCCGCTGTCGGTGCGCAGCACGCAGCGCGGGGTGAGCCGCAGGTGGGCCTGGCCGCGCCGGTGGGCGGCGGCGACCGCGTCGGCGACCTGGCGGACCATCTGGTACGCCTCGTGCGGCTCCATCGGGCCGTTCGCGAGCAGCTTGGCCAGGTCGGAGGAGTGCGGCAGCCACTCCCGTACGACGTAGACCAGCTCGCCTTCCTGGACGGCGTCCAGGACCTGGACGAAGCGCGGGTCGCCGAGCAGGGCGGCGGACTTGGCCGCGGCCAGCACCTTGCGGGCGCGCTGGTGGCCGGAGGCCATCAGGTGGACGCCGACGGCCCGGCGCAGTTTCTCGTCGACGGCGCGCCAGCTGCTGAAGGTGTCGCTCTGGGAGATGCACTCCTCGAGCAGGTACCGGTGGCCGATCATGTCGCCGCTGCGCCGCTGCGGCGCGGGGAGGGTGCGCGGGAGGGTGGCGGTGTCGCGCGGGTCGACCGTGGGCTGCGGGTCGGTGGGGCGGCGCTTGGCGGGCGCCGGCGCGGGGGCGGGCTTCTTCCGGGCGGAGCCGGCGGCCAGTTCGGCGGCGATCTCCCGGACCGAGAGCGGGGCGGTGATCTCCGAGGTCTCCTCGCTCACGGAGGCTTCCGGGGCGGCGGCCGGCGGGCCCTCCCGGTCGGTGTCCCCGTCGGAGGCACCGTCGGAGGCCTGGCCGGAGGCCCGGTCGGAGGCCCGGTCGGAGTCGTCGTCGGAGGCCTCGTCAGCGTCCCCCTCGACGTCCCCGCTGTTCTCCCCGGGAGCGGCGGCAGCGGTGGAGGCGCCCTTGCCGCCGTCGGCGGAGGCACGCCCGTCGGCGTCCTTCGCGACCGCGAACTCGTCGATCGCCGCGGCCAGCGCGGCTTCGTCCGCCGCCGCGTCAGCTGTTGACGTGTCGACGACCGCCTTGGTGCCATCAGCCACCGTGGTCCTGCCTCCCCTTGTGTCGCCCCGGCCGAGAGTCGCTGGAGCCCGCGGGTTGGCGGCCCTGTGCTCCAGGACAATTGTGCCCACTCTTCTCCACCGGGTACGACCGCTGAGGGGTCCACTCGGTTGCGTACGGGTGGAGAGATGTGGTGCAGATAGGACACCGGGTCGCCATCCGGCCGCCGGGCGGGCCCGGGGCGGCTGGCAACCCAGCAGTCGGCCGGACGAGCCGAGGAGCTGTCCGCTCCGGTTGACGCCCGGTCAGGGCGCCCGCTCGTCCGGCCGTCGAAGGGACGGTCAGCGGCCCAGTCGGCCGCGGACCATGCCCAGCATGGCGTTCAGTTCCTCGATCCGCAGGCGCTTCGCGATCAGCACGAAGACGCTCATCTGCAGGCCGCCCGCCACGACGAGGGCGGCCACGCTACCCGTCCAGCCACCGAGTACCTGCTGGATCCCCAGGCTGGCGCCGAGACCGACCAGCGCGGCCGGGACGCACGCGGCGGCCAGCCGGCTGTAGGTCTTGCCGATCCGCTTGGTGTCCAGCCCGCCGATCTTCTTCTTCAGCTTCGGCAGGGCCACCGCCACCCCGATGGCGTACCCGAGGCCGTAGCCGAACGCCATGCCGGTCACCGTCCATTCGGCGGGCAGCAGCAGCCAGCACAGCAGGGAGAAGGCGGCCTGGCAGACCGCGACCCAGACGGTGTTGGAGAACGGCGTCCGGGTGTCCTCGTAGGCGTAGAAGCCGCGCAGCATCACGTACTGGGCCGAGTACGGGATCAGGCCCAGGGCGAAGGCGGAGAGCATCAGGCCGACGTTGGTCGCGCCGCTCAGGACGCTCGCGTCGCCACCGACGGCGTAGATCGACCGGCCGATCACCGGACCGAGCGCCAGGAAGAGGAAGGCCGCCGGGACGACCGCCACCGCCGTGGTGCGCAGACCGTAGGAGATGTCGTCGCGGACGGCACCGGCATCCTCGTCGGCGGCCGCCCGGGACAGCCGGGGGAGCACCGCGCTCATGATCGAGACGGTGATCACGGCCTGCGGGAGCTGCCAGATCAGCAGGGCGTTGGAGAACGCGGCCAGGCCGACACCGTCGTGACCGGCCGCGGCCGCGGCGGCGCCGGCCTTGGTGGACAGCTGGGTGATCACCAGGTAGCCGGCCTGGTTGGCGAGCACGAAGAAGAACGTCCACTTGGCCAGCCGGGCGGCCTTGCCCAGGCCGTGGCCGCGCCAGTCGAAGCGGGGCCGGTAGCGGAAGTCGGCCGCCCGCAGGTACGGGATCATCGCCAGCGACTGGACGACCAGGCCGATCAGGGTGCCGAGGCCGAGCAGCCGGACGCCCTCGGGCGAGATGGACTCCGGGGTGACGTGGGTGGTGCCGAACCCGCCGTAGACCCAGATGTAGGCGGAGAAGGTGAAGATCACCACGACGTTGTTCAGGACCGGCGTCCACATCATCGCGCCGAACCGGCCGCGGGCGTTGAGGACCTGGCCCATCACCACGTGGATGCCCATGAAGAAGATGGTCGGCAGGCAGTAGCGGGCCAGCGCCACCGTGGTGGCGGCCCGCTCCGGGTTCGCCATCATCGGGTGGGCGATCAGCTGGACCAGCACGGGCGCCCCGAGCACCGCCAGGAACACCACGCCGGCGAGCCCGACCATCACCAGGGTGAGCAGCCGGCTGGCGTACGCGGTGCCGCCGTCCTCGTCGTTCTTCATGCTGCGCACCAGCTGCGGCACGAACACCGCGTTCAACGCGCCGCCGCCGATCAGGATGTACAGCAGGGTCGGCAGGGTGTTCGCCGCGTTGTACGAGTCGCCCATCACGCCGACGCCGATGGCCGTGGTGATCACCATGGTCCGGACGAAGCCGGTGCCGCGGGAGACCAGCGTGCCGGCCGCCATGATCGCGCTGGAGTTCAGCAGGCTCGCGACCTTGCCGCCCCCGCCGCCGGCCGCCGGGGCCGCCGCGCCCGCGGACTCCGGCGGCGCGGCCTGCTCCTCGGCGGCGAGGTCCGCCAGCGGCTCGACCGCCGGGGGCACCGCGACGGCGGCCACCTGCATGGTGGCCTCCTCCTCGGAGAGCGGCGGGTCGAACTCGATCGGCGGCACGAAGGGGCGCTGCCCGTGCGGGCCGGCGTGCTGCGGCTGCCCCGGGTAGCCGCCCATCGGCGGGTACGGCGCGGGGCCGGGCGGCGGCACGGGCGCGCCGGGCGGCACGGCTCCGTGGGCACCCGGCGGGGTGGTCTGCGGGGCCGGGGCGGGCTGCGGTACCGGCGGCGGGGCCGCGGCCTCCGCCTGGCGGCCGCCGAACAGCGCGTCCACCCCGACGTACTCGGTGGTCTCGGAGTCCCAGGCGGAGTGCGCCGGGCCGGGCTCCCACTGCTGCTGCGGCTGCTCGGCACCGCCCCACGGGCCGCGGGCCGGAGCCGGGGCCGGCTCCGGCTGCCAGCCGGCCTGCCCCGGGGTGTCCCAGCCGGGCTGCACCGGTGGCACCGGGGGCGAGAAGTGGTCCGCCGCCGGGTAGGGGGCGGGCGGCACCGGCGTCGGATAGCCGCCGCCCTGCGGCGGCAGCTGCGGCGGCACGTCGTACGCGGCGGCCGGCTGCTGCGGCGCGGCCGGTCGGCCGGCCCGCAGACCGTACGGGTCCTGGCCGTCCTGCGGGTTCCCGTACGCGTCGGCCGCGTACGGGTCCTGGGCGTAGGTGTCGGCCACGTACCAGTCGCCGGACGGCGACTCGGCACCCGGCCGGCTCTCACCGCGGCCCGGCTGCCGCTCCTCGCTGCGCCCGGTCATGTCACCTCTTCGCTGTCGTGGGGGAGGCCGGCCCGGCGTCACGGGGGGTCGGCGGTATCAAGGACCAACCTTCTCATCACTGGCGGCCCGATCCCGGCCATCCGGGCTGCTGCCGCGCGGTGTCTGCGCGGGAGCGTCACCAGCGGCGCCGCCCGCCGGCCCCTCCCCGTCGGCCCGGGCGGCGGCTTCGGACCCCTCGGCCCCGTCCGCCTCGTCCGCCTTGTCGGCCGTCGGCTCCTCGGCCGCGGCCCCGCCCGTCGCCGGGGCGTCCCCGACCGGCTGGTCGCCGTCCTCGTGCGGCTCCCCGCCCCGCCGCTTGCGCTGGCGCATGAAGCGCAGCGCGGCCAACAGCAGCAGCAGGCCGGCGCCCGCGAAGACGTACAGCACGCCGTTGGTCACCGAGGTGACCTGCACCGTGAACGGCTGGGCCGCACCGTACGGCCGCGAGTCGGGGCCGGTGGTCCACAGCTGGGCGGTCATGCCGACCGGCCCGTTGTTGTGCGCCTCGGCCTGGAAGCGGAGGGTGGCGCTCTGCGAGGCCGGGAGGACCAGCTCCTCCTCCCGGCGCACGTTCAGCCGGTTCGGCTGGGTCGAGGTGAGCACCAGCTTCAGGTTGGTGACCGCCTGGGTCAGGTCGTTGCGGACGCTGACCTGGAGCAGACCGGTGTCGCCGGCCAGCGTGACCACGGTCTTCGGCGGCACCTGGACGGCCTTGGTCAGCTCCTGCAGGTACTGCGTGACGCCGGCGCGGTAGGCGCCGCCGGCCGCGGCCTGGCTGCGCCACTCGGTGGACAGCGACCGGACCATGGCGGCGTTGAACGGGCCGCGCACCCGCTGCGGCAGGGTGAGCACCCGCATCAGCGTGTCCAGGTCGTACTGGATCTTGTTGGTGCCGATCAGATCGGCCGCCGACAGCTCCGAGGCGCGGGCCTGGGTCGGGTAGTCCGCGGCCGCCGGGACGCCCGTGTTGGCCTTCTGGTCCGCCGGGGCCTGGGCCACCGCGTCCAGCTTGACCGGGGAGATCCACTTGGCGGACGCCGCCTGCAGGGCGCTCGCCAGCACCTTCGCGGTGTTGACGCTCAGCTCGCGGGGCGGCATGACCAGCAGGCCGCGCTGGTTCTGCGGCTGCTCGTGGGTGATCGCGAAGGTCTCGGCGAGGAAGCGCTGGGTCGCCTCGGTCTGGTCCTTCGCGCTGCTCAGGTCCCTCTGGAAGAGCCCGGAGACCGTCTCGTCGGCGACCACGGCGCTCTGCCCGTTGCCGATCGGGCGCACCGCGGTCGGGGTGTAGTTCAGCGAGTCCGGCTCCGGCAGGCTCGCCCCGTTGGCCAGCACCAGGCCGCTGCCCGCCTGCTGGGCGAGCCCGGCGATCTGCTGGTCGACGTAGCCCTGGTACGGCCAGGCGACATCGGAACGGGTGTCCACGGAGAGCCGGCCCTCGACGGTCAGCCGACCGGCCGTGGCGGCCTTGTTCAGCGCGGTGGTCATGCCGGGCAGGTCGGCGCCGTTGTGGGCGATCGACGCGAGGTCCGGGTCGGCGTACGGCAGCGCGACCACCTGGCTGTCCGGCTTGGCGACCGCGGCCCGCAACTTGTCCAGCCAGGCGGTGGCGGCGGCCGAGCCGTTGTTCACGACGGTGTTGTCGTCCCTGGCCGACTTGCCCGCGGACTCGGTGCCCGGCTTCTGCACCCGGTACGGCTTGGTCATCGCGAACGCGGCGTCCAGCAGGTCCGGGTCGACCACCCAGGTCAGCCCGGACAGCTTGGAGCCGGTGTCGACCAGCTCGTACAGCCGGCCGCCCGGGGCGAACTCGGCCGCCAGGCTGTCGTCGCGCAGCACCGGGACGGACTGGTCGTTGTCGGCGACGGTCTGCGCGGCCAGCACCGGCGCGTGCACCAGCGGCCAGAGCGTGGCGACCTTCGTCGGCTGCGCCTCGGCACCGCCCGGGTTGTACGGCAGGAAGCTCCGGGCGATGCCCAGGGCCCGGTCGTGCGAGTTGTCGGCGGTCGAGCCCCAGGCGTCCACTGCGAGCTCGTACACCCCGCTCGAGGACAGCCCGAGGTCGTTCACCGCGACGCTCAGGGTGTACGGCAGGGTCTGGCCGGGGTTCAGCTCCGGCAGGGCGTACTGCGGGCTGTCCAGCTCCACGCCGTCCTTGCCGTCCGGCGCGGAACGGCCGGCCACGTTCGCCAGATCGCTGCGCCGGTCCAGCGGCTTGCCGGAGAAGGGCTTGCGGACCGCCGCGTGGGCGCCCTTGAGCGCCGACTTGCCGGCGTTGGTGACGTGCCCGGTGATCGTCACGGTGCCGTTGGGGGCGGCCACCTGCGGGGCCAGCGACTCGATGGTCAGCACCACCGGGTACTCGGCCGAGGCGATGTCGCCGCCGGCCGGCAGCGCACCGGCCGGAGCGGCCGTGAAGAGGGTCAGGGCGGCCGCGCAGGCGGCGGCGAGGCGCAGGCCCGCCCGGCGCACCGGATGACGCCCCTCGGCCGGGCGTTCGGCCCGTCCAGGCTGTCGGTGCGCCCCCAGGCCCGAGTGCCGTGCCGGCTCGCTCACTCGCTTCGCCCTCGCCGTTCTCGATCGCTCGCTGCTGATGCTGTTCGTCCCGTCCGGCGCGGTCCGCCCGACGGTCTTCGCTTGGACACCGTGTCCCCTGTCCGGTGCCCGAGACCCGTCCACCGGCATGGTAACGATGCAGCCCGCGGTGCAGTGTTGCGGGCTGTGGGAAGAGACGCCCAAAACGCGCGGGCGGTTGACCTGCCGGGGCACGTACCCTTGTGAGCCGTGTCCACTGCCAATGAGCCCACCGCGCGCACCGATCGTCCCAGCACCGCCCTCCAGGCCGTACCAGGCCTGAGCGAGGCCCAGACCCTGGGCCTGCAAGAGCTGCTGCGGGTGTCGCCGGTCGCCGACGAGATCGCCGACCGCTTCCAGGCAGCCGGTCACCGGCTGGCGCTGGTCGGCGGCTCGGTCCGGGACGCGCTGCTCGGCCGGCTCGGCAACGACCTGGACTTCACCACTGACGCCCGCCCGCAGCAGGTGCTCAAGCTGGTCAAGGGCTGGGCGGACGCGATCTGGGACGTCGGCATCGCCTTCGGCACCGTCGGTGCCCGCAAGGACACCCCCGAGGGCTCCTTCCTGATCGAGATCACCACCTACCGCTCCGAGGCGTACGACCGCACCTCCCGCAAGCCCGAGGTGACCTACGGCGAGACCATCGAGGAGGACCTGGTCCGCCGGGACTTCACGGTCAACGCGATGGCCGTCGACCTGCCCGGCCGCGGCTTCGTCGACCCCCACAACGGCCTGGAGGACCTGGAGGCCCGGGTGCTGCGCACCCCCGCCACCCCCGAGGAGTCCTTCTCCGACGACCCGCTGCGGATGATGCGGGCCGCCCGCTTCGCCGCCCAGCTCGACTTCGAACCGGCGCCCGAGGTGGTCGCCGCGATGACCGCGATGGCCGAGCGGATCACCATCGTCTCGGCGGAGCGGGTCCAGGCCGAGCTGAACAAGCTGCTGCTGGCCAAGCACCCGGTGAAGGGCCTGCGCCTGCTGGTCGACACCGGCCTGGCCGGGTACGTGCTGCCCGAGCTGCCCGCACTGCGGCTGGAGCGCGACGAGCACCACCGGCACAAGGACGTCTACGAGCACTCGCTGACCGTCCTGGAGCAGGCCGTCGACCTGGAGCAGGACGGCCCGGACCTCACCCTGCGGCTGGCCGCGCTGCTGCACGACATCGGCAAGCCGCGCACCCGCCGCTTCGAGTCGGACGGCCGGGTCTCCTTCCACCACCACGAGGTGGTCGGCGCCAAGATGACCCGCAAGCGGATGCGCGAGCTCAAGTACTCCAAGGAGCTCACCGAGGACGTCTCGCGCCTGGTCGAGCTGCACCTGCGCTTCCACGGCTACGGCGGCGGCGAGTGGACCGACTCCGCGGTGCGCCGCTACATCACCGACGCGGGGCCGCTGCTGGAGCGCCTGCACAAGCTGACCCGCTCCGACTGCACCACCCGCAACAAGAAGAAGGCGGCCGCGCTCTCGCGCACCTACGACGGCCTGGAGACGCGGATCTCCGAGCTGAAGGCGCAGGAGGAGCTGGACGCCGTCCGCCCGGCGCTGGACGGCAACCAGATCATGGAGCTGCTCGGCCTCAAGCCCGGTCCGCAGGTCGGAAAGGCGTACAAGCAGATGCTCGAACTACGGCTGGAGCACGGTCCGATGGAGCACGACGAGGCGGTCGCGGCGCTGCGCGCCTGGTGGGCCGAGCAGCAGCAGGGCTGACGCCGGCTCCGGCTCCGGCTATGGGTCCGGACCGGCTCCGGACACGACGCGAGGGGTGGTCCCGGCACTCGGCCGGGGCCACCCCTCGCGTGCTGCGGCGGGCTGCTTGAGCTGCGTGAGCTACTTGAGCTTCTTGAGGCAGAGCACGTAGTTCAGGGCCGGGAAGTTGGTGTAGGTGCGGGTGTACCAGCTGTCCGCCTTCGGCTGCTTCTCGCAGACCTTCTCGTCGGACGTGGCGAGGTACTTGTAGATCACCTTGTACTGCGCCGTGGCGTCGGTGCAGGGCAGCACCGAGACCTTCGGGTGGGTGTCGGTGGTCGCGCCGGCCGGGCCGTTGTCGTTGTGCAGGCAGTCGCCCGCCTTGGCCGAGTCCACGGCGTCCGTGTCGTCGGTCGGGGTGGTGACCGGCGGGAGGGTGATGCTCGGCACCGACGGGATCGTGAAGGTCGGCGAGGGGAAGGCCGGCGGCGGCGAGGGCGTGAAGGTGAAGGAGGAGGGCGTCGGCGCCGGGGCCGCGGTGATCGGGTCGGACGGGCCGTTGTCCTTCGTCGGGCCGAGTACCCCGGTGGCGGCCAGGACGATGGTGACCGCCAGCGAGACCGGCACCACCAGCATCGCGATGTGCGGACGGCGCGTCAGCGGGACGCCCGGGTCGAGCTGCGGCCCGTGGCTGCCCGGGACGGGCGGCTGCAGCTGCTTGAACCGGTTGTGCGGGCCGAGGTTCAGCAGCAGCGTGATCGGGGTCAGCAGCCACGACACCAGGCTCCACCAGCCCTGGACCAGCGTCCGGGCGGACATGTCGCGCACGGTGGCCGTGCCGCAGGTGCGGCAGAACGGGCCGGACATCCGCAGCATCCGGTAGGCCACGAGCAGGCCCTGGTGGCCGCGGACGGTGGCGTTCACCGCCGGGTAGCCGCCGCAGAACCGGCAGGTCAGACCGTCCGTCGGGCCCTGCGGCGGGTACCCGTAGCCGGGTGCGGGCTGCGGGTAGCCGTACGGCTGGCCGGGCGGCGGCGGGGCGCTGGGGTACCCGTACCCGGGCTGGCCGGGCGGCGGGGGCGGGGCGCCGTAGGCGCCGCCGGAGGAGTAGGGGTTGCCGTCGCCCGGCGGCGGACCGTACGGCATCTGGGGCGGAGGCGGAACGGACAAGTGGTCCCCCGGGGACGGAGTGGCGGAAGAGTTCAGGACTTCTTCACCGGCGGGAGGCCGGTGGTGGCGGGTGCCATCGGACCGAGGCAGAGCACGTACCGCTTCTTGTTCCAGCGGCGGCCGCTCTTGCCCGAGACGGCACTCGTGGTCTGCGGCGTCTGCTTGCAGCGGTTCACGTCGGTGGTGCCTTCGAACTTCGACAGTACGCGGTAATTCGCTGTGGAATCAGTACACTTGGCGATTTCGACAGAGCGGGAGCCGCTCACCCGCACACAGTCGCCGGGCTTGGCACTGCTGACGCTCGGCCCGGCGACGAAGTACCCGACCGCCAGGGCCACGCAGCCGCCCGCGAGGCCGACCATCTTCAGCTTGGAGATGCCGCTGCTCTTCTTGGCCGCCGGCGGTGCGCTCGGCGTCGGTGCGGCAGGCTGCGGGTAGCCGTACGCCCCGGCCGGCGGCTGCTGTCCGTACGGTGCCTGCCCGTAGGGCTGCTGCTGCCCGTACGGGGACTGCCCGTACGACGGCGGCTGCCCGTACCCGGCCGGGGCCGGCTGCGGGGGCTGCCCGTAGGCGGGCGGCGGTCCGTACGGGGCGGCCGGCGGGGGAACCGGCGCACCGTACGGCTGTACGACCGGTGGCCCGTACGGATTGGGCGGTGTGCTCATCAGTTCGTCCCCCGAGACAGAGTGCTGTCGCTCCGACAGGTCTGACACCTTAGCGACTCGGTCGGACGCCATCGGTCCCGAGTCCCGGGGGATGTGTGGAGAGACGGTCAGGGGTGCGGTCGGCGGCGGGCGGCGCGCAGGTAGACGACCGCCGTGCCGGCGTACACCGCGGCGACCCCGACGACCACCGGGACCGAGCGGCCGGACAGCGGCAGCACCAGTGCGGTCACCATGGCGGCGGCCACGAAGGCGACGTTGAACAGCACGTCGTAGATGGCGAAGACCCGGCCGCGGTACTCGTCCTCGACCGACTCCTGCACCACGGTGTCGGCGCAGATCTTGGTGCCCTGGGTGACCACTCCGAGCAGCAGGGCGGCGATCAGGCACGGCACCAGCGTGAAGCCCAGGCCGAGCGCCGGGACGAAGACCACCGGGGCGACCAGGCAGGCCGTCATCCAGCCGGTCAGCCCGAGCTTGCGGGTGCACCAGGGGCTGACCACCGCGGCGACGAAGAACCCGGCGGCGGAGAGGCCGACCGCCTGGCCGAGGGTGACCAGGCCGGCCGCACTGTCGGTCGGGTCGTTGAAGGTGTATCGGGCGAGCATCACCACGACCACGATCAGCACGCCGTAGCAGAACCGGGCCGCGGTGACGGCGGCCAGCGCGTGCACGGCGGGGCGGCAGTCCCGCACCAGGTGGCGGACGGCGGCGCCGAGTTCGACGGTGGCCCGCACCAGCGCCTGGCCGAGTGCCGGGCGGTCGGCGTGCTGCTCCGGGCCGAGCAGATCGCGGTCCATCCGCCGGGCGGCCAGCGCGGCCGACAGGTAGAGCAGCGAGGCGACCGTGACCAGTGCGGCGTCCGCGGTGGGGCCCGGGGTCATCACCTGGTGCAGCAGGAAGCCGATGCCCCCGCCGCAGGCGGCGGCGACCGTCCCGAGCGTGGGGGAGAGCGCGTTGGCGGTGACCAGTCGGTCCTGCTCCACCACCCGGGGCAGGGCGGCGGACAGGCCGGCCAGGATGAACCGGTTGAGCGCGGTGACGAGCAGGGCCGACGCGAAGAACAGCTGGGTCGGCGCCTTGGCCAGGAGCAGCGCGCCGGTGCCCAGGCCCAGCCCGAAGCGGGCCAGGTTGCCGAAGTACAGCACCTGACGGCGGCGCCAGCGGTCCAGCAGCACCCCGGCGAACGGGCCGATCACCGAGAACGGCAGCAGCATCACAGCCAGCACCGAGGCGATGTCGGCGGGGGAGGACTGCTTCTCGGGGGAGAAGACCACGTAGGCGGCGAGCGAGACCTGGAAGACGCCGTCGGAGAGCTGGGAGAGCACCCGGGCGGTCAGCAGCCGCCGGAAGTCGCGGCCCCGGAGCAGATCGACGAGCGTGGCGCGGTGCGCGGACTGGTGGGTGCTGCCGTTCTCGGTGATCGCCACCCGCCCAGAGTGCCATGGAACCGGTTGCTGTTTCACGTGAAACATTGGCCGGAAAATGGTGAAGAGCCCACGATCCGGTGATCGTGGGCTCTTCGGAGCGGCTACGCGCGGCTAGGGGCCGTCAGCTCAGCGCTCGACCTCACCGCGGATGAACTTCTCGACGTTGTCGCGGGCCTCGTCGTCGAAGTACTGGACCGGCGGGGACTTCATGAAGTACGAGGAGGCCGACAGGATCGGGCCGCCGATGCCGCGGTCCTTGGCGATCTTGGCGGCGCGCACGGCGTCGATGATGACACCGGCGGAGTTCGGGGAGTCCCAGACCTCGAGCTTGTACTCCAGGTTCAGCGGGACGTCACCGAACGCGCGACCCTCCAGGCGGACGTAGGCCCACTTGCGGTCGTCCAGCCAGGCCACGTAGTCCGAGGGACCGATGTGGACGTTGTTGGAGCCCAGCTCGCGGTCGCGGATCTGCGAGGTGACGGCCTGGGTCTTGGAGACCTTCTTGGACTCCAGGCGCTCGCGCTCGAGCATGTTCTTGAAGTCCATGTTGCCGCCGACGTTCAGCTGCATGGTGCGCTCGAGGAGAACACCGCGGTCCTCGAACAGCTTGGCCATCACGCGGTGCGTGATGGTGGCGCCGACCTGGGACTTGATGTCGTCACCGACGATCGGCACGCCGGCCTCGGTGAACTTGTCCGCCCACTCCTTGGTGCCCGCGATGAACACCGGGAGGGCGTTCACGAAGGCGACCTTGGCGTCGATGGCGCACTGGGCGTAGAACTTGGCGGCGTTCTCGGAGCCCACCGGCAGGTAGCAGACCAGGACGTCGACCTGCTGGTCCTTGAGGATCCGGACGACGTCGGCCGGGGCCTCGTCGGACTCCTCGATGGTCTCCCGGTAGTACTTACCCAGGCCGTCGAGGGTGTGGCCGCGCTGGACGGTGACGCCGGTCGGCGGCACGTCGCAGATCTTGATGGTGTTGTTCTCGCTGTTGCCGATGGCGTCGGCCAGGTCGAAGCCGACCTTCTTGGCGTCGACGTCGAAGGCCGCGACGAACTCCACGTCACGGACGTGGTAGTCACCGAACTGGACGTGCATCAGCCCGGGGACCTTGCCGGCCGGGTCGGCGTCCTTGTAGTACTCGACACCCTGCACCAGCGACGCGGCGCAGTTGCCCACGCCAACGATGGCTACGCGAACCGAACCCATTTCCGGTTGCTCCCTGTGATCTCATGAGGACCGCCGGAACCGGCGGAACTCGTCCTGCTTCTTCGATGACTGCTTGTAAGGGCGCGAGGCGCCCACTCCTTCCGCGCGGCACAGGGCTGGCGCGGTGTCAGCGCTCCTGGGCGGAGCGCCCCGGGCGGTCGTACGGTGGCCCGGACGGGTCCGAGGACCCGGTCTCCTGGCCACGGCCGTCCGAAGTCTTGGGGGGTACGGCGGTGGAGTCGCCGCCGGTGGCGGGACCGGTCCGGCCGGTGCGGTTGGACCGCTCGGTCTCGATCAGCTCGTTGAGCCAGCGGACCTCGCGCTCCACCGACTCCAGTCCGTGCCGCTGGAGTTCGACGGTGTAGTCGTCGAACCGCTCGCGGGCACGGGCGAGCGAGTTGCGCATCCGCTCCAGGCGCTCCTCCAGCCGGCTGCGGCGTCCCTCCAGGACGCGCATCCGGACGGCCCGGTCGGTCTGGCCGAAGAACGCGAAGTGGACGCCGAAGTGCTCGTCCTCCCAGGCGTCCGGGCCGGAGTCGGCGAGCAGCTCCTCGAAGCGCTGCTTCCCCTCGGCGGAGAGCCGGTAGACGATCTTGGACCGCTTGCCGTTGAGCGCGGTGGCCGGGACGTACTCGACGTCCGGGTTGTCCTCGACCAGGAAGCCCTGGGCGACCAGGCTCTTCAGGCAGGGGTAGAGCGTTCCGTAGGAGAGTGCCCGGAACGTACCGAGCAGGATGTTGAGCCGCTTGCGCAGCTCGTAGCCGTGCATCGGGGCGTCATGGAGCAGGCCGAGAACGGCGAACTCCAGCACTCCTGAGCGCCTGCCCACTGCCGTGGTCCTCCTCCCTCTCGGCCCTCGTCCGGCCGCTGCATCCGGCGGTATTCCGCTTCGATGTATCGGCTCGATATATCGAGAACAGTAAACCCGACCCCCGGAACGGGCAAGGGGGGCACGCGTGAATGTGATCACAAGCCGACGCGCGGGTGAGGTTGGCAACGGCCGTGTAATGATCTGTCGCCGTTTTGCGGTTATTGGCGACTGATGCCCGATTAGTTGTATTTCTGTGCTGCGTACCCTGTCGCGTGTGCACGAAGACCACCTCCGGGGTTAGGGCGGTTTGCGGGCATCGGACGTGAACCCCTGCCTTCAGGCTGGAGACGCCTGGCGAGGAGTGGCTGGAAGATGAGCGAACGACGGCGAAGGACGCCCGACCCGGGCGGTGACGGGCAGCAGCCCCCGGGAGGCGGCGGCCGTCGGGGAGGGCCGGGTCCCGACGAGTTGAACTCGGACGGGATCGGGCGCCGGCGCCCGCCGGGCGTTCGGGAGACCGCCCGGCAGCCCCGGATGACCCGTGCGGAGATGCGCAAGGCCGGGCAGAAGAAGGACAAGGGGGGCGGCCGGAGCGGTGCCGCCGCGGCTTCCGCCGCGGCCGCCGGGCCCGGCAAGAAGCGCTTCATCGACTACCCGCGGTTCGGCAAGACCGGGGTGCGGCGCTGGCTGCCGTCCTGGAAGCAGTGGCTGAGCGGCTTCCTGCTCGTCTTCGGCTGCTTCGTGGGTCTGGTGTTCTACCTGTACCAGACCACCGAGGTCCCGGAGCTGAACAAGCTGGTGCAGGGCCAGAACACGATCTACTACTGGTCGGACGGCTCCGAGATGACCCGCAAGGGCCAGACGAACCGTCAGATCGTCGAGCTCTCCGACATCAGCCCCAACCTGCAGAACGCCGTGATCGCGGCGGAGAACCAGGACTTCCGCACCGACAGCGGCATCGACCCCAAGGGCATGCTCCGCGCCGTCTACAACATGGCGAAGGGAGGTGAGACCCAGGGCGCCTCGACCATCACCCAGCAGTACGTGAAGAACGCCTACCTGAGCCAGGAGCAGACCCTCAGCCGCAAGGTGAAGGAGTTCTTCATCACGCTGAAGATCAACCAGCAGAAGGGGAAGCCCGAGATCCTCAAGGGCTACCTGAACACCAGCTGGTTCGGTCGTGGCGCGAACGGGGCCCAGGCCGCCGCCCAGGCTTACTACGGGGTGGACGCCAAGGACCTCAACCTCTGTCAGAGCGCCATGCTGGCGGGCCTGCTCAAGGGCGCGGCGTACTACGACCCCACCAACCCGGCCAACAAGGACCGGGCCCAGGGGCGTTGGTCCTGGATCCTCGACAACATGGTGAAGACCAAGGCCGTCACCGCCGAGGAGCGGGCCAAGTGCAGTGCCTTCCCGGATCCGATCCCGCTGAAGCCCAGCTCCAACATGAACGGTGAGATCAGCTACCTGGTCGACACCGCCAACAAGTACGTCATGAACAACGACAAGACGATCACCCAGCAGGTGATCGACAAGGGCGGCCTGAAGATCTACACGACCTTCGAGAAGGACAAGGTCGACGCCCTGAAGAAGGCCGTGGACGACGTCAAGGCGGAGAACCTCAACCCGCAGAAGCGCCCGGACAACGACACCAACATCCAGTTCGGCTCCGCCAGCATCCGCCCCAGCGACGGCGCGATCATCGCCCTCTACGGCGGTGACGGCGTGGAGAACGGACACTTCGACAACAACGCCGACGCCTCCGGCGTCCAGGTCGGCTCGACCTTCAAGCCCTTCGTGCTGGCCACCGCGATGCAGGTCGGCGTGCAGACCGCGAAGGGCGACGACGGCAAGCCGAAGCGGATCAACGCCGACAGCCGCTACCTGGCCGACGACATGTCCGAGATCCGCAAGCCGGACGGCTCGCTGGTGATCGGCGACGACGGCAAGCCGTACCACCAGAAGAACGAGGACGCCAGCAAGCACGGCTACGTCTCGCTGCGGCAGGCCATGCAGTACTCGTACAACGTGCCCTTCGTCCAGCTCAACCAGGACGTCGGCGGCCAGAACGTGGCCGACATCGCGGTGCAGATGGGTGTCAAGAAGGAGAGCCTCGCGGACCCGAAGACCGCGACCTTCCCGCTCGGCACCTCCACCATCAGCCCGATCCGGATGGCTACCGCCTACGGCACCCTGGCGGCCAGCGGCAAGGAGTCCGAGCCGTACTCGGTCACCAAGGTCGAGCTGAACGGCGTGGACCGCCCGGGCTTCGGCAAGAAGGACGCCAAGGTCGCGCTGGAGCCGACGGTCGCCGACAACGTCACCGACGTGCTGGTGAACGTGGCGGCGAAGGGTACCGGTACCAAGACCAAGGACCTGGGCCGCCCGGTCGCGGGCAAGACCGGTACCACCGACCAGAACAAGTCGGCCTGGTGGGTCGGCTACACCCCGCAGCTGGTGACCAGCGTCGCGATGTGGCGCGAGGACCCGAACAAGCACGAGCGACAGTCGCTCAACGGCACCGGCGGCAAGGAGTCCATCCACGGTGGTGACATCCCGACCGATGTCTTCACCCGGTACATGAAGGTCGCGCTGGCCAACGAGAAGAAGCTGGACTTCCCGACCCCGCAGCCGGTCGGCACCGAGGTCGACTCCTCCGGTGCGCCGTCCACGGCCACGCCCGTGCCGACGCCGACCATGAGCGACAGCCCAGCGGCCCCGACGCAGACCCAGCCGCCGGCGCAGCCCACCCAGCCCCTGCCGCCGCAGCCCACCCAGATCTGCGTGCCGGGCGTGGACTGCCCCGGCGACCCGCAGCCGACCGCGACGAAGACCAAGACCCCGCACCCGACCAACAGCTGCCTCCCGGTGATCGGCTGCCCGACGCAGCAGCCGACGCCTACCGACAGCTCCACACCGGGTGGCGGCGGCAAGCCGACCGGCAAGCCGACGTCGACGCCCACCGGCGCCCCGCCCGTAGGGGGGTAGCACCCCCGACGTGAAGCGCCGACGGCGGTGGCGGTCCTCCTCGGAGGGCCGCCACCGCCGTTTTCGTCGGGTTTCGCGGACCCGGCCGCCCGCGGACCTCCGCAGACCGTTGCGGGGTCCTCCTCGTCCCGGCGCGGATGGTGCGGCAGGATGTCCGGCATGACGTCGAGCGATCGTGACGAAACCGCCGGACCGGCCGGGCCCGGCGCCGCCGCAGGGCCCACCCCGGCAGCCGTCGCCACGGCCGCGCCGCTGCCCGACACCGTGGTCGTTCCGGCCGACGAGGACCCGGTGGCGGCGGCCGGCAGCGAGGTGATCGGCGGGCCGCCCGGGCGCCGGGCACTGCTCGGCGTCTCCTGGTGGATCCCGGCGCGCTTCCTGGCGCTCGCGGTGATCGTGGTCTCGGTGCTCGGCATGGCGCAGAAGCTGCCCTGCTACGAGCAGGCCTGGTTCCAGCCGGGCTCGCCGCAGTACATCCACTCCTGCTACAGCGACATCCCGCACCTGTTCTCCGGACGCGGCTTCGCGGCCGGACTGCACCCGTACGTGGACCGCATCCCGGGCTCGTCGGGGGACCTGCAGTACCTCGAGTACCCGGTGCTGACCGGCCTGTTCATGCAGGTCGCGGCCTGGCTGACGCCAGGCGGGGGCAACCAGCAGAGCCAGGAGCAGTGGTTCTGGGCGATCAACGCCGGGCTGCTGATGGCCTGCGCGGTGGTCGCGGTCGTGGCGCTCACCCGCACCCACCGCCGCCGTCCCTGGGACGCGCTGCTGTTCGCGCTCGCGCCCGTCCTGCTGCTCAACGGCACGGTCAACTGGGACCTGCTCGCGGTCGCCCTGGCCGCCGTGGCGATGGCCTGGTGGGCCCGCTCCCGGCCGGGCTGGGCCGGCGTCTTCATCGGCCTGGCCACCGCCGCCAAGCTCTACCCGGTGCTGCTGATCGGCCCGCTGCTGGTGCTCTGCTGGCGGGCCGGCAAGTGGCGCGAGTTCCGGGTGATGCTCGGCGGCGCGGTGGGCTCCTGGCTGCTGGTCAACCTGCCGATCATGCTCGCCAACTGGCAGGGCTGGTCGACCTTCTACGTGTTCAGCAAGCACCGCGGCGAGGACTACGGCTCGTTCTGGCTGATCCTGATGCAGACCCGCGGCGTCGGGCTGGCCGACCTCGACCTCTACATCGGCGTGCTGATGGTGCTGGGCTGCCTGGCCCTGGCGTGGCTCGGCCTCTCGGCGCCGCGCCGCCCGCGCTTCGCGCAGCTGGCCTTCCTGGTCGTCGCACTGTTCGTGCTGGTCAACAAGGTGTACTCGCCGCAGTACGCGCTCTGGCTGCTGCCGCTCGCGGCGCTGGCCCGGCCGCGCTGGCGGGACTTCCTGATCTGGCAGGCCTGCGAGGTGCTCTACACGCTGGGCATCTGGTCCCACCTGGGCTTCGTCACCGGGCCCAAGCAGCACGGGATCGGCGAGGCCTGGTACCACTTCGCGATCGCGCTGCACCTGATCGGCACGCTCTACCTGGTCGCCCTCGTCGTCCGCGACGTCCTCTACCCGGACCGCGACCCGGTCCGCTGGGACGGCAGCGACGACCCCTCCGGCGGGGTGCTCGACCACGCCCCGGACGTGTTCGTGCTGGGCACCGCCCGGCGGCTGCGCGAGGAGGAGACCTACGCCGCGTACGCGCCGGCCGGCCCCGAGCAGTGGCTCGGTGAGCCGGAACTGTCGGAGCCGGCCGAGAAACCGTGACCCGTCCCGCTGCTAGCGGTCCACCACGCGGTCGAAGTGCGTGGTGGTGTGACGGACCTGGAGACCGAGCTCCTCGCCGATCGCGGGGGCCCCGGTCTCGCCGTCCAGGAACAGCAGCGAGACCTGCATGTGCGGCGGCTCGGCGAACCAGAGCTGCTTGCCGGCCCAGTGGAACGGCGACTTGGTCTTGTTGACCGTCGCCAGACCGGCCCGGGCGATGCCCTTGGCCCGCGAGGCCATGCTCTGCACGTACTTGGGCGCCTCCAGGCCGATGCCGTGCGCGGTGCCGCCGGCGACCACCAGGATGTGGCCGTCGGCGGGCGCCGGGTGCTGGCGGTAGCCGTAGCGGTCGCCCTTCTTCACCGGGGTGACGTCCAGGACGGTGGCCCGGACCTCCAGCGCGGCGTGGTCGCCCAGCCAGAGCCGGGTGCCGATCCGGGCCCGGAAGACGGTCTCCGGGTAGCGCTGGGCGAGCTGCTCCATGCCGGCCGCGCCGAGGTGGCTGACGAACACGGTGTGGACCGGGATGCCGGCCGCACGGGCGGTGTCCACCCAGTACGCGACCTCCTCGACCGGGCTGGAGCCGTCCGGCCGGTCCATCGGCAGGTGCAGCGCCAGGCCCTCGAAGCTGACGCCCTCGAGCTCGGCGGCGACGGTGCTCAGGTCGGCGGCGCTCACACCGTGGCGGCGCATGGTGGTCATGCACTCCAGCACCACCCGGGTGCCGTGCAGCGTCCGCAGGGCGTCCACACCCGCGACCGTGCGGATCACCCGGGCGTGCGGCATCGGGAGGACCTCCTCGCCGACCCGGTACGGGGTGAGCACCAGCAGCTCGCCGCCGTACCACTCGGCGGCGTCGGCCGCCTCGTACGCGGTACCGACGGCGAGCACACCGGTGCCCAGCAGCGTCGCCTCCTCGGCCAGCCGGTGGTTGCCCAGGCCGTAGCCGTTCCCCTTGGCGACCGGCACCAGGCCGGGGAACTCGGCGAGGACGGAGCGCTGGTGGGTGCGCCAGCGTTCGGTGTCGAGGTAGAGCGACAGCGTCATCGGGTCAGCCTCCTCAGCGGCGGGACATGTAGAGGTCGAGGGCCTTGTGCAGCAGCTTGTTGAGCGGGAAGTCCCACTCGCCGAGGTACTCGGCAGCCTGGCCGCCGGTGCCGACCTTGAACTGGATCAGGCCGAACAGGTGGTCGTTCTCGTCCAGGGTGTCACTGATGCCGCGCAGGTCGTACACACCGCCGCCGAGGGCGTAGGAGTCGCGCATCATCCGCCACTGGATGGCGTTGGACGGCTTGACCTCGCGCTTGTGGTTGGCCGAGGCGCCGTAGGAGTACCAGACGTGCTCACCGACCACGAGCATCGTGGTGGCGGCCAGCGGCTCGCCCTCGTGGTAGGCGATGTAGAGCCGCATGCGGTTCGGGTCCTCGGCGGTGAGGGCCTTCCACATCCGCTGGAAGTAGGACAGCGGGCGCGGGGTGAAGCGGTCGCGCTCGGCGGTGACCAGGTAGAGCTGGTGGAAGATCGGCAGCTCGTCGTAGCCGCCCTGGAACACCTCGACGCCGCTCTTCTCGGCCTTCTTGATGTTGCGACGCCAGAGCTGGTTGAAGTTCTTGTGGATGTCGTCCAGCGAGCGGTTGGCCAGCGGCACCTGGAAGACGTAGCGCGGCTGGACGTCGCCGAAGCCGGCGCCGCCGTCCTCGCCCTGCAGCCAGCCGGCCTTGCGCAGCCGGTCGGCCACCTCGAAGGCGCGCGCCTCGTACCAGTCGGCCTCGACGTCGCGCAGGCGCTTGGCCTGCTTGGCGGCGATGGCCTCCTTGATGGTGGGGGCGTTCCAGCGGCGGATGACCACCGGCGGGCCCATCTTCACCGAGAACGCGCCCTGCGACTTCAGGTGCGCCAGCATCGGGGAGAGCCAGCGGTCGAGGTCGCGGTCGAACCAGTCGATGACCGGGCCCTCGGGCAGGTAGGCGAGGTAGCGCTTGAGCTTCGGCAGCTGGCGGTAGAGGACCAGTCCGGCGCCGACGAGCTGGTCGGCGTCGTCGAACCAGCCGATCGACTCGGACCGCCACTCGGCCTTGACGTCGCCCCACGACGGCACCTGCATGTGGCTGGCCGAGGCGCGGCTCCTGATGAAGGCGAGGTGCTCCTCGCGGGTGATCGTCCTCAGGCGCAGGCTCATTGCTCGGTGCTCCTCGTCGGTCGGGCTGCGGTGGGCCCCGGGTTCTCGGGCTGACCCTACCGTCCGGGGCCCTCGGTGCCCCCGTCGCGGCGGGCACGACGGCGCCCCCGTCGGGTACCTGTCCTCTTGCAGATACGCGGCGGGGGCGCCGAGGGTTCCGGAGGGGCCGGGGCGGTCCGGCCCCGGAGTCGCCGGCTCAGCCCCAGAGGCCGCCCCGGGCGATGCCGAGGTAGAAGCCGACCGCGGAGGCGCCGAGCGTGATCATCAGGACGAAGCGCTCGGCGGTGGTGACCGAGACGAACATCCCCCAGAGCCCCGTGATGATGCCGGCCAGGCCGGTCCACGAGGTCATCAGATGCAGGTTGTGGAAGAACGAGGTGGTGAAGGCGATGACGCCCAGGACGGCGGTGAGCGCCACCAGGGTGTTCTCGCGGGGGTGCGGGTGGCCGTCGGTGTTCAGCGTGAGCGCGGGCATGCGGTGGACGGACTGGGCCATGAGTCCCACCTCCTGGCGTGGAGACGAACGGGCAGGAATCCCGTTCCGTCCAGATTGCGGCGGTTGGGTCGGTCTCACAACCCCTATGCGTTTTGTTCGGCCGTCCGGGTGCGGGTAGGCTGTGCCGTCTGCACTGGTGTAGTTGTGCCCCCTTGCGCCCTCTTTCGGGCGACACCCCTCCGGGGTGGACGGGGGCCGATTGTCGGACCCGGCCGCTACGGTGGGCCGGAGTCGTCACCGCACCGGTGTCGACGCTACGCACAACCCTCCTGCCACGGAGAGACCGTGGCCGCTGAGTCCAAAGGAGGTGGGTTACTCATGCGTCACTACGAGCTGATGGTCATCCTCGACCCCTCGGTCGAGGAGCGCGCTGTCGCCCCCCTGATCGAGAACTTCCTCACTGTCGTCCGCAACGGCGGCGGCAAGGTGGAGAAGGTCGACACCTGGGGTCGTCGCCGTCTGGCTTACGAGATCAACAAGCAGTCCGAGGGCATCTACTCGGTCATCGACCTCAAGGCCACGCCTGAGGTCGTCAAGGAGCTCGACCGCCAGATGGGCCTGAGCGAGTCGGTTCTGCGGACCAAGGTCCTGCGCCCGGACACCCACTGAGCCACCTCTGAGGCCTTCGGGTCTCGGGTAGCTCGCGTCCGCTGTTTCACGTGAAACAGCGGTGAACGGACATCTTCCCGAGAGGTCATCACCACCATGGCAGGCGAGACCGTCATCACCCTCGTCGGCAATCTCGTCGACGACCCCGAGCTGCGCTTCACCCCGTCGGGTGCGGCGGTCGCGAAGTTCCGCATCGCGTCCACCCCCCGCACCTTCGACCGTCAGACGAACGAGTGGAAGGACGGCGAGAGCCTCTTCCTCACGTGCAACGTCTGGCGGCAGCCGGCGGAGAACGTGGCCGAGTCGCTGCAGCGCGGCATGCGCGTCATCGTGCAGGGCCGACTGCGCCAGCGGTCTTACGAGACCAAGGAAGGCGAGAAGCGGACGGTCTTCGAGGTCGAGGTCGACGAGGTCGGCCCGAGCCTGCGCTCGGCGACCGCCAAGGTCACCCGGGCCAACCGCTCCGGCGGTCCTGGCGGCCCCGGTGGCGGCTTCGGCGGCCAGCAGGGCGGCGGCCAGGGCGGTGGCAACTGGGGCGGCGGTGGCGGCCAGCAGGGCGGCAACTGGGGTGGTAACTCCGGTGGCCAGTCCGGCCCCTCCGAGGACCCCTGGGCCTCCAGCGCCCCGTCCGGTGGAAACCAGGGCGGCAGCTGGGGCGCCCCGTCCGGCGGTGGCGGCGGCTTCTCGGAAGAGCCCCCGTTCTAAGAGCTGACAGATTTCGTGCGGCCCGGCCGCAGGCGTCCCCGGACGCCGGCCGGGCCGTGAACCCCAAATGGAGCACACAATGGCGAAGCCGCCTGCTCGCAAGCCGAAGAAGAAGGTTTGCGTCTTCTGCAAGGACAAGGTCAACTACGTTGACTACAAGGACACGAACCTGCTGCGGAAGTACATCTCCGACCGCGGAAAGATCCGTGCCCGCCGGGTCACCGGCAACTGCACCCAGCACCAGCGTGACGTCGCCACGGCCGTGAAGAACAGCCGTGAGATGGCGCTGCTGCCCTACACCAGCACCGCGCGCTAAGAGAGGGTGACCAAGTAATGAAGATCATCCTCACGCACGAGGTGCCGGGTCTCGGCTCCGCCGGCGAGGTCGTCGAGGTCAAGGACGGCTACGCCCGCAACTACCTGGTCCCGCGTGGCTTCGCCATCCGCTGGACCAAGGGCGGCCAGAAGGACGTCGACGCCATCCGTCGCGCCCGCAAGATCCACGCGATCCAGACCCTCGAGGCCGCCAACGAGGTCAAGGGCAAGCTGGAGGGCGTCCAGGTCAAGCTGGCCGTCCGTTCGGGTGAGGCCGGCCGTCTGTTCGGCTCGGTGACCCAGGCCGACGTCGTCGAGGCCATCAAGGCCGCCGGCGGCCCGGCTGTGGACAAGCGCGCCGTCGCGATCGCCTCGCCGATCAAGACCGTGGGCACCCACAAGATCTCGGTCAAGCTGCACTCCGACGTCCAGGCCAACCTGGACATCGCGGTCGTCGCTGCCTGAGTTCCCCCCGCAGTGGCCTGAGGGCCGGACTCCTCCGGGAGTCCGGCCCTCGGTCGTTCCCGGGCGCGCGGGCTACCCGCGCACGGCCCCGGTGACCAGCCACTTGCCGCCACGGGCGCGCCAGACCAGGAAGGCGGCGCGGACCAGCATGAACAGGTTCATCGCCCACCAGAGCCCGGCCAGCCCGGCGCCGTTGGCCGGGACGGCGAAGGCCGCCGGGGCGAACACCGCCAGGGTCGCGAGCGCCGCCCAGGCCAGGTACGGGCCGTCCCCGGCTCCCATCAGCACCCCGTCCAGCACGAAGACCAGGCCGGCGACCGGCTGGCTCAGCGCCAGCAGCAGCAGGGCGGTGTCCAGCTGCGCCCGGACGGCCGGATCGGGCGTGAACAGCGGGACGTACAGCGGGCGGGCGGCGACCACCAGCAGGCCGAGCACCACCCCGGAACCGACGCCCCACTCGACCATCCGCCGGGTGGCGGCCCTGGCACCCGGGGCGTCCGTGGCGCCCAGGTAGCGGCCGATGATGGCCTGGCCGGCGATCGCGATGGCGTCCAGCGCGAACGCCAGGAAGCTGAACAGCGTCATGGTGATCTGGTGCGCGGCCACCTGGTCGTCGCCCAGCCGGGCGGCCACCGCGGTCGCGATCATCAGCACCGCGCGCAGGCTGATCGTCCGGACCAGCAGCGGGCCGCCGGCCTTGGCGCAGGCCCGGATGCCCGTCGCGTCCGGCCGCAGTGAGGCTCGCTCCCGGCGGGCGCCGCGGACCACCACGACCAGGTAGACGGCGGCCATCGCGGTCTGCGCGAGCACGGTGCCCCAGGCCGAACCGGCCACCCCGAGGCCGGCGCCGTACACCAGACCGACGTTCAGGCCGATGTTGGCGGTGAAGCCCGCAACGGCCACCAGCAGGGGCGTCCGGGTGTCCTGGAGTCCGCGCAGCACGCCGGTGGCGGCCAGCACCATGAGCATCGCCGGGATGCCCAGGGAGCTGATCCGCAGATACGTCACTGCGTAGGGCGCGGCGGTCGGCGAGGCACCCAGGACGTCGGCCACCCAGGGAGCCGCCAGCACGGTCAGCAGGACCACCGGGAGGGCCAGGCCGAGGGCGAGCCAGATGCCGTCGATGCCCTGCTGCACGGCGCCCCGGCGGTCCCCGGCCCCGATCCGGCGGGCGACTGCCGCGGTGGTGGCGTAGGCGAGGAAGACGAACACGCCGGTCGCGGTGGTGAGCGCGGCGGAGGCGACGCCGACCCCGGCCAGCTGGGGGGTGCCGAGGTGGCCGACGATCGCCGAGTCGGCCATCAGGAAGAGCGGCTCGGCGACCAGTGCGCCGAAGGCCGGGACGGCCAGGGCGAGGATCTCCCGGTCGTGCCGGCGCCGGTCGGGGGCCGACGATGTGTCGTTGGGCGGCGAGGCGGTCATGGGCTCCAGGCTACTCATCCACAGGTAATGGATCACAGTGGGTTGTGGCCATTACTCGAAGTCCTGAGCGACGCTGTTCGCACGCTCCGTGCCCACAGCCGTTCGGAGGTGTGTGAAGAATTTCTCATGCACAGGCCTCGGAAGGGGTAATCCCAGGTCAGCAAGTTGACGGTGGATCGATCGTCTGGTTATCCACAGGGACGTCCACAGGGGTGTCCACAGCTTTGCGGCAGTTCTCCACAGGTCGGGGCCGCTCATCCACACCCCCTGTGGATAACCGCCTTGGCGCAAGGCCGTCCGGCGCCTTAGCGTGGGCTCTCCGCCCGACACTCCCGCCGCCCCGGCGTCCGATTTGTCGGGGCCGTGGCGTACAAAGAGGAGCGGATCCGATCCACCCAGCCACCGGCAAGCCCGCTCCAAACTCGCACCACTCGCTGATCGGGGAACACGCGTGACCGGCCCCCAGTACGACGACCACGACGCCCCGCCGCCGGAGGAGGACTGGCAGACCGCGGAGGACCCCTTCCCGGCCACCGCCTTCGATGACGCGCCCTTCCCGGACGGCCCCGGCGACCGGCTCCCGGTCTCCCACAGCCGCGGCGGCCAGGGTGGCAAGGGCGGTGGCCGCGACGGCTTCCAGAAGGGCGGCTCCCAGGGCGGCAAGGGCGGCCGGAACGGCTCCTCGCGCGAGGGCGGCCGGCGGGAGGGCGGCTGGCAGCGCCGTGGCGAGGGCGACGGAGAAGGCGGCGTGGACGGCTTCGAGCGCGTCCCCCCGCAGGACCTCGCCGCCGAGCAGTCCGTCCTCGGCGGCATGCTGCTCTCCAAGGACGCCATCGCCGACGTGGTCGAGGTGCTCAAGCCCGCCGACTACTACCGGCCCGCGCACGAGATGGTCCACGGCGCGATCCTCGACCTCTACGCCCGGGGCGAGCCTGCCGACCCGATCACCGTGGCCGGCGAGCTGACCAAGCGCGGCGAGCTGCAGCGGGTCGGCGGTGCCTCGTACCTGCACACCCTGGTCAACTCCGTCCCGACCGCGGCCAACGCCGAGTACTACGCCCAGATCGTCCACGAGCGGGCCGTGCTGCGCCGCCTGGTCGAGGCGGGCACCCGGATCGCCGGCATGGGCTACGCGGCCGAGGGCGACGTCGACGAGATCGTCAACGCCGCCCAGGCGGAGATCTACGCCGTCACCGAACAGCGCACCAACGAGGACTACGCGCCGCTCGCCGACATCATGGAGGGCGCCCTCGACGAGATCGAGGCGATCGGCTCCCGGCAGGGCCAGATGTCCGGCGTGCCGACCGGCTTCGCCGACTTCGACGCGCTCACCAACGGCCTGCACCCCGGCCAGATGATCGTCATCGCGGCCCGCCCCGCCATGGGTAAGTCCACCCTCGCGCTGGACTTCGCCCGGGCCTGCTCGATCCAGAACAAGCTGCCGAGCGTGATCTTCTCGCTCGAAATGGGGCGCAACGAGATCGCCATGCGTCTGCTCTCCGCCGAGGCCCGGGTGGCGCTGCACCACATGCGCTCCGGGAACATGACGGACGACGACTGGACGAGGGTCGCCCGCCGGATGCCCGACGTCAGCGAGGCGCCGCTGTTCATCGACGACTCGCCGAACCTGTCGATGATGGAGATCCGCGCCAAGTGCCGCCGGCTCAAGCAGCGCAACGACATCAAGCTGGTCGTCATCGACTACCTCCAGCTGATGCAGTCCGGCGGCTCCCGCCGGGCCGAGAACCGCCAGCAGGAGGTCTCGGACATGTCCCGAAACCTCAAGCTGCTGGCCAAGGAGCTGGAAGTCCCCGTCATCGCGCTCTCCCAGCTGAACCGTGGCCCCGAGCAGCGCACCGACAAGCGGCCGATGGTCTCGGACCTGCGTGAGTCGGGCTCGATCGAGCAGGACGCCGACATGGTCATCCTGCTGCACCGCGAGGACGCCTACGAGAAGGAGTCCCCGCGCGCCGGCGAGGCCGACCTGATCGTCGCCAAGCACCGTAACGGTCCGACCGCGACCATCACGGTGGCCTTCCAGGGCCACTACTCGCGCTTCGTCGACATGACCCGGGACTGACCCGGGTTCGAGCCCTGCTTCGGCGCGGCTCCGGGGGAGTGCTTCACCGCGCCGGTGGTGCCTTCGGGTCCCCTTCGGCGCCCCGCGCGGATGGGCCGGAGCGGGCGGGCCGGTCCATCCGACGGCTCGGGAGCCACCGTGCGGTTCGAGACGGAGTCCTACGATGTCGCCCAGGCCCTCGTCGGCACCGGCATCGCCGTGGCCCTGGTCTCCCGCCTGGCCCTGACCCACGCCCGCGGCACCACCCACCGCGAACTGGCCCGGCCCAGGTCCTACCGCCAGATCTACGCCGTGACCAAGTCCGACGCCGGCCTCACACCCCTCGCGGACAAGCTCGTCGACCTCCTGCACGACGTCGCCCGCGACACCACCGCCACCTGGGAGGCACCCCCGCAACGCACACCCGACCCACCGGGCGGAGCCTGACGAAGTCCCGGCTCGGACGTCCCAGAAGGCTCCGCCACCTTCGCGAGACGGACGGCGGCCGCCACGACCACCCCGGCCGGGGCGGCCGGGGCGGCCGGAGGGTGGTTCAGACGGTTACTCAGACGGTGACGGTGGCGCGGAAGAGCGTGGTGCCGGTGCCGGAGAGGCGGGTCGCGGTGCCGGTGGCGGGGAGGAAGGCGGACTGGCCGCGGGCGAGGTCCAGGACGGTGCCGTCGGCGGCGGTGAGGCGGGCGCGGCCCTCGGTGCAGAGCAGGATCTGCGGGGTGCGGCCGTCGATCGCGCGCTCGACGCCGTCCAGCGCGAAGCGGGACAGCCGGAACTCGTCGATCGGGACGGGGTAGAGCTCCTCGCCCGGGGTGGCCTCGACCGGGACGGGGGCCGGCACCTCGGGGTCGCCGGCCTCGAAGACCACGACCTTCAGCAGCTCCGGCACGTCGATGTGCTTGGGGGTGAGGCCGGCCCGCAGCACGTTGTCGGAGTTGGCCTGCAGTTCGACGCAGACGCCGGACAGGTAGGCGTGCGGCACCCCGGCGCCCAGGTAGAGCGCCTCGCCGGCCCGCAGCCGGAAGTGGTTGAGCAGCATGCCGGCGATCAGGCCGCGGTCGTCCGGGAAGTCCTCGGCGATCCGGGCGTACGGCGCGTAGTACCAGTCCGGATCACGGGCGTCGCACTCCGCCAGCACCTCGGCGGTCTCCCGGACGGTCTTCCGGGCGGTCTCGTCGTCCATGGTGAGGATGGCGGCCAGCGTGCCGCGCAGCGCCTCGGACTCGTCCTCGACGCACAGCAGGTCGATCAGCGGGTCCAGTCCGGGCACCCCGAGCCGGGCCATCAGCTCGGCCGCCTCGGCGGGCCGGCGGAAGCCGCACAGGCCCTCGAACTCGCCCAGCGCGCAGACCATTTCGGGCTTGTGGTTGGCGTCGCGGTAGCTGCGCTCGGGGGCGTCCAGCGGGATGCCGAGGGCGTTCTCGGCGGCGAAGCCGGCGCGGGCCTGGTCGAGCGTGGGGTGGGCCTGGATGGACAGCGGGGTGCCCGCGGCGAGGACCTTGAAGAGGAACGGCAGGGTCGGGCCGAACCGGGCCACGCTCGCGGCGCCCAGCTCGCCCTCGGGGTCGGCCGCGATCAGTTCGTCCAGCCGGCGCGGGCCGTCCCCGCGGTCGGCGCGGGACGGGTCGCCGGGGTGGGCGCCCATCCACAGCTCGGCCTGCGGTTCCCCGGTCGGCTGCTGCCCGAGCAGCTCGGGCAGGGCCGTGAGCGACCCCCAGGCGTACGGGCGGACGGTGTTGACGAGCCTGTCCATGCGCGCGGTCCTACTCCTTCGCTGTCTGGCGGGTGTGCCGGATCGCCGGGGGCGGGCCCGGCGGTGCGGGCGGTCCGGGCACGGGCAAGGGCATCGACCCTAGCCGAACGGTGTCACCCACGGGGAAACGGTGGGCGTCAGGTGGGAGTGCCGTGGTCGGACCGGTGGTTCCCGGGCGCGGTAGTAGGATGCCAGGACGCAGTAGTCTCCGCCCTGCGCGCAGTTCTCCACCGTGGTCACCCCGCCGGAGGGCTGCCGGTGGAGCCGCGTTCCAGAGTGCGGGCGACGGTGTTCTGAGATTCCCCGCCATCGGCCGAGAGGTTTGTACGTGACCGTGAACCAGCAGAGTTTTGCTGATCTCGGCAGGGTCCTGGTGATCATCCCGACCTACAACGAGGCGGAGAACGTCGAGCGGATCGTCGGCCGGGTCCGTGCCGCGGTGCCCGAGGCGCACGTCCTGGTCGCCGACGACAACAGCCCCGACGGCACCGGTGAGCTCGCCGACAAGCTGGCCGTCGAGGACCCCCACGTGCACGTCATGCACCGCAAGGGCAAGGAGGGCCTGGGCGCCGCCTACCTCGCGGGCTTCCGCTGGGGCATCGACAACGGTTACGACGTCCTGGTCGAGATGGACGCGGACGGCTCGCACCAGCCCGAGGAGCTGGACCGGCTGCTGGGCGCGCTGCGCGGCGCCGACCTGGTGCTGGGCTCGCGCTGGGTGCCGGGCGGCCGGGTGGTGAACTGGCCGAAGTCGCGGCTGCTGCTCTCGCGCGGCGGCTCGACGTACTCCCGGCTGATGCTGGGCGTGCCGATCAAGGACGTCACCGGCGGCTACCGGGCGTTCCGCAAGGAGACCCTGCTGGGCCTGGGCATGGACGAGGTCGCCTCGGCCGGGTACTGCTTCCAGGTCGACCTGGCCTGGCGCACGGTGAAGGCCGGATTCAAGGTCGCCGAGGTGCCGATCACCTTCGTCGAGCGCGAGCTGGGCGCGTCCAAGATGAGCCGCAGCATCGTGGTCGAGGCGCTGTGGCGGGTGACCTCCTGGGGTCTCGCCGACCGGCTGGCCCGGCTGCGCGGTGCGAAAAAGCGCTGAACGACTGACCGATTCGCTCGGGTGAAGGGCCCGTCTGCTGGTGACAGCAGGCGGGCCCTTCCGCATGTCCGGGGACGGAATCTCCAGGGGCGGGACGTCCGGGGGCGGGCGGCCCCGAGGGTCAGCAGCCGCCGCTCTTGAGGGCGCTCTCGGGCAGGTGGCGGTCGGCCCAGACGGCCAGTTCATGGAGGGCGGGCTTGAGCGCGACGCCGCTCTCGGTGAGCCGGTAGCTGACTCGCAGCGGCGGGCCGGCGTCGACCTCGCGGACCAGCAGCCCGGCCTCGGCCAGCTCGGTCAGCCGGTCGGAGAGCATCCGCTCGCTGATGCCCGGGACGGCGCGGCGCAGCTCGGAGAAGTAGGCCGGGCCGCTGTTGTTGAGCACGCCCAGCAGCATGCCGGTCCAGCGCTTGCCGAGCAGGGTGAACACCCGGCCGAGGGCCAGGTCGATGTTCTGGCAGGCGCCGTGGGCCGCGACGTCGCACGCGTCGGTGGCGGTCGGGACTCCGTCGGTGACTACCTCGTGCTGGGCCATGGATCCAGCGTACTCGACCGTCACTAGTGACTGCAGAAAAGTAAGCTGCTACCTTACTTGCAGCTGCAGCGAAAACGGCAGCTACTAATTCTCTGGAGGTCAGCCATGCCCACGCTTCTGCACATCGACTCCTCCGCGGTCGCCGACGGCTCCGTCTCCCGCGAGGTCACCGCCGCCTTCCGGGCCGCCTGGCAGGCCCAGCACCCCGAGGGCACGGTGATCTACCACGACCTCGCCGCCGACCCGATCCCGCACCTGGACGTGCACGGCATCAGTGCCGGATTCGCCCCGGCCGAGACCCACAGCGCCGAACAGGCCGCCGCCTTCGCGCTGCGCGAGGAGCTGATCGGCGAGCTGGAGCGGGCCGACGCCGTGCTGATCGGCAGCCCGATGTACAACTTCACGATCCCGTCGACCCTCAAGGCCTGGCTGGACCAGGTGATCCTGGTCGGCCGCACCGCCGGCGAGGCGCCCTCCGCCAAGGGCACCCCGGTCACCGTGGTCGCCTCCCGCGGCGGCTCGTACGCGCCCGGCGCCCCGCGCGAGCCGTTCGAGTTCGTCACCACCTACCTGGAGAAGGTGCTGACCGCGCTCGGCCTGGAGGTCGACTTCATCGTCCCGGAGTTCACCATGGCCCCGGTCGTCCCGGCGCTGGCCGAGTTCATCCCGAACGCCGCCGAGTCCAAGGCCCGGGCCCTGGAGCAGGCCGCCCGCCGGGCCAAGGAGCTCGCCGCCTGAGCCATGGCGTGACGTGAGCCGGATGGCGCGCCCAGCCGGGCGCGCCTTCCGTGGAATCGGGCACCGGTACTCCCATGCTGAGGGCGCAGGAAATCCGACCGCCGTGCAGAGGGAGCAGCCCGTGACGTCGTCCCCGCCCGAGGAGAGCGCCGGCGCGGAGCCCGCGGACACCTCACCCGCCGCGTTCCCGGAGGCCGAGCGGCCCGCCCGGCCGCTGGAGGTCGCCGTCTTCACCGGCCCCGAGTCGGCCTTCTTCGCCACCTCCGCGCTGATCCTCGGCGAGCAGGCCGCGATCCTGGTGGACGCCCAGCTCACCCGCAGCGCCGGACGCGAACTGGCCGAGTGGATCGCCGGCAAGGGCCGCCGGCTCCTCGCCATCGTGGTCACCCACCAGCACCCCGACCACTACTTCGGCGCCGAGGAGGTGCTGAAGCTCTTCCCCGACGCGCGGCTGCTGGCCGCGCCGGCGGTGGTCGAGGGCATCCGGCGCACCGCCGCCGCCAAGGTCGCGCAGTGGAAGCCGGTGTACGGCGACGACATCCCGGACCACCCGCTGATCCCCGCCCCGCTGCTGCCGCAGCCGCTCATGCTGGACCGCCAGGTGATCCCCGTCCTGCTGCTCGGCCAGGGCGACTGCGGGAACTCCACGGTCGTCCACGTGCCGAGCATCCGGACCGTGATCGCCGGGGACTTCGTCTACAACGGCACCCACGTCTGGACCGCCGACACCACCCCGGCCCAGCGCACCACCTGGGGGCACAACCTCGGCCGGATCGCCGACCTCGGCGCGGACCGGGTGATCGCCGGGCACCGGGCCCCCGACCAGGGCGACGACACGGCCCGGGTGCTCGCCTTCACCGGCGAGTACCTGCAGGACTTCGACCGGCTGCTGGCCGAGCACCCGCACGACCCGGAGGCGCTGGTCACCGCGATGAACCGGCGGTACGGGGAGCTGACGCTGCCGGCCATCCTGGAACTGGGCGCGGCGGCCAACACCGCCCGGTCGGCGGCGGAGAACGGAACCATCGGCGCGGAGATCGTCGACGCGGAGATCGTCGAGTCGGAGATCATCGACGCCGAGATCGTCGAGGACGACCCGGCCGACTAGGGTCCGCCGCGGCCGGGCGGATACTGGCCGCATGACGCCGTACGACGTGATCGTTCCGGCGGGCGGGGCCGCCCGGCGCCTCGGCGGGGCCGACAAGCCCGGCCTGACGGTGGGCGAGACCACCCTGCTCGACCGGGTGCTCGCCGCCTGCGCGGACGCCCGCACCACCGTTGTGGTCGGCCCGGTCCGGCCGACCGCGCGCACCGGCGTCCGCTGGACCAGGGAGCAGCCGCCCGGCGGCGGGCCGGTCGCCGCCGTCGCGGCCGGGCTCGACCTGGTCACCGCGGACACCGTGCTGCTGCTCGCCGCCGACCTGCCGTTCCTGGACCGGCGGACCGTGCACCGGCTGGCCGCCGCCCTGGACGGGGCCGGGCCGACCGTGGACGCCGCCGTGCTGGTCGACGCGGGCGGCCGCGACCAGCCGCTCGCCGCCGCGTACCGCACCGCCCCGCTGCGCGCCGCGCTGGCCGCCCTCGGCGACCCGGCGGGCCGGCCGCTGCGCCGCCTGGTCGGCGGGCTGGCGCACCTGCGGGTCGCCGACACCGACAACGTCGCGTACGACTGCGACACCTGGGAGGACCTGGAGCAGGCCCGGGAACGCGACCGGAACTGAGCCGCACGACGCCGGTCACCGGGCTGTGAGCGAAATGACGCGCCCCGCACACGGGGCGAACACCTCCGGGAAACCGCCGATCAGGCAGCATGGGCGCATGGAGCGCACGCTGGATGACTGGATCGCCGAGGTCAAGGCCGACCTGGGCATCGACCTGGACGTGGACGTCCGAGGTCTGCTCGACATGGCCCGGGTGGTCGCGCACGGGGTGGCCCGGCCGGCCGCGCCGCTGACCGCCTTCCTGATCGGCTACGCCGCCGCCCAGCGGGGCGGCGGGTCGGAGGCCGTCGCCGAGGCCGCCCGACGGACCGAGGCCCTCGCCGAGGGGTGGGGCGCCGCCGACCGGCCGGGCGAGCGGTGAGCGCCGTCGGGCAGACGACCGTGGCCGCCCCGTCCACCGGCCCCGCCGTGTCCGGCTGGCCCCGGGCCCGCGAGACCGCGCGCCGGGCCGGGCTGCGCCCGCTGCCCGGGATCGGGCTGCCGCTGGCCGAGGCGCTCGGCCACACCCTCGCCGAGCCGCTCGGGGCGCTGACCGACCTGCCCGCCTTCGACACCTCCGCGATGGACGGCTGGGCGGTCGCCGGGCCCGGCCCGTGGCGGGTCGCCGGCCGGGTGCTGGCCGGACCGGCCGAGCCGGCGCCGCTGGCCGACGGCACCGCCGTGGAGATCGCCACCGGCGCCCAACTGCCGTCCGGGGCCACCGCCGTCCTGCGCCGCGAGCACGGGCGGACGGACGGCACGCTGCTGCGCGACTGCGGCCCCAGACAGTTGACCACCGGCCAGGACGTCCGGCCGCGCGGCCAGGAGTGCCGCCGGGGCGAGGAGCTGCTGCCGGAGGGCACCCTGGTCGGGCCGGCCGTGCTGGGCCTGGCCGCCGCCTGCGGCCACGACCGACTGGTCGTCCGCCGCCGTCCGGTCGTCCAACTGCTCGTCCTGGGTGACGAGTTGCTCGCATCCGGGATCCCCGGCCCGGGCCTGGTCCGGGACGCGCTCGGGCCGCTGCTGCTGCCCTGGCTGCGGGCCGCCGGCGCCGAGGTCGCCGACGTGCGGTACGTGCGCGACGACTTCGGACTGCTCCGGGACGCGCTGCGGCACTCCACAGCCGACATCGTGGTCACCACCGGCGGGACGGCCGCCGGGCCGGTCGACTTCCTGCACCGGGCGCTCGACGAGGCCGGCGCCCGGCTGCTGGTGGACGGCGTCGCGGTCCGGCCCGGGCACCCCATGCTGCTGGCCGAACTCCCCGGCGGGCGCCACCTCGTCGGCTTGCCGGGCAACCCGCTGGCCGCCGTCGCCGGCATGGTCACGCTCACCCTGCCCCTGCTGCACGCCCGCAGCGGACGGGCCGCCGGTGCCCCCGCCCTCGCGCCCGCCGCGGCCGCACTGCCCGGGCACCCGGCGGACACCCGGCTGCAGCCCGTCCGGCGCACGGCCGAGGGCGTCGTCCCGCTCGCCTTCGACGGGCCCGCGATGCTGCGCGGGCTCGCCCGGGCCGAGGCGCTGGCCGTGGTCCCGCCCGGCGGAGTGGCGGCCGGGGAGACGGTCGAGCTGCTGGAGGTGCCGTGAGCGGGGACAGCCGGGCCGGCGCATGAGCCGCCTGCGGGGCACTCGGGCGCCGGGCACCGAGCCGTGGGCGGACGCCGGGATCGTGCTGCCCGCCCGCCGGTCCGAGCCCGCCGTACGGCAGGTCGGCTTCCGGCTGCTGCTGGCGCTCGCCGTCCTGGTCGCCACCACGCTGATCGTCTACGTCGACCGGGACGGCTACAACGACAACGCCGGCGGCGGGCTCAGCTTCCTCGACGCGGCGTACTACGCGACCGTGACGCTCTCCACCACCGGGTACGGCGACATCACCCCGTTCAGCGACGGCGCCCGGCTCACCAACATCTTCGTGGTCACCCCGCTGCGCGTGCTGTTCCTGATCATCCTGGTCGGCACCACGCTGGAGGTGCTCACCGAACGGACCCGCCTGCAATGGCGGTTGAACCGCTGGAGGTCCACCGTGCGCGAGCACACCGTCGTCATCGGGTACGGGACGAAGGGCCGCAGCGCCGTCGACACCCTGCTCGGGCAGGGGGTGAAGAAGGAGGAGATCGTCGTCGTCGACCCGCAGCGCAAGGTGATCGACCACGCCGCGCAGCACGGCCTGGTCGGGGTGGTCGGCGACGCCACCCGCACCGACACGCTGGTGCGCGCCGCCCTGCCCACGGCGGCCCGGGTGGTGGTCGCACCGGAGCGGGACGACACCGCCGTGCTGATCACGCTGACGGCACGCCAGCTGAACCGCAACGCCACCGTGGTCGCCGCCGTGCGGGAGGACGAGAACGCCCCGTTGCTGCGGCAGAGCGGCGCCGACGTCGTGGTCACCAGCTCCAGTTCGGCCGGACGGCTGCTCGGGCTGTCGATGCTCAGTCCGCACGCCGGGGCGGTGATGGAGGACCTGCTGACGTACGGCAACGGGCTGGACGTGGTGGAGCGCCCGGTCACCCGGGCCGAGGCCGGGCACAGCCCGCGCCGGTGCGAGGACCTGGTGGTCGCGGTGGTCCGCGGCCGGCGGGTGATCAACTACACCGAGCCGGAGGCCGCCGTGCTGCAGCTCACCGACCGGGTGATCGTCATCAAGTCGACCGGTTGACGCGGGCTCTGCCCCGCGGAGCGCCCTGACGCGCAGTAGGTTCGGGACATGCATGCGATGACGATTCCCGTACCCGGCGGCCCCGAGGCACTGGTGTGGGCCGAGGTGCCCGACCCGGTGCCCGGCGAGGGCGAGGTCCTGGTCGAGGTGGCGGCCACCGCCGTCAACCGTGCCGACCTGCTCCAGCGGCAGGGCTTCTACAACCCGCCGCCCGGCGCCTCGCCCTACCCGGGGCTGGAGTGCGCCGGGCGGATCGTCGCGCTCGGGCCGGGGGTGTCCGGCTGGGCGGTCGGCGACGAGGTGTGTGCGCTGCTGGTCGGCGGCGGCTACGCGGAGCGGGTCGCGGTGCCGACCGGGCAGCTGCTGCCGGTGCCCAAGGGGCTGAGCCCCGAGCAGGCCGCGGCGCTGCCGGAGGTCGCCTGCACGGTGTGGTCCAACGTCTTCCTCACCGCGCACCTGCGGCCCGGCGAGACCGTGCTCCTGCACGGCGGCGCGAGCGGCATCGGGACCATGGCGATCCAGCTGGCCAAGGCGATCGGCGCGCGGGTCGCGGTCACCGCGGGCAGCGCCCAGAAGCTGGCCCGGTGCACCGAACTGGGTGCGGACATCGCGATCGACTACCGCGAGCAGGACTTCGTCGAGGCGCTCCGGGAGGCCACCGACGGGGCCGGGGCGGACGTGATCCTGGACATCATGGGCGCCAAGTACCTGCAGCGGAACGTGGACGCGCTGGCGGTCAACGGGCGACTGGTGATCATCGGGCTGCAGGGCGGGGTGAAGGGCGAGCTCGACCTCAACGCGCTGCTGCGCAAGCGGGCGGCGGTGATCGCCACCAACCTGCGCGGACGGCCGCTGGCGGAGAAGGCGGCGATCGTGGCGGCGGTGCGGGAGCACGTGTGGCCGCTGGTCGAGTCCGGGGTGGTGAAGCCGGTGGTGGACCGGGTGCTGCCGCTGACCGACGCGGGCGAGGGGCACCGGGTGCTGGAGGCCGGGGAGCAGGTCGGGAAGGTCGTGCTGCGGGCCTGAGGGGCGGCCGGCCTGAGGAGCGGCCGGGGTGAGGAGCGGCCGGGGTGATGCGGTGGCCTGGGTGATGGGCGGGCGGCTCTTCGAATGTCCGAAATGCCTGAATTATCGGATCGTGCGAGGCTGGTCCGGAGCTGTCCCGCCGCCGACCCCGCCCCCGGGCGCGGCCGGCCGTCGGAAGGACTCCGACCGTGGCCGCATCACCGCACGCACACCTCGGGCCGCTGCCCGTAGCGCCGCACCACCGTCGTACCCGTCGCCGCTCCGGCCCGGGCCGCGCCCAGCGGCTGTTCGCGGCGGCCGTGCTGGGGCTCACGCTCCCCCTGGCCGCCGCGTCGGCGGCGGTGGCGATGCCCTCGCCCTCGACGGGGGTGACGCCTTTCCCTTCGCCTTCTCCTTCACTTCCTCTCCCGCCTCCTTCCTCCGCCCCTGCTCCGACCCCGGACCTTGCGGCAGGGGCGCCGAGCGCGGCGGCGACGGCGCCGGAGTCCTCGACCGCGCCCAGGCCGGCGGCCGCGCCGCCGCAGCACCCGGCACCCCGCCTGCACCAGGGCGGCGACGGCCCCCGAGCCCACCGGCACCGCCCGGCGTCCCTGCCGGAACGGCCCGACGCCACCGTGGAACAGGCCCCGGACCAGGCCCCGGACCAGGCGACCGACCAGGCCCCTGGCCAGGCCGTCGACCAGGCTCCCGAGCAGACCCAGGACCAGGGCGTCAAGGCCGACCAGCCGGTGGCCGACCAGCCGGTGGCCGACCAGCCGGTGGCCGACCAGGCAGACCCGGGCGCCCCGGATCCGGCGGCCCCTGGCGACGCCGTCGCACCGGACGCCGTCACGGCCGCCTCCGGCCGGCCCGTCGCGGCCGCCAGCCTCCCGATCGTCCTCCCCGCCCGCTGGCAGGACGCCTCCACGACCCAGCTCCCGCTCGGCGTCGGCCTCGGGCTGATCGGCTGCGGCCTGGGGCTGATCGGCGTGCGGCTGCGGAAGGGCTGAGCCGGGGCGGCGGCCGCCCCGGCGTCGGCCCGCAGCCGGGGGAGAGCGGTGCGCTACCGGGCGTGCGCAGCCGGTTCCCGGCGCGCGCGGGTGCGGCTGCGCGGGGTCCGGTCCCCGGGGCGGGCCGGAGCGACGGCCTCCGGTGGGGGTGGAGGTTCGGTGCGGGTTCCGTGGGGTGGGCGCGGTGGTGGGCGGCCGGCCTGCGGGGCGCGGGATCTGAGTACCCGTACGGATTCCCGCGCGGCGCGTGGGGGCGTACCGTCGTCACGGGTGGCGCAGGACGGCGGGACGAACGGGGGCTTCCGCCCGACCAACCCCAGTGAGAGAGAATGTTGTTCATGACGAATCCGATGAACGAGCGCTCGTCGCAGGAGCCCTACCAGGCCGCCGGCGGGCAGTCGCAGGACGGCCAGAAGGTGCTGATCGTCGGACCGGACGGGATGCCCGTGGGCCAGGGCTTCGCCGGCCCGGCGGGGGAGGGGGACGACGACATCGACATGCCGCGCGAGCTCCCGGTGACCGAGATGGTCGAGCAGCCCGCCAAGGTCATGCGCATCGGCAGCATGATCAAGCAGCTGTTGGAGGAGGTCCGGGCGGCGCCCCTCGACGAGGCGAGCCGGGTCCGGCTGAAGGACATCCACGCGAGCTCGATCAAGGAGCTCGAACTCGGCCTGGCCCCGGAGCTGGTCGCCGAGCTGGAGCGGCTGTCGCTGCCGTTCACCGAGGACACCATCCCGACCGAGGCCGAGCTGCGGATCGCCCAGGCCCAGCTGGTCGGCTGGCTGGAGGGCCTGTTCCACGGCATCCAGACCGCGCTGTTCGCCCAGCAGATGGCGGCCCGGGCCCAGCTGGAGCAGATGCGGCGGGCGCTGCCGCCGGGTCTGCACGGCGGGGACCAGGACGAGGACGAGCCGGGCCAGGGCCGCGGCATCCGCTCCGGCCCGTACCTGTAGTCCGGTACCCGGCGGCAGGTCCGGCGGCCGCCGGACCGGACGTACCACGACGACCCGTCCCGGGCCGCGTCGCCGGGATCCGGCGCCGGCGGCCCGGGCCCAGGAGCGGCCCTGGGCCGATCACCGTCGGCGCGAGCCGATACCCTGACCCCTGTCGCAGGCCGGTCGGGCCGCCGCGACAGGGGTCCGCCAGGCCAGCGGGCCGGGCCCACCAGCACGGACGAGACCGAACGTCACGGGTTGCGGCAGCACGGCCGCGCCGAGGGGGAGCAGAGGACCATGAGCGAGCACGGCAACGCGGCGGTCGAGGGCTTCTCCCTGGGCAACGGCCGTTATGTGCTGCAGCGGCTGCTGGGCGAAGGCGGCATGGCGTCCGTGCACCTCGCCTACGACAGCGTGCTGGACCGGCAGGTCGCGCTGAAGAGCATGCACAGCGAACTGGGCCGGGACGACTCGTTCAAGGAGCGGTTCCGCCGCGAGGCCCAGGCAGTGGCCCGGCTGGAGCACCCGAACATCGTCACGGTGTACGACAGCGGCGAGGACATCGCCCCGGACGGCTCCAGCACGCCGTACATCGTCATGCAGCTGATCGACGGCCAGGGCCTGCGCGAGGCGATCAACGAGGCGATCGGCCAGTACGGCGCGATGCCGACCGAGGCGGCCCTGAAGGTCACCGTCGGCGTGCTGAACGCGCTGGAGGCCTCGCACGACATGGGCCTGGTGCACCGCGACATCAAGCCCGGCAACGTCATGTTCGACCGCAAGGGCAATGTCAAGGTCATGGACTTCGGCATCGCCCGGGCGCTGGAGTCCGGCGTCACGTCGATGACGCAGACCGGCATGGTGGTCGGCACCCCGCAGTACCTCTCGCCCGAGCAGGCGCTCGGCAAGCCGGTGGACGCCCGCTCCGACCTGTACTCGGTCGGCGTGATGCTCTTCGAGATGCTCACCGGCCAGCTGGTCTTCGACGGCGACTCGGCGTTCTCGATCGCCTACAAGCACGTCCAGGAGGAGCCGCCGGCGCCCTCCGCCCTCAACCGCTCGGTCACCCCCGAGGTGGACGCCTTCGTCGCCCAGGCGCTGCGCAAGGACCCGGCGCACCGGTTCCAGAGCGCGGCGGCGATGCGGGACGAGGCGGAGCGGCTGATCGAGGCCGCGAAGGGCGGCGGCAGCGGGCACAAGCTGCAGGCCAGTACCCCACTGGTGATCAACGAGGGCCCGCGTTCGGTGCACGCCGCCCCGCAGGCTCCGCACACGCCGCCGCCGCAGTACCCGCAGCAGGGGCAGCAGCCGCAGTACCAGACGCCGCCGCCGGCCTACCAGACGCCGCGTCCGCAGGCCCCGCACACCCCGCACCCGCAGTACCTCCAGCAGGGGCAGCAGCCGCAGTACCAGACGCCGCCGCCGGCCTACCAGACGCCGCGTCCGCAGGCCCCGCACACCCCGCACCCCTTCGCCCAGCAGGCGCACACCCCGCCGCCGCAGCCGATGCCGCCGTACCAGCAGCCGAAGGCGTCCGGCGGCGGTGGCTGCTCGACGGCCGTGGTCGTGGTCGGGATCATCGTCGGCGTGCTCGTGCTGGCCGGCATCATCATCGCGATCGTGGTCAACAACGCCGACAAGAAGACGAATGGCAAGTTCGGCCACGCCGAGCGTCCGGCGAACGTCCTGGTGGTCGACCTGCCGGCCGACCGGAATGGCCGGCTCTGACGGATTCCGACCGGTTCACGGGTGCCACGGCTGCGCGCCGGAAGCGGTAGCGTTCGGGGATACGTAGGCGACAGGGCACCGCGATCCGAGCGAACGCCCGGGGCGAGGAGCGATGGCACAGACGCAGCAGCCGGATGACGACGCGGGTGCCCGAGCGGCCGGCCGGACCGGCGGGACGCCGAGGATTCCCGAGCCCGGCAGCGATGCCGCGACCTCGGCGCTGCCGCCCGTCTTCGGCTCCGGCGGCCCGCACACCCCCGGTCGCGGCACCGCCGCACCGCTGGGCACCGTCGGCGACGGCCGCTACCGGCTGACCCACCGGCTGGGCCGCGGCGGCATGGCCGAGGTGTTCGCCGCCGAGGACGTGCGGCTGGGCCGCACCGTCGCCGTCAAGCTGCTGCGCGGCGAGCTGGCCCAGGACGACGTCGCCCGGCTGCGGTTCACCCGCGAGGCGCACGCGGTCGCGGCGCTCAACCACCACTCGATCGTCTCGGTCTACGACACCGGCGAGGAGTACGTCGGGGACGAGTCCACGCCGTACATCGTGATGGAGCTGGTCGAGGGCCGGACCGTCCGCGAGCTGCTGGCGGACGAGGAGGCGCCGCCGGTCGACCAGGCGCTGATCATCATCGCCGGGGTGCTGGAGGCGCTCGCCTACAGCCACCGGCACGGCATCGTCCACCGCGACATCAAGCCCGCCAACGTGATCATCACGACCGCCGGCGCGGTCAAGGTGATGGACTTCGGCATCGCCCGGGCGCTGACCGGCGGGGCCACCACGATGACCCAGACCGGCATGGTCATGGGCACCCCGCAGTACCTCTCGCCCGAGCAGGCGCTGGGCAAGCCGGTCGACCACCGCTCCGACCTGTACGCGGCCGGCTGCATGCTGTTCGAACTGCTCACGCTGCGCCCGCCGTTCACCGGCGACACCCCGCTCTCGGTGGTCTACCAGCACGTCCAGGACCTGCCGATGCCGCCCTCGCAGGCCAACGGCCGGGTGCCGGTCGGCCTCGACCCGCTGGTGCTGCGCTCGCTCGCCAAGAACCCGGACGACCGCTTCCAGGACGCCGACGAGTTCCGTGCCCACCTGCAGCACGCGCTGCGCGAGATGCACGGCGCGGCCGGGGCCGGCTGGGTCGGCGCGGGCGGGGCCCCCGGCGACACCGGCGCGACCCAGGTGCTCCGGCCGGACCAGGCGGCGGCCACGGCGGCCTTCGGCGTGGTCCGCCCGGGCGACCAGACCTCCGTGCTGCCCTACCAGGGGGCGGGCGGCTCCACCCCCGCGACCTCCTACTCGGGGGGCGGCGGCCTGTACGGCGGTGGCGGCGAGGGCGACGACGACGACGGGCACGGTCGGCGGCGCGGGCCGTGGGCCTGGGTGGCCGGCGCCATCGCGGTGCTGGTCGCGGCCGGTGCCGGAATCGCGTTCGCGCTCAGCGGCGCCGACAACGGCGGCACCAAGGACCACGTCCTGCCTCCGACGCCCGAGCCGGTGGTCAGCACGACCGAGCCGACCACGCCGACCCAGAGCGGTCTGCCGAGCCCGCCGGCGTCGGTCTCCGGCAGCAGGAAGCCGCAGCAGCCGACCGAGCCCGGCAACAACAGCGGGAACAACACCGGGAACAGCGGCAACAACATGTCGCCGTCGGCGAGTTCGGGCAAGCACACGCCGACTCCGACGCCGACGCCGACCCCCACCCACTCCGCGACGGGCAGCTCGTCGGCGACTCCGACCGGCGGGTCGACCGGGGGGTCCACGTCGACCCCGGGCGGCGGGGGCGGCACGCCCACCAACCCGGCCCCGCCGAGCTCCACGAAGGGGCCGATCTCGCCGCCGACCCTCGGCTGAGCCGGTCAGTTGGCGAAGGCGTCCAGGACCTGCTCGTACTCCTGGCACCACCACGCCAGCTGGCCCGCCGAGGCGGGGTAGAGCGGGTCGGCCCGGTGGTCGGCCCGCTGGTAGCGCCACTGCAGCATCCAGAAGTCGTTCAGCCGCTCCCACCACACCCGGTGGGCGGCGGCAGCCAGGTGCTCGGAGGTGGCGGCGCCGGAGGCCCGGTAGGCCTGGGAGTAGCGGCGGACCCGGACCAGGTCGAGGACGCCCGATGCCCGGTCGTTGAACAGCAGGGTGGCGGCCCGGACGGCCTCCTCGGCGCGCGGCTGCGGGCCGAGCTTGTCCCAGTCCAGGACGGCGGCCACCCGGCCGCCCGCCGGGTCGTCGTCGTACAGCAGGTTGAGGCCGTGGAAGTCGCCGTGGGTCCAGCCGGTGGGCGGGGCGGCCTGCGGGGCGGGGCGGCGGTGGGCGTGTTCGGCGAGCAGTTCCAGCCGTTCCGTGAGCCGTTGCTGGACGAGCGCGTCCAGTTCCCCGTACGGGCGGTGCTCGCGGGCGCGGCGCCGCAGGTCACGGGCGAGTTCGGCGCTGTCGGCGGGGTCGGCGCTGCGGTAGCCGGCGGGCGGGTCGAAGGGGGCGCAGACATCGTCGAGCGCGCCGTGCAGCCGGCCGAGCAGCGCGCCGAGCGCCTCGCACTGGGGGAGGTCGAGCTCGGTACCGTGCCGGTGTCGGCCGTCGGTCCACGGGAACAGCGCGAACAGCCGGCCGCCCCAGCCGGCCATCGTGCCCGAGCGTCCGGCGCAGGCCAGCGGGGGTGCGACGGGCAGTCCGAGGGTGTTCAGCGCGGCCATCGCGCGGTGGTGGGCGAAGATCTTGGGACGGCTGGCGGTGGCGGTGTCGACGTAGCACTTCAGGAAGTACGGACCGGCCTCGGTGATGACCCGGTACCCCCGGTTCAGCAGGCCTTCGGCGACCGGTTCGGCGGTCAGCAGGCGCCCCACCCGGTAGCGGGTCAGGACCTCGGCGAGCGCGGTGTGCGGGACGGGCGGGCTGAGGGTCCCCATCGGCGGTGCGGAGAGGTCGGGGCGGGCCGGGGCGCAGGCGAGGGTCTGGCTGAAAGTCACAGCCAGAGGTTATGGCCCCCTGGCGGGGGCCCTTGACAAACCGTCAGACCTGTGAAACTTCCACGTCAGTGCTGGTGGTCGGCCTGGTGCCGCGCCACGAAGGCCGCCGCTTGGGTGCGTCGCTCCATGCCCATCTTGGCGAGCAGACTGGAGACGTAGTTCTTCACCGTTTTCTCGGCCAGGTGCAACTCGTTGCCGATCTGACGATTGGTCATCCCCTCGCCGATCAGGTCGAGGATCCGCCGCTCCTGCTTGGTGAGTTGGGCCAGCCGTTCGTCCTCCTTCTCGCCGCCGTCGCGCAGTCGGGCGAGCACCCGGCTGGTGGCGACCGGGTCGAGCAGCGAGCGGCCGGCCGCGACGTCCCGGACGGCGGTGATCAGGTCGGTGCCGCGGATCGCCTTCAGGACGTAGCCGGAGGCGCCCGCCATGATCGAGTCGAACAGTGCCTCGTCGTCCGAGAACGAGGTCAGCATCAGGCACTTGATGTCCGGCAGCCGGGACCGGATCTCGCGGCAGACCTCGACCCCGTTGCCGTCCGGCAGCCGGACGTCGAGCACCGCGACGTCGGGGTGGACCGCAGGGATCCGGGTGAGCGCCTCGGCGGCCGTGCCGGCCTCGCCGACCACCTCGATGTCGTCCTCGACCGAGAGCAGATCGTGCACACCCCGCCGGACGACCTCGTGGTCATCGAGCAGGAATACCCTGATTTGTCCGTTGTCAGTCACGTCCAAAGCCTCCCATATCGCCATACGAAAGACCTATCACTCGCAACGCCGTGACGACGTGATCCGGCCAGAGTCACCGAAACCGATACCGAGAACCCCCTTACGTACGGGCGTCTGCCCGGATAACGTGCGCTGGTGTCCTGAAGGCGCTCGAATTGAGAGCTGCGTCACGTCGCCCGTCACCCCCACCCTTCCGACGGCGGTCCGAGCGCGGCACCCTCGGGGTTGTAGGCCCTGAACAAGTAGGACGTCCTAGCGCAAGCGCGCCAAGGGCGGACGCTGGGTAACGTTCTCGTGAGGGACGCCGTCGGAACAGGATCACCACCTGCCCCGCAGTAGGTGCGCACACCCACGCGCGCCCCGCGAGGCGGTGACCGGACCGGTCACCGGCGACCCCGGGCGGCCGGACAGACCGAGGAGTGAACGTGACCGTCAAAAGCACGGCGAGGGCTCGCAAGAAGGCGGCCCCCGCTGTTCCTGACACCCTCCGCGCCACGGGTACGGACGCCCAGCCGGAGCTCGTCCAGTTGCTCACGCCGGAAGGCGAGCGGGTCGAGCACCCGGACTACCCCCTCACCACCACTCCGGAGGAGCTGCGCTCCCTCTACCGCGACCTGGTGCTGGTGCGCCGGTTCGACGCCGAGGCCACCGCGCTGCAGCGCCAGGGCGAGCTGGGCCTGTGGGCCTCGCTGCTCGGCCAGGAGGCCGCCCAGGTCGGCTCCGGCCGCGCCATGCGCACCGGCGACTACGCCTTCCCCACCTACCGCGAGCACGGCGTGGCCTGGTGCCGGGACGTCGACCCGCTGAACCTGCTCGGCATGTTCCGCGGCGTGAACCACGGCGGCTGGGACCCGAACGAGAAGAACTTCCACCTGTACACCATCGTGATCGGCGCGCAGGCCCTGCACGCCACCGGTTACGCGATGGGCATCAGCAAGGACGGCACCGACGACGCGGTGATCGCGTACTTCGGCGACGGTGCCTCCAGCCAGGGCGACGTCAACGAGGCCTTCACCTTCGCCTCGGTCTACAACGCGCCGGTGGTGTTCTTCTGCCAGAACAACCAGTGGGCGATCTCCGAGCCCACCACCACCCAGACCAAGATCCCGCTGTACCGCCGCGCCTCCGGCTTCGGCTTCCCCGGCGTGCGGGTCGACGGCAACGACGTGCTGGCCTGCCTCGCGGTCACCCGCTGGGCGCTCGACCGCGCCCGCAGCGGCAACGGCCCGGTGCTGATCGAGGCGTTCACCTACCGGATGGGCGCCCACACCACCTCCGACGACCCCACCCGCTACCGGCACTCCGAGGAGACCGAGGCCTGGAAGGCCAAGGACCCGATCTCCCGGCTCCGCGCCCACCTGGACAAGGAGGGCCTGGCCGACGAGGAGTTCTTCGCCTCCGTCGACGCCGAGAGCGAGAAGCTGGGGCTGCGGGTGCGCGAGGGCGTGCGCAGCATGCCGGACCCGGACCCGACCCTGATCTTCGACCACGTGTACAGCGAGCCGCACACACTGGTCGATGAGGAACGGGCCGAGTACGTCGAGTACGCGGCCTCCTTCGAGGCGGGGGAGAACCTCTGATGGCCGGTCAGCTGAGCATCGCGAAGGCGCTGAACGGGGCGCTGCGAAAGTCGCTGGAGAACGACCCGAAGACCCTCCTCATGGGCGAGGACATCGGCAAGCTCGGTGGCGTCTTCCGGATCACCGACGGCCTGCAGAAGGACTTCGGCGAGGGCCGGGTGATCGACTCCCCGCTCGCCGAGTCCGGCATCGTCGGCACCGCGATCGGCCTGGCACTGCGCGGCTACCGCCCGGTGGTGGAGATCCAGTTCGACGGCTTCGTCTACCCGGCCTTCGACCAGATCGTCTCCCAGCTGGCGAAGATGCACGCCCGCGCGCTCGGACACGTGAAGATGCCGGTCACCATCCGCATCCCGTACGCGGGCGGCATCGGCGCGGTCGAGCACCACAGCGAGTCGCACGAGGCGTACTTCGCGCACACCGCCGGCCTGCGCGTGGTCAGCCCGTCCAGCGCGCACGACGCGCACTGGATGCTGCGGCAGGCGATCGAGTCGGACGACCCGGTCATCTTCCTGGAGCCCAAGCGCCGTTACTGGGACAAGGGCGAGGTCGGCGACGCCGCCGACCTGGGCCTGCACGACGCCCGGATCGTCCGGCCCGGCACCGACGCGACGCTGATCGCGTACGGCCCGATGGTCAAGGTCTGCCTGGAGGCCGCCGCGGCCGCCGAGGAGGACGGCCGCCGGCTGGAGGTCGTCGACCTGCGCTCGCTCTCCCCGGTGGACTTCGCCACCCTGGAGGAGTCGGTCAAGCGCACCGGCCGCGCCGTCGTGGTCCACGAGGCACCGGTCTTCCTGGGCATGGGCGCCGAGCTGGCCGCCCGGCTCACCGAGAAGTGCTTCTACCACCTGGAGGCGCCGGTCCTGCGGGTCGGCGGCTACCACGCGCCGTACCCGCCGTCCCGGGTCGAGGAGGCCTTCCTCCCCGACCTGGACCGCGTGCTCGACGCCGTCGACCGCGCACTCGCGTACTGATCCAGGGGGCGAAGATGACCACCGAAGTTCGCTCGCTCCGCGAGTTCAAGATGCCCGACGTGGGCGAGGGCCTCACCGAGGCCGAGATCCTCAGCTGGTACGTCAAGCCCGGTGACACCGTCACCGACGGGCAGGTCGTCTGCGAGGTGGAGACCGCCAAGGCGGCGGTGGAGCTGCCCATCCCGTTCAACGGGGTGGTCGAGGCACTGCACTTCCCCGAGGGCACGACGGTCGACGTCGGCACCGTGATCATTTCCGTCGCGGTCGCCGGGGAGGCGGGGGCCGCGGCTCCGGCCGCCCCCGCCCCCGCCGCGGCGGCGCCTGCCGCGCCGGCTCCCGCCGAGGAGGCCGAGCCGGAGCGCCGCGAGGTGCTGGTCGGGTACGGCCCGCGCACCGGCGTCGCCCAGCGTCGGGCCCGGCGGACGACCACCACCACGGTCACCGCGACCACGCCGGCCCCGGCACCGGCTGCTCCGGTCGCTCCGCCTGCTCCGGCTGCTCCGGCGCCGGTGGCCGAAGCGCCCACCGGGGACCGGCCGTTGGCGAAGCCGCCGGTCCGCAAGCTGGCCAAGGACCTGGGCGTCGACCTGCGCGACGTGACCCCGACCGGCCGGGACGGCGTGATCACCCGCGAGGACGTGCACGCGCACGCCACGGCCAAGGCCGCTCCGGCCGCCCCGGTGGCGGAGGCCGCCGTGGCCGCCGTGACCGAGCCGGTCGCGGCGCCGGTGCCCGTGGCCGGGTCCGCCACGGGCGATGTCCGGGTGCCGATCAAGGGCGTTCGCAAGGCGACCGCGCAGGCGATGGTGGCCTCGGCCTTCACCGCCCCGCACGTCACCGAGTTCGTCCAGGTCGACGTGACCCGCACGATGAAGTTCGTCCGCCGGCTCAAGGAGAGCGGCGAGCTGGGCCGGGACGTCCGGGTCAGCCCGCTGCTGCTGGTCGCCAGGGCGCTGCTCACCGCGGTCAAGCGGCACCCCGAGATCAACGCGCAGTGGGACGAGGCGGCCCAGGAGATCGTCATCCGGGGCCAGGTGAACCTCGGCATCGCCGCGGCCACCCCGCGCGGCCTGATCGTCCCGAACATCAAGGACGCCGGGTCCAAGACCCTGTCGGGGCTGGCCGTTTCGCTCGGCGAGCTGGTCGAGACCGCCCGCCAGGGCAAGACCTCGCCGGCCGACATGCAGGGCGGGACGATCACCATCACCAATGTCGGCGTCTTCGGCGTCGACACCGGCACCCCGATCCTCAACCCGGGCGAGGCCGCCATCCTCGCCTTCGGCGCGGTCCGGGAACTGCCGTGGGTGCACAAGGGCAAGGTGGTCCCGCGTCAGGTGACCACGCTGGCGCTCTCCTTCGACCACCGCCTGGTGGACGGGGAGTTGGGCTCCAAGGTGCTGGCCGACACGGCCGCTCTGCTGGAGCGCCCCAAGCGCCTGATCACCTGGGGCTGATCGCGCACAGCACGCCGAAAGGGGCCCTCCTCCGCACCATCGTGCGGGGGAGGGCCCCTTCGTTTGCGCCCGTCCGACCTCAGCGCTGGGGACGGAGTCGACGGACGGCGATCAGGACGCCGGCCCCGAGGGCGAGCAGGGCGGCGGAGGAGAGGGCGAGGAAGGTGTTGGTGGAGGAGGCGCCGGTCTGGGCCAGCTCCGGGGTGCCGGCGGGCGCGGTGGTGGCCGGCGCGGCGGAGGGGGTGGCGACGGGCGCGGCCGGGGCGGCGGCGGGGGCCTTGGCGGGGGTCTTGTCGGCGGCGGGCTCGGCCGGGGCGGGCTTGACGGGCTTGGGCGTGGCCGGGGCCGGGGCCGGGGTGGTCGGCTGGGCGGGGGCGGCGGCCCGGGCCACGTGGTAGGTGTGCGTGTCCCCGACCACGTCCGGGAAGCCGGGAGCCTTGGCGACCAGGCCGACCTGGATCTCGGCCACGTCCTTCGGCGCCTTCGCGGAGAGGCCCACGCGGAACATGAAGTTGGCTGCCCGGCCGTTCTCCAGGCGCGGGGTGGTGGTGGCGGGGGAGGTGACGGTGAAGAGCGTCGGGTCGCAGCCGTGGCGGAGGGCGACGGGCTTCCAGCCGCCGGCGGTGGCGACCTCGACCGTGAAGTCCTGGAGGTTGGTGCCGCCCTTCGGGTTGAACAGCGAGAGCATCGCGGAGACGTTCTGGTACGGGGCACCGGTGAAGTTGGTGACGCCGACGCCGACCTCGACCTTGGGGCCGCCCGCGGTGATGGTCTGGCCGTCCGGGGTCATGTGGAAGCCGACGGTGTAGGCGCCGTCGTGCTGTGCCGGGGCGGCCGGGGCCGTCACGGCGGTGGTGTCGCCGTCGCTGTCGCCGCAGGCCCAGGCGGTGTCGGTGGCGAGGAACTGGATGCCGCCGGCGAGGACGGTGGTGGCGGCGAGGACGGCGATGCGGCGGCGGCCGGAGAAGGCGCGGTCGTTCTTCGCAAAACGGGTGATAACGGACGTGCGCATGACGTGACTCCCCAGGGTCATGTGACTGACGGTGTGTTGGTGAAGACGACCGGCCCCGCTCTTACCGAGCGGAAGCGCCCCCCGGCTCTGCCGGTCTTGCTCTCCGTGCCTTCATCCGTATAGACGCGCATCCCCGCCGGGGGTTGCAGGTGGATTCAAAACTTTTTTCGGGAGTCTTCGGAAGGCCGCTTCGGGATACTTCCGGGATGACGGATGAACTGACGATCAGACCGGAAACGGCGCCGGTCGGGAGCGGGGAACGTCGGTCGCTGCGGCAGGACGTGTCAGGGCCGGCGCTGTTGGCCGGGCTGGTGTGCGTCGCGGTGTCCTTCTCGGGACCGCTGGTGGTGGTGCTCGCGGCGGCGGCGGCCGGACGGCTGGATCCGGCGCACACCGCGTCCTGGATCTGGGCGGTGGCGATCGGCAGCGGGGTGAGCGGCTTCGCGCTGAGCTGGTGGACCCGGACGCCGGTGATCACCGCCTGGTCCACCCCGGGGGCCGCGCTGCTGGTGACCAGCCTGGGCGACTACCCGTACCGGGAGGCGGTCGGGGCGTTCCTGGTGAGCGCGGTGGTGGTCACGCTGTTCGGGGTGACCGGCTGGTTCGGCCGGCTGATCGCGGCGGTGCCGGTGGGGATCGTGAACGCGATGCTCGCGGGCATCCTGTTCTCCTTCGGTGCCGGGATCTTCGGCGCCGTGCACAGCGCGCCGGTGCTGGTGGTGGGCGGCTTCGCGGCCTTCCTGCTGGCCAAGCGGTTCGCGCCGCGGTACGCCGTACCGGTCGCGCTGCTGGTCGGCGGGGTGCTGGCGGCGCTCACCGTCGGACTGCCGCTGCACCTGGGCTCGGGCGGGCCGACCGTGCCGGTGCTGACGGTGCCGGCGTTCTCCTGGTCGGCCCTGGTGGGGCTGGCGCTGCCGCTCACGATCGTCGCGCTGGCCTCGCAGAACGCGCCCGGCCTCGGGGTGATGCGGGCCTCCGGCTACCGGGCCGACGACCGGCTGCTGATCGGCTCGACCGGCGCGGTGTCGATGCTGATGGCGCCGTTCGGCTCGCCCGGGGTGAACCTGGCGGCGATCACGGCGGCGATCTGCTCGGGCCCGGAGGCCCATCCGGACCCGCGCCGCCGGTACGTCGCCGGGATGTCCTCGGGCGTGCTGTACGTGCTGGTGGGCAGCTTCGGCGGGGTGCTGGTCAGCCTGTTCACCGGGCTGCCGAAGGAGCTGATCGCGGTGATCGCCGGGGTCGCGCTGCTGGCCTCGCTGCAGGGCAGCCTCGCGGCGGCGGTCGCGGAGGAGCGCGGGCGGGACGCGGCGGTGGTGACCTTCCTGGCGAGCGCCTCGGGGATGAGCCTGTTCGGGATCGGCTCGGCCTTCTGGGGGCTGCTGTTCGGGCTGGGCGCCCATCTGGTGCTGGGCTTCCGGAAGGCCTGAGCGGGGATGTGGTTGGTATGACCCGTATGACTGGGAGGATGCGGATCGTTCGGCCAGGTCGGTGACATTTGCGTCCGCCGGTGGGGGCGACACGCCGGTCCGGGTACGTCTCCGCTCCACCACCCGGGCGACGCCGGGTGACCGGAGCCTCGAGGACGCACCCGTATGCCGCCTGGCAACCCTGGCCGTCTCGTCCGGAGTCTGGCCGCGCTCGTGCTGGTGTCCACCGCCCTGCTCCCCGCCGCCCTGGAGCTGGCCGGCCCCTCGCCGTTCGGCGTGATCGGGCCGGGAGCCCCGGCCGACCGGGCGGTGCCACCGCACACCGCCCTCCGCGCCGACCAGCGGATACCCGCGGCCGCCCCGACCGTCGACATACGCCGCACCGGGGACCCGGCCAACCGGATCACCCTGGTCCTGCTCGGCGACGGATACACGGCGGGCGAGCAGGACGTGTTCCGGCAACAGGCCGACAAGGCCTGGCACGCGCTGATGGACATCGAGCCCTTCCGCACCTACCAGGGCTTCTTCAACATAAGGCGGGTCGAGGTGGTCTCCCCGGTCTCCGGGATAGCCGAGACCGAGAGCCGAGGCCGCAACCCGGCCACCCCGCTCGGCATGCACTTCTGGTGCGAGGGCACCGCCCGGCTGCTCTGCGCCGACGAGGCCGCCACCGCCCGGTACGCGGGGGACGGCGCCGGGCCGCAGTACCTGATCGCGCTGGCCAACTCCACGGAGTACGGCGGCGCCGGCGGCACCGGGGTGACCACCCTGGCGGGCGGCAGCCAGGACGCCGGACGGATCATCCAGCACGAGATCGGGCACACCGTGGGGGACCTCGGCGACGAGTACGACAGCGCCCCCGACGACGCCGACTACCCGAACCTCTCCACCCTCAACGCCGACGACATGCGCAAGAAGCAGACCAAGTGGTGGCGCTGGCTGGGCGCCGCGTCCCCGGACGGCGCCGGGACCGTCGGGGCGTACCGCAGCGGCAACGGCCTCTACCGGCCGACCCCGGACTCGGTCATGCGCACCCTGGGCAGCACCTACAACCTGCCCTCGCGCGAGGCGATCATCGAGGAGCTGTACCGCAAGATCCGCCCGACCGACGCCCCGCTGCCGCCGCCCGGCGAGGTGACCGGGCGGCCCCGGCTCGACGTCCGGCCGCTGCCGCTGACCGGGCCGCGGCAGCTGAAGGTGGAGTGGAAGGTGGACGGTGTCCCGGTGGCGTCGCAGTCCGCCGACGGCTCCTGGCTGGACACCGCGCGGCTGGACCTGGCCCCGGGCCGGACGGCCACCGTGACGGCCACCGTCCGGGACACCACCGACTGGGTGCGGGACGAGGCCTTCCGGGACCGCTTCATGACCCGGTCGGTGTCCTGGACGCTGACCGGCTGAGGCCGCCGACCGGCTGAGGATGCTGCCCGGTTGAGGCCGCCGACCGGCTGAGGCCGGGTGGCGCACCGGCGGATCCACGGGTCCGAGGGGGCGCGGGTTCGCGCCCGGACGACCGAACCCCGCCCTGGGCCTCCCATCATGGGATGACTAATCTGGGTCGCACTATGACCGTGGAGCCCGCCCCTTCAGCAGCGCCCCTGTCCGCCTCCGCTCCCCTCCTCGCCGCCGGGCCCCCGGCCCTCCCCGCGCCCGTCCCCGTGGCCGTCTCCGCGCCCGCGCCGCCCGGTGGCCGTGCGGCCTGGCTGGCCTGGTCCGTGGGCGTCAGCGTCTACGTCCTGGCCGTCATCCACCGCACCAGCCTCGGCGTGGCAGGGCTGGACGCCGCCGACCGCTTCGGCATCGGCGCCTCGGCGCTCTCCACCTTCTCGATCCTCCAGGTCCTGGTGTACGCGGCCATGCAGATCCCGGTCGGCCTGCTGGTCGACCGGTTCGGGCCGCGCCGGGTGCTGCTGCTCGGCGTGCTGCTGCTGAGCACCGGCCAGCTGGCCTTCGCGTTCAGCTCCTCCTTCGCCCCCGCGCTGGCCTCCCGGGCGGTGCTCGGCTGCGGCGACGCGATGACCTTCATCAGCGTGCTGCGGATCGCCGCCCGCTGGTTCCCGCCGGCCCGGAACCCGTTCGTGGCCCAGCTGACCGGTCTGGCCGGGATGGGCGGCAACCTGGTCACCACCGTGGTGCTGGCCCAGGCGCTGCACAGCGAGGGCTGGACGCCCACCTTCGCCGCGATCGCGCTGCTCGGTGTGGCGGTGTTCGCGCTGGTCGCGCTCTTCCTCCAGGAGGCTCCGGCCGCCCCCGTACAGCCCCTGGACCGGTCGGTGGACCGTCCGGTGGACCAGCGGACCCGGCCGGGCCTGCGCCGGCAGGTGCTGGACTGCTGGCGGGAGCCGGGCACCCGGCTGGGCCTGTGGGTGCACTTCACCACCCAGTTCCCCGGCAACGCCTTCGGCCTGCTCTGGGGCCTGCCCTACCTGGTCGAGGCACAGGGCATGTCGCGGGCCGGAGCCGGCGGGCTGCTGACCCTGCTGGTGCTCTCCAACATGACCTGCGGCTTCGTCTTCGGGCGGCTGCTCTCCGCCTCGGCGCGCGCCCGGATGCCGATCGTGCTCACCACCATCACGGCCACCGCGCTCGGCTGGGCGCTGGTGCTGGCCTGGCCCGGCGGTCACCCGCCGACCTGGCTGCTGGTCGGAATCATCCTGGTGATGGGCAGCAACGGCCCGGCCTCGCTGGTCGGCCTGGACTACGCGCGCTCACGCAACCCCTCGGAGCGGCTCGGCACCGCCTCCGGGATCGTCAACATGGGCGGCTTCATCGGCACGATGATCACGCTGTTCGGCATCGGCGTGCTGCTGGACGCGCTCTCCCCGGACGGCGCCGGGGCGTACTCGGCCACCGCCTTCCGCTGGGCGTTCTGCTGGCAGTACGTCCCGTTGGCGGTGGGCACGGCGATGATCCTGCGGCTGCGCCGGAAGGTCGCGGCCCAGGGCTGAATCGGCCGGGGGCGAACCGGCCCACGGCTGAACCGGCCCAGGGCTGACCTGGTCAAGAGCTGACCTGGTCAAGGGCTGACCGGCCCGGGGCCGAACCGCGGCCCCGGGCCTCTCGCGGCGCGGGCGTCAGATGGTGACCGAGAAGTTCGCCAACACCCGCTCGGCCAGCTCCTTGTCACCCTCGACGGAGACCGGCCCGGGCCGACCGCGGCCGCAGGCGAGCCGCAGGTACGTCTCCCAGTCCATGGCGAGCTGGACGTCGGGGGCCAGACTGATCGACTCGTCCACGGTGCAGTGGCCGGTGGCGTCCACCCGGACGGTGCGCAGGAACTCCACCGGGCCGGTGACGTCCAGCACCAGGGCCGTCCCGGCCGGGACGCCGGCCTTGTTGGCGACGGCCTTGGGCAGCAGCTCCAGCAGCAGGTCCCGGGCGATCAGGGCGGCCGGGGCGTCCAGGTTGCCGGGGGCGTCCAGGGCCCGGCGCAGGTCCTGCTCGTGCACCCAGACGTCGAAGGCCCGCATCCGCAGCAGCTCGTGGTACGGGACCTCCCTGGCGAGCGGTCCGGCCGGCCAGCGCACCGGCTCGTCGGGCGTCTGCTTGGCGTTCCGCAGCGCCCGGGAGCGGCGGATGATCGTGTACTCCAGCTCGCCGGTCATCTCCAGCGCGGTGTGGCAGCGGCGCTTGTCGACGGGCAGTTCGACGTAGCGGGAGAACTCGGTGGTCACGTGACGGAGGTCACGCGGCAGCGAGTGGATCGGGCGCGGGTCGCCGAGCAGCTCGGACTCGACCGCGATGACGTGCGAGACGACGTCCCGGACGGACCAGCCGGGGCACTCGGTGGCCCGGTTCCAGGATCCCTCGGGAAGGGGGGCGACCAGCTCCGATATGGACTCGATGCTCTGGGTCCACGCCTCGGTGTAAGCCTGCACCGTCTGGTTGTCCGTCACGGGAATCTCCGGCCCTCCGTCAGCTTCCTTGCCGTCTGTGCCCCGCCGTCACCGCCGGTCGGGATGGTCCGGCTTCCGGGCGCACACGCTAACCGCACGTTACGCTGCCGGGAGACAGCTGGGCAGCGCTTTCGGGTGACGATCGTAGGTCTCTTGCCGTGGACGGTGGTACTGTGCGCGCTTCATTGATCCAACTCGCGGTCTCCGACACGGAGCCGCCCGCCGAGCGGCGGGCCAGGGCCGCGGCGCTGGTACGGGTGCAGCAGGGCGCCGACCTGGTGGTCCTGCCGGAGTTGTGGCCGCTCGGTGGTTTCGCGTACGACCTCTGGTCGGACGGCGCGGAGAGCCTGGACGGGCCCACCTCCGACGCGATGGCGGCCGCCGCCCGGGCCGCCGGGGTCTGGCTGCACGCCGGTTCGATCGTCGAACGCGATCCGGACGGGCCGATCTACAACACCTCGATGCTCTTCGCCCCGGACGGCGAGCTGGTGCACACCTACCGCAAGATCCACCGCTTCGGCTTCGACAGCGGCGAGGCGGTGGTGATGGGCGCCGGTCAGGAGATCGTCACCGCGCCCACCGACTTCGCCACGCTGGGCCTGGCCACCTGCTACGACCTGCGCTTCCCGGAGCTGTTCCGGGCGCTGCTGGACGCCGGCGCGCAGCTGCTGGTGGTCCCGGCGGCCTGGCCGGCCCGGCGGCGCGAGCACTGGACGCTGCTGGCCCGGGCGCGGGCGGTGGAGGAGCAGGCCTTCGTGCTGGCCTGCAACACGGCGGGTACGCACGCCGGGGTGGAGCAGGCCGGGCACAGCATCGTGGTGGATCCGTGGGGGCGGGTGCTGGCCGAGGCGGGGACGGAGGAGCAGGTGCTGACGGTCGAGTTCGACCCTGCCGAGGTGGCCAAGGCGCGCCAGGAGTTCCCGGTGCTGCGGGACCGCCTGCTGGGGATCCCGGCGCCGGTCCAGCGCTGAGCCCAGCCCGGTCCGGCGCTGCGCGGAGCCCGGCTCCCGGCGTTTTCGGAGGGTTGGTTCGTACGTGGCCCGGGCGGGTTTGAGAAGATGAGCACTCGTCGTGTTCCCGCCGGTCCGTCGAGGCCCGGCACGGTTGGCCCGCCCGAGGAGGTCGCGCCCATGCCTGGCAACGGCGCAGGCGACTCCCCCCGCCCCGTCATCCACCGCAACAGCCTGCGCGAGCAGATCGCCGGCGCGCTGCGGGAGGAGATGATGGCCGGCCGACTGGAGGCCGGCCGCAACTTCACCGTCAAGGAGATCGCCGAGCTGTACGGCGTCTCCGCGACCCCGGCCCGCGAGGCGCTGGTCGACCTCGGCGCGCAGGGGCTGCTGCGCGCCGAGCACCACCGCGGCTTCACGGTGCCCGAGCTGTGCTGGGACGACTTCCTGGAGATCTTCGAGTCCCGGGTGCTGCTCACCGACAGCTTCCACCGCCAGTTCTCCACCCGCCGGTCCCTGCCCGACCTCACCCGGCTGCCCTCGCTGCACCGCCGGGCCGACGCGGCCGTCCGGGCCGCCCGGGCCGGGAACCTGGACGTGATGGTGGGCTGCGACCGCCGGTTCTGGCAGGAGGTCGCCGGGCTGCTCGGCAACCGCCGGATCGCCGACTACCTGGACTGGCTGCGGGTGCAGTCCTGGATGTTCGCCGCCCCCTACCTGCGGGAGATGCCCAGGCTGGCCGGGGTCTGCTGGGACCGCCACCCCGACCTGGTCGAGGCGATCGAGGCAGGCGACCTGGCCGGCGCGCACCGGATCATCTGCGAGTACAACCTGTACACCGCCCGGCTGCTTGCCGAGCTGGCCGGGCAGCCGCTGGAGTCGGTGACCGTCCTGGGACTGCTCGCCGAGACCACCGGGACGGAGCCGCCGCCCGTCCCGGCCCAGTCGGCGTCCGAGCCGCTGTCCGAGTCGGCGTCCGAGCCGTCGGCCGAGCCGTCGTCCGCGGAGCCCGCGCCCGCGTTCGGGCCTCTGTCGCGGCCCCCCGGAGAGCCCGCCGCCGATCTCGGCGGGGCCCGCGGCGAGCGGCCGCTGCGCGGTGACGAGGTCGGCCGGGAGCTGGGCCGGGAGCTGGGCCTGGGCCTCGGCCTGGTGCCGCAGCCCCGCTCGGTGCCGTACGGCCGGTTCGGCCGACGGCTGCCTTCGTCGGCCCCCGAGGCTCCGCGGGGACGGCCCGACCCGCACACCGCCCCGGGCCGGTAGGGTGAGCGGGCGTCGAACCGGGCGCCCCCCGAAAAGGGCCGTCCGAGTACCGACTCCGCCCCCGTCGTCGCCCCGCCCCGCGGGCGATCCCCGCCGCCCGGAGAGGAACTGCCGGCCATGGCTTGCGACCTCTGGCTCGTCCCACTGGTGGACGTGCTGAGCCACAGCCCCGACAACCCGTTCCGGGACGATCTAGCCCTCTACAACGCGGTGTTGACCTCGTACGGGCTCCCCGAGGTGCCGGTCTACGAGTTCGTCCCGGGCCTCAGCGGCGCGGTCGAGCCGATAGCCGCCTTCGACTACGACTCGCTGCACTTCCTGCGCCGCGCCTACCTGCTGGGCCTCACCGGCCTGGACATCACCCCGGTCGACGCGCTCGGCGGCGACTACGAGCAGCTGCTGGAGATGTTCGAGAGCAGCGCCGAACAGTCGCACCTGGTATGGCACTTCGACCACGCGGGCGCGTACGTGCCGATCGAGTTCGCGGTGCCGCTGGTGGACGACGCGCTGCTCGCCTCCGGCGGCCCGCTCGGCTCCAGCCACGGACTGCTGCGTGAACTGCAGGCCGTGGCACCGGCGCTGGGCATCGACCCGCTCAACCCGCCGGACCCGACCCGGCCGCTCGGCCCGACCGGTCTGGAGCAGCCGTTCGGGCCGCCGATCGACGACGTGCACCCCTTCGCCCGGGAACGGCACGCCTGGTCGGGCCTGTACGCGGCGGCGGCCCGGAGCGTCACCCAGGGCTCGATGATCGTCTTCGCGTAGCGCCCACGGCCTGGGCGGCGGCCGCTACGACCACCGCTACGACCACGACCACCGAGGCGCCCTACCGCAGCGGCCCCTCCGGCGGCCGCTGGCGCGGCATGGTGGGCCTGGTGCCCGGCGGCGGCAGCACCCGCACCTGGGCGCCGACCCCCGGCTCGGAGCGCCCGCCCCAGCTCCCGGGGGCCTGGGTGGGCAGCTGGGTCATCGAGGCGCGGAACTCCAGCATCCATTCCGAGGTCTCGGTGCGGATCATGTCCGAGACGTCCTCGCAGAACCGGCGCAGTACGCCCAGGCAGCGCTCGGCGGCCTCGCCCGCGGTGCCCTCGGTCGGGCCGAGCACCTCGCGCACGCACTCCGACGCCCAGTCGAACTGGAACGCCTCCAGGCGGCGTTGCAGGGCCTGCGCGGTGGAGACGTCCCGCATCCAGCCGGAGGTGAGGCCGAAGGCCCGGTCGACGCCGTAGCAGGCGGCGGAGAGCGCCAGCCCGACGTAGCCCCAACCGGTGCCGTGCGCCAAGCTGCCGGCCAGGTCGACCAGCGGGGCGGTCACCCCGCCCACCGCGAAGCCGGCCGTGCCGAAGCGCAGCAGGCGTGCCCACCGGCGCTTCCAGATCCGGTCCCGGCGGTACCACTCGATCGCCTCGACCGCCCGCTCCTCGGACCAGCGGTAGAGCTCCTCCAGCCGTTCGGCCGGCTCGCCCCAGTCCCCGAGCGGGAACTGGCGGGTGCTCAGATCGGTCCGACGGCGGGTGGAGGCCGGCTGGACCACGGCGGTCGCGGGCGGGTCCTCCTCGCCGATCTCCTTGCCCCAGGCACTCTCCTCGGGCTGCATTTCCGGCTGGCTCACCTGTGGGGCTCCCTGTGGCGGGCGGGCGGCTGGGTACTGGCGGCGCATCGGCTGACGTGACGTCTGCCGGTGGTTGTCCAACAGCACTTCTTACCGCCAAATGGCTGACCATGGGGGAGCTTCCCGGTTGATCGTTACCGGTTCAGGCCATCGGAACCCGAGGTGAGCGGGTTGCGGGGCTCGGCGAGATTTCACCCGTCCGAGCGAGGGCCCGGTGACCCGCGGTCGTGACTCGCGCACCCACCGTCCACCGGACCCCCTCGGGCTTGGAGGATCCTCCGGCATCGTCGGCGTACGGAGCTCTTCTCCTGGAGGATCCGACGGGACCGGAGGGCGGCCGGAACGGGCCACCGACTACGCTTCCAGGCGTGAAGGTCCTCGTCATCGGCGGCGGCGCCCGCGAACACGCCCTGTGCCGCTCTCTGTCCCAAGATCCCGCCGTGACCGAGCTGCACTGTGCCCCGGGCAACGCCGGGATCGCACAGGTGGCGACGGTCCACCCGGTCGACCAGCTCGACGGCGCACAGGTCACCGCGCTGGCCGAGCGGCTCGGCGCCGACCTGGTCGTCGTCGGCCCGGAGGCCCCGCTGGTCGCCGGCGTCTCCGACGCCGTGCGCGCGGCCGGCATCCCGGTGTTCGGCCCGTCCGGCGCGGCCGCCCAGCTGGAAGGCTCCAAGGCCTTCGCCAAGGACGTGATGGCCGGCGCCGGCGTCCCCACCGCCCGCTCCTACGTCTGCACCACCGCCGCGGAGGCCGCCGAGGCGCTGGACGCCTTCGGCGCCCCGTACGTGGTCAAGGACGACGGGCTGGCCGCCGGCAAGGGCGTCGTGGTCACCTCCGACCGCGAGGCCGCACTGGCGCACGCCGCCTCCTGCGAGCGCGTGGTCATCGAGGAGTACCTGGACGGCCCCGAGGTCTCGCTGTTCGCGATCACCGACGGCACCACCGTCGTCCCGCTGCAGCCCGCGCAGGACTTCAAGCGCGCACTGGACGGCGACGAGGGCCCCAACACCGGCGGCATGGGCGCCTACTCGCCGCTGCCGTGGGCGCCCGCCGGGCTGGTCGAGGAGGTCCTGGAGAGCGTCCTGCAGCCGACCGTGGACGAGCTGCGCCGCCGCGGCACCGAGTTCTCCGGCCTGCTGTACGCGGGCCTGGCGCTCACCTCCCGCGGCACCCGGGTGATCGAGTTCAACGCCCGCTTCGGCGACCCGGAGACCCAGGTCGTGCTGGCCCGGCTGCGCACCCCGCTGGCCGCCGTGCTGCTGGCCTCCGCCACCGGCACCCTGGACCAGCTGGAGCCGCTGCGCTGGGACGAGGGCGCGGCCGTCACCGTGGTCGTCGCCTCCGAGGGCTACCCGGCCGCGCCGCGCACCGGCGACCCGATCGAGGGCCTGGCCGAGGCCGAGGCGGACGGTACCGCGTTCGTGCTGCACGCCGGGACCAGGGCGGGCGAGGACGGGCAGGTGCTGAGCGCCGGCGGCCGCGTGCTGTCGGTCACCGCGACCGGCGCCGACCTCGCCGAGGCACGCGAGCGCGCGTACGCCGCGGTGGACCGGATCTCGCTCAAGGGCGGCCAGCACCGCACCGACATCGCGCTGAAGGCGGCCACCGCGTAGGGAAGTTCGGCTGCTCCCGGGGTGTTTCGAGGGAGGCGCTGCGGACCGTGGGAATCAACCCCATGGGCGCAGCGCCTCCGGCGTTTCGGGACGGGAGTGATTCCAGGGGCGGACACACCGTTCGGTCGACGGATTCCAGCCCATCGGGTGACAGCAACCGCATCCAGCTGACGTAACCGGCTGCCCGGCCTTATGGTGCGCTGGATTGCAGCGCACGGGGCCCGCGCGCCGGGGGCGCCGCCGGGTAGCGGCGCTCCCGCGGGGGGATGCTGGACGGCGTCCGGCCGGGCGGTCGCCGGGTGCTTCGCACCGGACCGGTGGCGGGCGTCCGGAATTCGGGCGACGTCACCGGGACGAGTGGAAACCGGGGCGATCCGGAACGACCACCCGGACCGGGCGTCGAAAATGTCAGTAGCGCCACGCAGCATGCACTACCGGGATCGGACGCCTCCGCTTCCCGGTCGGAACTGATCGTTCGAGTCGGCTCAGGGCCCGTAGCCGGGCACCCGAGGGCTCCGAAGGGGGTGCCGCACCGTATGGCCGCTATCGACACCGCGCGCCATCACGCCCAGGCGGTCCTGCGGGTCCGAGGCCTCGCCCTGGCCTCCGCCGTCCTGCCCACCGCCGTGGCGGTGGTCCTGCTCGCGGGCCGGTTCACCGGCCGGATCGGCGCGCCCGGCGCCGCCGACGCGACCGGCTGGGACGCCGCCCGCTGGACGGTCTGCGCGGTCGCCGCGCTGACCCTGCTGGTCGCCGGGCTGACCGCCCGCGCCCTGCGCCGGGCCGAGCCGCCCCGGACTCCCGCCGTCCCGCTGGACCGCGCCGAGGCTCCCGAGCTGTACCGGCTGATCAACGAACTCGCCGACCGGCTCGACGTCCCCGCGCCCTCCGCGATCGCCCTCACCCCGGACTGCGACAGCTGGCTGGAGGACGTCCCCCCGCTGCGGCACCCGGGCCCGCTGCGGCCGCACGCCGAGCCTGCGGCGCCCGTCCTGGTCATCGGCTCGCCCTTCCTCTGGTGGATGCGGGCCGGCGAGCTGCGCGCCCTGCTGGCCCCCGTGGTGGCCGGCACCGCCGCCTCCGCCGACCCGGAGATCGCCGCCGCCCGCCGCTTCCTGCGCGGCCTGGACGCGTGCCTGGACTCCGGCCAGGGCGCGGCCCCCGGCCTCGGCGGCGGCACCCTGGCCGCCCCGCCCCGGCCGCCCCGGCGCGGCCCGGCCGCACTCGCCGACCGGGTCACCCGCCGGATCACCCGCCGACTGCTCGGCGCCTGCCGCGGCCACTCCGCCGAACTGGAGCGCTCCGTCGCGAGCTGGGCCTCCGAGCAGGCCAGGACAGTCGACTACGGTCTGCGGATCGCCGCCCAGGAGCAGGTCGGCCTCGCCTACGCCGGCTGGGACCGGCTGCTCACCCGGGTCGCGCTGCCCGCCTGGCGGCTCGGCCGCCACCCCGCCCACCTCAATGCCGGCGTGGTCGCCGCCCTCACCGAGCTGTCCCGCCGCGACCGGCTGGCCGACGGCTACGGCAGCCGACTCGGCGACCGCCCCGCCTGCGACCTGCTGGAGGAGCCCGGCACCGTCGACCGGGCGGTCTCCCGGCTCGCCGCCGAGCTGTTCTTCGGCCGCCCGGCGGCCGGCGCCTGGCACGAGCTGGAGTGGGCCGACTACCCGGCCGAGGTGGTGGACGCCGGCTGGCGGGCGGGCGCCGCCGGCCTGCAGGCCGCCCTGGACCGGCCCGCCCCGCAGTCCCGCCCCGGCTCCCCGACCCTCACCCGGCTGCTGGTCCGGCTCGCCGAGGGCGACGGCGAGCGGCTGGCCGCGGCGCTCGCCGCCCGGCCGGACCGCACCACCGCCCCGGCCCCGCTGCTCGAACCCGACCGCTCCGGCCGCGACCTGCTGGTCGACCACGTCACCGCGATGGTCTGCTGCGCGGCCGTGGACACCGCCGGCGGCGTCCCCGGCCTGGACTGGCTGGACGGCCCGGTGCTGCTGCTCGGCGGGGTCCGCCGCACCGACCTGGCCGGCCCGGTCGCCCAGGCCGTCGAACAGGGCCAGGACGGCCCGCTGCGGGCCTGGCTGGACGCCGCCGACGTCCGCCTGGAGAAACCCGTCCGGCTGTGACGGGTGGGACGGCGCTCGACGCCCCCGCACGCGCCCCCGGACGAGTCGGCCGCCGGTCGTCTCCGCAGGCCGGAGGCCCCCTCCGGGCGGACCGCAAGATTCCCGGCACCAATTGGCACCGGAAGGTGACGGAGCGCCAGCACTCTGTGGTGTATTAGACCGCACGCACATCCGGGGGGCACGTGCCAACCGGTCCTCGGGGGCCGAAGGGCGCGCCGGTGCCGAAAGCGACGAGCGAGCGCAGCGAGCGTGCGAGCGAGGACCGTCGGCACCGGACCAGGAGCGCCCGGAGGTGAGCGAGGAGTCACAGAAGTGCACCTGGGAGGGGCGCGTGGGCACCGAACTCAACCGCCGCTGGGAGTCCGGAACGCATGCCTACAGCGTCTCCGACCCCTTCGGCCAGGGCCCGCTGCCCTGGCTGCGCAGCCCGGACCAGTACCTGGCCGGGGCGGAGGGCGCCGTCCCCTGGTACGTCTCGGTGGACGCGCCCGGCCAGCAGCCGCTGACCGCAGGCGCCCGGCCCAAGCCGCCGGTCGGCACCCCGCAGAGCTCCAACGACGTGGACCAGCAGATCAAGGGCTTTGCCTCGGCCGGAGTGATCCGCCCCGGTGGCTCGGTGGACTTCCGGGTCACCGTCAACCCGCCCCGCGAGTTCACCGTGGACGTCTACCGGATCGGCCACTACGGCGGCGACGGCGCCCGCCACATGACCTCCAGCCCGCTGATCGCCGGGCTCGCCCAACCCGCCCCGTTGGTGGTCGACCGCACGGTCTCCTGCCACCACTGGTGGCACTCCTGGCGGCTGCAGGTCCCGGCGCACTGGAAGCCCGGCTCGTACGTCGCCGTGCTGACCACCGCGGACATGCTGCACCGCAGCCACATCCCGTTCACCGTCCGGGACTTCGAGGACCATGGGCACACCGCCGAACTGCTCCTGGTGCTCCCGGACGTGACCTGGCAGGCGTACAACCTCTTCCCCGAGGACGGCCGCACCGGCGCCAGCCTCTACCACGCCTGGGACGGCACGGGCGGCCTGGTCGGCGAGCCGGAAGCGGCCGTCACCGTCTCCTTCGACCGCCCGCACGCCACCGCTGGGCTGCCGCTGCACGTCGGCCACGCGTACGACTTCATCCGCTGGGCCGAGCGCTACGGCTACGACCTCTCCTACGCCACCGCCACCGACCTGCACGCCGGTCTGGTCGACCCGTCCCGGCACCGGGCGCTGGTCTTCCCCGGCCACGACGAGTACTGGTCCGAGCCGATGCGCCGGGCCGCCGAGCGGGCCCGGGACGGCGGCACCTCGCTGGTGTTCCTCTCCGCCAACACCATGTACTGGCGCGTCGAGCTGACCGCCGCCGCCTCCGGCGAGCCCAACCGGCTGCTCAACTGCCGCAAGCGGCAGAAGGCCCCGCCCGGTAGCCCGGCCGCGGGCGCCACCGGCGCCGCCAGCGCGCTGTGGCGGGACGCGGGGGAGCCCGAGCAGCACCTGCTCGGGGTGCAGTACTCGGGCCGGGTCGCCGCGCCCGTCCCGCTGGTGGCCCGGCACACCGCGCACTGGCTCTGGGACGGCACCGGCCTGCAGGAGGGCGACGAGCTGCCCGGCCTGGTCGCCGGCGAGGCCGACCGGTACTACCCCAAGGTGGCGCTGCCCGAGCACACCGAGCGGGTCCTGCTGGCGCACTCCCCGTACCAGGACCTGGCCGGCCGCACCCGCTACCAGGAGACCTCGCTCTACCGGGCGCCCAGCGGCGCGTACGTCTTCGCGGCCGGCACCTTCGCCTGGTCGCCCGCGCTGGGCCGCCCCGGGCTGACCGACGAGCGGATCCAGCGGGCCACCGCCAACCTGCTGGACCGGCTCTGCAAGAACTGAGGTCCACACCGGAAAACCGTCGTCCGGGCGGTCGTGAAAGACTGCAGGGGCAGTGACCTCCCCTTTCGCAGTGCCCCGCGCCCGCGAACGACCCCTGAGGACTGAGACACCTTGAGCGGATTTGTCACCAAGCCCGAGCCGGTCCAGGTGCCCGGCCTGGTCCACCTGCACACCGGCAAGGTGCGCGACCTCTACCGCACCGAGTCGGGTGAGCTCGTCATGGTCGCCAGCGACCGGACGTCCGCCCACGACTGGGTGCTGCCGAACGAGATCCCCGACAAGGGCCGCGTCCTCACCCAGCTGTCGCTGTGGTGGTTCGAGCGGATCGCCGACATCGTCCCCAACCACGTGATCTCCACCGAGGTCCCGGCCGGCGCCCCCGCCGACTGGAAGGGCCGCACGCTGATCTGCAAGAGCCTGGAGATGGTCCCGGTCGAGGCGGTCGCCCGCGGCTACCTGGCCGGCTCCGGCCTGACCGAGTACAACGAGCACCGCACGGTCTGCGGCATCGCCCTGCCGGAGGGCCTGGAGAACAGCTCCGAGCTGCCCGCCCCGATCTACACCCCGGCCCTCAAGGCCGAGGTCGGCGAGCACGACGAGAACGTCCCCTACGAGGAGACCGCCCGCCGGATCGGCGCCGAGCTCGCCGCCCAGCTGCGCCGCACCACCCTGGACGTCTACGCCCGCGCCCGGGACATCGCCCGCGACCGCGGCATCATCCTGGCCGACACCAAGTTCGAGTTCGGCCTGCTGGACGGCGAGCTGGTGATCGGCGACGAGGTGCTCACCCCGGACTCCTCCCGCTACTGGCCCGCCGACCAGTGGCAGCCGGGGCACTCGCAGCCGTCCTTCGACAAGCAGCTGATCCGCGACTGGCTGGTCTCCCCGGCCTCCGGCTGGGACCGCTACAGCGAGCAGCCGCCGCCGGCGCTGCCCGCCGAGATCGTCGAGCAGACCCGTGCCAAGTACATCGAGGTGTACGAGCGGCTGACCGGCACCACCTGGGCGTAACGCCCCCGGCGACGCCCGCGAGCGCGGCAGGTCCTAGATCCAGCCGTGCTTGCGGGCGATCCGCACCGCGGCGTGCCGGTTCTCCGCGCCCAGCTTGGTGGCCGCCGAGGACAGGTAGTTGCGGACGGTGCCCTGGGAGAGCGCGGCCCGGGCGGCGATCTCGGCGATCGGGGTGCCGTCGGCGGCCAGCTCCAGGACGTCGGTCTCGCGGGGCGTCAGCGGGGTCTCGCCCGCGCTGATCGCGTCCGCCGCCAGCTCCGGGTCCACGTACCGGCCGCCGGACCGTACGGTGCGGATGATGCCGGCCAGGTCCGCCGCCGAGACGGTCTTCGGCAGGAAGCCGCGTACCCCGACCTCCAGCGCCCGCTTCAGGTAGCCGGGGCGGCCGTGGCCGGTGACGATCATGCAGCGGCAGTCCGGCAGCAGCCGGCGCAGTTCGGCGGCCACCTCGATGCCGTCCTTGCCGGGCATCTGCAGGTCCAGCACCGCGACGTCGGGCCGGTGCGACTGCGCCATCGCCAGCGCCTCCGGACCGGATCCGGCCTGTGCGACCACCTCGATGTCGTCCTCGAGCGAGAGCAGCGCGGCCAGCGCGCCGCGGATCAGGTGCTCGTCGTCGGCGAGCAGGACGCGGACGGGCGCGGGGTTCTCGGTCATCAGGAGGCCTCTCTCAGCCCGGCAGCGGGACGATGGCGAGCATCCGGAAGGTGCCGGGTGCGGCGGTCGGGACGGTCAGTTCGCCGTTGTGGGCGGCCAGGCGCTCGCGCAGGCCGCGCAGCCCGGTGCCGCCGCCCTGCGAGGGCAGCGGCACCTCGGGCACCCCGTCGTTCTCCAGCTCCAGCACCGCCCGGCCGTCCTCCTGCCGCAGCCGGATCAGGCAGCGGGCGGCCTCGCTGTGCCGGAGCACGTTGGTGGTGGCCTCGCGGATCACCCAGCCGAGCACCGACTGCACCGGCAGCGGCAGCCCGTTGGCGTTCTCGCCGAGGTCGATCTCGCAGGCGATGTCGGCGGAGCGCAGCACCGCGCGGGCGCCGATCGCCTCGGCGTGCAGGTCGGCGGTGCGGTAGCCGCGGATGACGTCCCGGACCTCCCGCTGCGACTCCTGGGCGATCTTCTGCACCTCGGACATCTGGTCGGCGGCCTCCGGGCGTCCGCGCCGGGCGAGTTGGACGGCGAGTTCGCTCTTCAGCGCGATGGTGGTGAGGTTGCGGCCCATCACGTCGTGCAGGTCGCGGGAGAAGCGCAGCCGCTCCTCGGCGACGGCCAGCCGGGACTGCGCCTCGCGGGCGGCGTCCAGCTCCCAGACGATGGCGGTCACCCAGGCGAAGCTGCGGCAGCTGCCGATCAGGACGAGCGTGCCGATGATCGCGCCGCACACCCACCCCGAGGTGGTGGCGGGGCTGACGCCGGCCAGCAGCATCGCGGGGGCGATCGCGATCGGTAGCGCGGCTCCGGCGAGGAAGGCCCAGCGCAACCCCAGGCCCACCCCCGCGGGGCCTGCGGTCGCGCCCACCAGGGCGGCGGCGATCACCACGGTGAACGGCTGGCCGGGGTGGGGCGACACCCCGTCGGAGGACGGGCCGAGCAGCAGCACGGCCCAGGAACCGGCCACTGTGAGGAGGGCGTTGGCGGTCAGCCAGCGCCGGTAGGTGCTGGGCCGCCCTAGGTAGCGGTCGAGCGAGGTGCGGTAGGCCCTGAGGGTGACCAGGACCGAGGCGAGCGACAGGACCAGGGCGACCCGCACGGCGGGGGCCGTATCCGTGTTCCGCACCGAGGAGGCGCTGGCCAGCAGGTTCAACGGCAGCATGAACCATGCCACCAGGTAGAGCGACCAGCGGAAGTACAGCTCGGCGCGTTGCGGCTTGCCGTAGCCCTTCCAGCGGCGGATCGGCCCCCGGACCATCGCAGTGCCCCCGTCTGATCACGATCGTGTTGGTGCCTTCATATCAGAGGCGGAACGGGGGCGGATCCTTCGGATTCCCTTCTGCCGGGCTCAGCGGCGCGGTTCCCAGCGGAAGTAGCGGACCGCGCCCCAGACCGCCAGGCCGAGCCAGACCGTGCCGGTGACCAGGTGCGGGGCGGCGGCGCCCCAGCTGCCGAAGAAGTCGGTCGGGGCGGCCGAGCCGTCGGTGCCGAACCAGCCGACCCGGATCAGCTGGAAGGCCGGGGTGGTCGGCAGCAGGCGGCACACGTCGGCCAGCTGCGAGGGCATCACCTCCAGCGGGACGAACAGGCCGGAGCCGAACTGCATGACCAGCATGACGGGCATGGTGGTGATGCCCGCGCTCTCCACGGTCTTGGTGAAGGCGCTGGACAGCGCGGCCAGGGCGATCATGGTGGCCAGCGTCAGCACCAGGCCGACCAGCATCAGCAGCGGGTTGACCGGCACCGCCAGGTGCAGGCCGAGACTGCCGCCGACCCCGATCAGGGCGGCCATCAGCAGGCCGAGGGCGAGCGAGGGGACGGCGGTGCCGAGCAGGATCTCCAGGTCCCTGGCCTCCCCGGTGCGCAGCCGCTTGAGCACCAGTTCGCCGCGCCGCCCGACGTAAGCGGCGGTCAGGTTGTAGTACACGACGAAGGCCAGGACCATCCCGACCGAGCCGTAGACCAGCATCGAGTCGATGTCCAGGCCGGGGTTGTCCTCGGCCTGCTTCTTGAGGATTCCGCGCAGCGAGCTGATCAGCACCACCGGCAACACCACGGCGGTGAACAGGGCGGTGCGGTTGCGCAGCAGCAGGGTGGCCTCGGCGCGGCCGAGGGCGAGCAGACGGCCGGCGGTGGTGCTCGGGGCACCCGTGCGAGTGGCGGGGGCGGCGGTGGTCATCGGGCGGATCCGATCAGGCGGCGGCGGGCGGGACGGGCGGGGGCGGCGGGCCCTGAAGGCGGTGCGGTGCGCGGCGGGGCCTGGTGGGCGGCCTCGGAGGCGATGGCGAGGAAGGCCTCCTCCAGGGAGGCACTGCGGGCGTCCAGGGCGCCCAGTGCGATCCCGTGGTGCCGGGCCCAGCCGAGCAGGTCGGTGAGGGTGTCCTGGAGGCCGGTGCTCTGCACGGTGACCTTGCGGCCGTCGACGGTGACCTCGGCGCCGGCCAGGACGGGCAGCGCGACCCCGGCGAATTCAGGGAGTTCGAAGGTGATCCGGGACGGCCGTCCGGCGATCACCTCGGCGACGGTGCCGGTGGTGACGACCTGGCCGCCGTGCAGGATCGCCAGCCGGTCGGCGAGCTCCTCGGCCTCCTCCAGGTAGTGCGTGGTGAGCAGCACGGTGGTGCCCTGGGCGCGCAGTTCGCGGACCAGCCGCCAGACGGCGGCGCGCGCCTCGGGGTCGAGGCCGGTGCTGGGCTCGTCCAGGAACAGCACCTCGGGGCGGCCGAGCAGGGCCATCGCGAGGTCGAGCCGGCGCCGTTCGCCGCCGGACAGCTGCTTGACCCGGACGGTGCGGCGGTGGGCGAGGCCGACCAGTTCCAGGGCCTCCTCGACCGGGCGGGCGCTGCTGGTCATCCCGGCCCAGGCCCGGCCGGTCTCGGCGGCGGTGAGGTCGCCGGGGAAGCCGCCCTCCTGGAGCATGATGCCGATCCGCGGGCGGACGGCGGCGCGCTCCCGGTGGGGGTCATGGCCCAGCACCCGGACGGTGCCGCCGCTGGGGGCGGCCAGGCCCTCGATGAGCTCCATGGTGGAGGTCTTGCCCGCGCCGTTGGTGCCGAGCAGGGCGAACAGTTCGCCGCGGCCGACGGCGAGGTCGACGCCCCGGACGGCGTGGTAGCCGGTGGCACCGCTGCCGTAGTGGCGGTGCAGGTCGGTGACCTCGATCACGGTGTCGCGGTGGCTGGCGGGCCGGCTTGTTTCCATGCCTCAAGCCTTCCGCCGCCCGGGCCGCGCGGGCAGTGCGCGCCGTCATGACATCGCGGTGCGGATCCACGGGTCGGCGATGACAAATGTCATGGACCATTTCGAGGTTCGAGGCTCGGGGTTCGCGGCGGGAATGCCGAAGGGCCCCCTCGATCGAGGGGGCCCTTCGTTCCTGAGCGGACGACGAGATTCGAACTCGCGACCCTCACCTTGGCAAGGTGATGCTCTACCAACTGAGCCACGTCCGCAGGTCAAACTATTGAGTTGTGCTGTGCTCGCGCACTGCGAGCGGACGACGAGATTCGAACTCGCGACCCTCACCTTGGCAAGGTGATGCTCTACCAACTGAGCCACGTCCGCACGGTGCCTTGTGGGGCACCAGCTGCCTCTTCGGATCTCTCCGTTGCGGCGACGAGGAATACTCTACAGCATCGTTCGGGGTGGTCGCCCCACCCTTTCGGTCCAGGCCATTGGGCCTGGGCAGGCAGGGCGACCGGGGGAGCGGGTGCCCCCGAGGGGCGGGGTCAGTTCGCCTCGGCGAACGCCTCGTACACGTGCTTGGGGATGCGGCCGCGGGCCGGCAGTTCCATCCCGCGGGACAGGGCCCAGGCGCGGACGGCGGCCGGGTCCGGGGTGAGCGCGGTGCGGCGGAAGGACTTTCCGGTGCGGCTCTGGCGGCGGCCCGCGGCGACGAACGGGGCGAGGGCCTCCCGCAGCTTTTCCGCGTTGTCCACGGACAGGTCGATCTCGTACGACTTCCCGTCGACGCCGAAGTGGACGGTTTCCGCGGCGGCGCCGCCGTCCAGGTCGTCGGAGAGCGTGACAACTACACGCTGAGCCATGGGTGTCAATCCTCTCGGGCAATTCGGCCACCGGTCCGCGGGGGTACGCCCGGGGCCTGATGTGCACCAACTCGCGCAAGCGCATACGGGCAGGCCTGGTGGCCCGCCTGATACGCAGCACTTGCCGCGACAGGTGGCCCTATTCTGCACCCGAAGGGGGTCGAAATCGAAGAGTCCGGCATTCTTTTCCGGATATTCACGTGTCTTCGCGGGACTGTCGGATACCGATGAGCGGGACGGGCGGATCTGTCCCCAAGTGCCGTATTCGGGTGTTCTTCGGAGGGGGCCGTTCCGGGCGTCGAATCCGGGGAAACCGGTGGTGCCGGACGGGGGGTCAGGAGGCCGGATCCCTTGTGGCGTAAGGGGCCCGGGTCTACGCGCGTCGCTATCCCCGGCCAGCAATCCGGCCCGAAACCACCGGTAGTCTGGAGTTCCCCCGCCTCACCGAAGACACCACCGGGAGTGCCAGTGGCACGCGTCGTAGTCGACGTCATGCTCAAGCCGGAGATCCTCGACCCCCAGGGACAGGCGGTGCAGCGTGCACTGCCCCGTCTCGGATTCACCGGGATCGCCGACGTCCGCCAGGGCAAGCGTTTCGAGCTGGATGTGGAGGGCCCGGTCGACGACGCGGCGCTCGCCCGTATCCGCGAAGCCGCCGAGACCTTTCTCGCCAACACCGTGATCGAGGACTTCACCGTCCGGGTCGAGGAGGCGGCGAAGTGACCACCCGCGTCGGCGTCGTCACTTTCCCCGGCTCCCTCGACGACCGCGACGCCCAGCGGGCGGTCCGCCTCGCCGGCGCCGAGCCGGTCGCCCTCTGGCACCGTGACAAGGATCTCCACCAGGTCGACGCCGTCGTCCTGCCGGGCGGATTCAGTTACGGCGACTATCTGCGCTGCGGGGCGATCTCCCGCTTCTCCCCGGTGATGGAGACCGTCATCGAGCAGGCGAAGCTCGGAATGCCGGTGCTCGGTATCTGCAACGGCTTCCAGGTGCTCTGCGAATCCCACCTGCTGCCCGGTGCGCTGACCCGCAACGACTCGCTGCACTTCATCTGCCGCGACCAGAAGCTGCGCATCGAGAACGCCGACACCGCCTGGACCCGGGATTACTCGGCGGGCCAGGAAATCGTCGTCCCGCTGAAGAACGGCGAGGGCCGCTTCGTCGCCGACGCGCACGTCCTGGACGAGCTGGAGGCCGAGGGCCGGGTCGTCGCCCGTTACGTGGACGTCAACCCGAACGGTTCGTACCGCGACATCGCCGGCATCACCAACGCCGCCGGCAATGTCGTCGGCCTGATGCCGCACCCGGAGCACGCCGTGGAGCCGCTCACCGGTCCGACCACCGAGGGCCTGGGCTTCTTCACTTCCGTCCTGAAGCAGCTGGTGAACGCCTGATGAGCCTCGACACCGTCAAGAACGCCGAGCAGACCCCGGACGCCGCCCAGCCCTGGGCCGAGCTCGGCCTCAAGGAGGACGAGTACACGCGCATCCGGGAGATTCTCGGCCGCCGCCCCACCGGCGCCGAACTCGCGATGTACTCGGTCATGTGGTCGGAGCACTGTTCGTACAAGAGCAGCAAGGTCCACCTGAAGCAGTTCGGCGACAAGAAGCCGGATTCGGACGCGATGCTCGTCGGCATCGGCGAGAACGCCGGTGTGGTCGACGTCGGCCAGGGCTACGCGGTCACCTTCAAGGTCGAGTCGCACAACCACCCGTCGTACATCGAGCCCTACCAGGGCGCGGCCACCGGCATCGGCGGCATCGTGCGCGACATCCTGGCGATGGGTGCCCGCCCGGTCGCCGTGATGGACCCGCTGCGCTTCGGCGCGGCCGACCACCCCGACACCCGGCGCGTGCTGCCCGGGATCGTCGCGGGCATCGGCGGCTACGGCAACTGCCTGGGCCTGCCGAACATCGGCGGCGAGGTCGTCTTCGACTCCTGCTACCAGGGCAACCCGCTGGTCAACGCGCTGTGCGTGGGTGTCATGAAGCACGAGGACATCCACCTCGCGCAGGCCTCCGGCGCCGGCAACAAGGTCATCCTGTACGGAGCCCGCACCGGCGGCGACGGCATCGGCGGCGTCTCGGTGCTGGCCTCCGAGACCTTCGACGACACCAAACCGGCCAAGCGCCCGGCGGTCCAGGTCGGCGACCCGTTCCAGGAGAAGCTCCTCATCGAGTGCACCCTGGAGATCTTCCGCGAGAAGCTCGTCAAGGGCATCCAGGACCTCGGCGGCGCCGGCCTGTCCTGCGCCACCAGCGAGCTGGCCTCGGCTGGCTCCGGCGGCATGCGGATCGAGCTCGACACCGTGCACCTGCGCGACCACACGCTCTCGCCGGAGGAGATCCTCATGAGCGAGTCGCAGGAGCGCATGTGCGCGATCGTGGAGCCCGACAAGGTCGACCGCTTCCTCGAGATCTGCGAGAAGTGGGACGTCATCGCCAACGTCATCGGCGAGGTGACCGACGGCGAGCGCCTGGAGATCTACTGGCACGGCGAGCTCGTGGTGGACGTCCCGCCGCGCACCGTCGCCCACGAGGGGCCGACCTACCAGCGCCCGTTCGCCCGCCCGAGCTGGCAGGACGCGCTGCAGGCCGACGTCCCGACCGCCGAGCGGCTGGCCCGCCCGACCACCGGCGAGGGCCTCAAGGCCGACCTGCTGAAGGTCACGAGCCACCCGAACCAGGCCTCCAAGTCCTGGATCACCGACCAGTACGACCGCTACGTGCTCGGCAACACCGTGCTCTCGGTCGGCGAGGACTCGGGCATGATCCGGATCGACGAGGAGACCAACCTCGGCGTCTCGGTCGCCACCGACGGCAACGGCCGCTTCGCCAAGCTGGACCCGTACACCGGTGCCCAGCTGGCCCTGGCCGAGGCGTACCGCAACGTCGCGGCCGGCGGTGCCAAGCCGCTCGCCGTCTCCGACTGCCTCAACTTCGGCTCCCCCGAGGACCCGGACGTGATGTGGCAGTTCGCCGAGGCCACCCGCGGCCTGGCCGACGCCTGCCTGGTGCTCGGCACCCCGGTCACCGGCGGCAACGTCTCGCTCTACAACCAGACCGGCGAGGTCGCCATCCACCCGACCCCCGTGGTCGCGGTGCTCGGCGTCATCGACGACGTCACCCGGCGCACCCCGCTCGCCTTCGCCGAGGAAGGGCAGCTGCTCTACCTGCTCGGCGACACGGCGGACGAGCTCGGCGGCTCGGCCTGGTCCCAGGCCGTCCACGACCACCTCGGCGGCCTGCCGCCGAAGGTGGACCTGGAGCGCGAGCGGCTGCTCGGCGACATCCTGATCGCCGCCTCGCGCGACGGCATGATCGACGCCGCGCACGACCTCTCCGATGGCGGCCTCGGCCAGGCGCTCGTCGAGAGCTGCCTCAAGGGCGGCCACGGCGCGCGGATCATCGTGCCCGAGGGCACGGACCCGTTCGTCCTGCTGTTCTCGGAGTCGGCCGGCCGCGCCGTCGTGGCGGTGCCGCGCAGCGAGGAGCTCCGCTTCAACGACATGTGCACCGCGCGTGGCCTGCCGGCCACCCGGATCGGTGTCGTGGACGGCCAGGAGCTGGACGTCCAGGGGCAGTTCAGCGTCTCGCTGGCCGAGCTGAAGGACGCCCACACCGGCGTCATCGAGGCCCTGCTGGCCTGATCGCAGCACCCAGAGGGGCGGACGGTCCGATACGGAACCGTCCGCCCCTCGGCGTATGTTGGGGCCCATGCCTCCCAAGTCCCGTACGTACCAGCCGCAGAAGACGAGCGCCGCGCTGGCGGCGCAGAACGAGGCGCTGCGTGCCGTGGTGCACCGGCTGACCGCGCCGGACCTCGACCGGCCGACCCGGCTCGGCTCCTGGCGGGTGCGGGAGCTGGTGGCCCACCTGGGCCTGGCGCTGGGCCACCTGCCGGCCTCGGTGGACGACCAGGGGCCGGACGGGCCGGTGCTCTCGCTGGCCGGCTACGCGGAGCTGAGCAGGACGATGGCCGAGGCCGTCGACACCGCGGTGACCGAGCACGCGGCGACCGGGTTCGCCGGCCCGCCCGAGGAGGTGGCCGCCGCGTTCGACCGGCCGCTCGACGCCGTGAAGGCCGTGCTCGACGGGCCGCTGGTGGCGGAGCCGGGGCGGCGGATCACCATCCTGGGGGGCCGGTCGATGCTGCTGACCGACTACCTGGTGACCCGGCTGGTCGAGGCCGTGGTGCACGCCGACGACCTGGCCGACGCGCTCGGCCTGGACGCCTTCCCGCACGACCGCCGGGCCCTCGCCGCTGTCACCCGGATGCTGGCCGATGCCTTCGCCGAGCGGGCCCCCGGCGGTGCGGTCGAGCTGCGGATCCCGCCGTACGCCGTGGTGCAGGCTGTCGAGGGCCCCCGGCACACCCGGGGCACCCCGCCGAACGTGGTCGAGACCGACCCGCTGACCTGGATCCGGCTGGCCACCGGTCGGACCGACTGGCCGACGGCGGTGGAGGCGGCCGCGGTGTCCGCGTCCGGCGAGCGCAGCGACCTGGCGGCCCACCTGCCGGTGCTCGGGTAGCGCTCAGCCCAACTGGTCGGCCAGCGCCTGGGCGGCCTTGCGCAGCGGCTCGCCGGTGAAGGCCCGGTCCGGTCCGCCGTCGCCGACGTCCTGGGAGAGCAGCAGGGCGATGTCGCCCGCGCCCCTGGGCCTGATCCGGGCGACGGCCGCGGTGCCTTCCCCGGGGACGAGCTTGGCCTGCCCGGCGTCGGGCTGCTCGGTGGCGAACTGCCGGACCTGCGCGGCCCCGATCCGTGCGGCGACCTGGATGCGCGGGAGCAGCAGGTTGACCGCGCCGTACTGCGGGATCGCCAGCAACTCGATGCCGATCCGGGTCTCGCCGACCCGGTAGCCGCAGGTGACATCGGCGTTCGGGGGCACGGCCGGGACGGACGGCATGGACGGCGGGTGGCTCATGCCGGACGGCCACGGCTGCGGCGACGTGCCGTCGCTGACGCTGCCGTCGGCCGCGGGCCCGTCCGCGGTGTCGGGGCCGACCGATCCGGGGATCTCGGCGGCCTTGAGGGCCTTGGCGAGGTCGAGGCCGAACGGGCAGCTGTTCTGCTGGTCCTGGTGCAGCTGCCGGGCGACCGACCGGACGCCGTCGTAGGAGACGCTGCCGGAGCCGGGCGGGCCACCCGGGGAGGAGGAGCAGGCGGCCGTGCCGAGGAGGATCCCGGCGGACGCGAACACGGCGGCGAGCCTACGGCGTTGGGCAGCGGTCATGACCGCAGGTTACGGCGCCGCGGCCCCGCCGGTTGCCGATTCGACCTCAACTCTGTTCCGAATCGGCGCTGTTCCGACTCCGCGCTGTTCCGCTCGACGGGGTCTTACGGGACCGGGGGCCCGCTCAGGTAGGTGCCGTCCGCCGAGTACGGCCAGGCGTTGGGCGTGCAGCCCTTGAGGCCGTAGATCTGCTGCATCATCGCGGGTGCGGGCTTTCCCGGGCCGGCGCAGCCCTCGTGCCCGTGGCCGATCCGGTGGCCCACCTCGTGGTTGACGATCAGGGCCCGGTACTCGTCGATCGGCCCGCTGAACTGCGGTGATCCGATGTTCCAGCGCTTGGAGTTGACGAGCACCTGGTTGCCGACGTTGCAGTTGACCTCGCCGTGGGTGTCCAGGCCGGAGGCGCCGCAGATCTTGTCCACGGTGGCGGGCGAGGCGATCTTCACGGTGAAGTCGTACGAGCCGTTCGCGACCAGCTGGAAGCCGTTCTTGTGGTCGTTGGTCCAGCCGCGCGGGTCGCCGAGGATGCCGTGGATCTGGGCGGCGGCGGCCGCGGCGTCGATCCCGATGCCGTCCTCGACCTCGACCCGGTAGCGGCGCACGGTGCCGCGCCCGACCGCCTTGGCGGTGGCGGGGGCGATGGTGAAGGTGCCCGCGCCCGCGGTGGGGCCGGGGTCCGGTTCGGCGGGGGTGGGCGGGGCCGGCGGCGGGGGCGTCGGGGTGGGCGCCGGGGCGGTGACCGGGGCCGGGGGCGGTGACGTCGTGGTGGTCACCTCGCCCGGCGGGACGGCCCTCGCCTGGGTGGTCGCAGTGGCGGTCGGCGTGCCGGAGGGCCGGTGCAGCATGACCGCGGTGGCGCCCAGCACCAGGGCGGTCAGCACCAGTGCCGTGAGCATGCCAGGCCTTACTCTCCGGCGCGGCCGGCGGCGTCTGCGGCCGCCGTTTCGGGACGGGGCGGCGCGCCTGCTGGCGGGTCGGACTGCGGGCATGATCGTCACCTTGGCATGGCGAACGGGTGAATGTCCATGTACCCGGTATGCACATCTCGGGCCGGATCTCCGCCCGGCTCCCGTGGACCCGGGCGGCCGGCATGCCCAGCGAACGGACCGGGTCCAGCAGCTCGCGCACCGAGCGCACGGCGGCACGGGCCCGCCGACCGCGGTGCGGCGGTTGACCCCTGCGTCTCGGGTGGCAGACTTCAGCTCATGGCGATTCACAGGAATCTTCTCGACGGCCCCGAACCGACCCACCTGCCCGAGGAGGAGCGGCCCTACCGGATGCTCGCGGAGGAGTCGGCCTCACCGACCCAGGTGGCGGCCGAGTTCCCGACCTTCTGCCTGGCCTGGGCCATGCTCGCCGACGACGCCTACGCGGCCGGCCGGTACGTCGAGTCGTACGCCTACGCCCGCACCGGCTACCACCGTGGCCTGGACGCGCTGCGGCGCAGCGGCTGGAAGGGCCACGGCCCGGTGCCGTGGGAGCACCGCGGCAACCGCGGCTTCCTGCGCTGCCTGGCGGCGCTCGCGCGGGCGGCCGGCGCGATCAAGGAGACCGAGGAGGAGACCCGCTGCTGGCAGTTCCTGAAGGACAGCAGCGCGGAGGCGTACGCGGAGCTCAAGCAGTAGGAACCCGACGTGCGGGTGCCCCCGGCGGTCCTCCGCCGGGGGCACCCGTGTCTCACGCGGCTATCGCGCCTGGTTCACGCGGTTATCGCGCTCACTTCACGCGGCTGCCGTGCTCACTTCAGGCGCTTGCCGGCCGAACGCAGCTGCTGGGCGGCCTCGAGCACGCGGGCGGCCATGCCGGCCTCGGCGAGCTTGCCCCAGGTGCGGGGGTCGTAGGTGTTCTTCTTGCCGACCTCGCCGTCGACCTTCAGCACACCGTCGTAGTTGGCGAACATGTGGCCGGCGACCGGGCGGGTGAAGGCGTACTGGGTGTCGGTGTCCAGGTTCATCTTCACGACGCCGTTCTCCAGCGCGGTGGCGATCTCCTCGGCGGTGGAGCCCGAACCGCCGTGGAAGACGAAGTCGAACGGGTCGGTCTTGCCGTACTGCTTGCCGATCGCGTCCTGCAGCTCGCGCAGCAGCTCCGGCTTCAGCACGACGTTGCCCGGCTTGTACACGCCGTGCACGTTGCCGAACGAGGCGGCCAGCAGGTAGCGGCCCTTCTCGCCCAGGCCCAGGGCCTCGGCGGTGCGCACGGCGTCGTTGACGGTGGTGTACAGCTCGTCGTTGATCTCGTGCGTGACGCCGTCCTCCTCGCCACCGGTCGGGGTGATCTCGACCTCGAGGATGATCTTGGCGGCGGCGGCCTGGGCCAGCAGCTCCTGGGCGATGGCCAGGTTGTCGGCCAGGGTCTCGGCGGAGCCGTCCCACATGTGCGACTGGAACAGCGGGTTCTCGCCCTTGGCCACGCGCTCGGCGGAGACCGCCAGCAGCGGGCGGACGTAGCCGTCCAGCTTGTCCTTCGGGCAGTGGTCGGTGTGCAGCGCGACGGTGATGTCGTACTTGGCGGCGACGATGTGGGCGAACTCGGCGAGCGCGACCGCGCCGGTCACCATGTCCTTGTTGTGCTGGCCGCCCAGGAACTCCGCGCCACCGGTCGAGATCTGGATGATGCCGTCGCTCTCGGCCTCGGCGAAACCACGCAGCGCGGCGTGCAGGGTCTGCGACGACGTGACGTTGATGGCCGGGTAGGCGAACTTGCCCGCCTTGGCCCGGTCCAGCATCTCGGTGTAGACCTCGGGAGTTGCGATGGGCATGCGATCCGCTCCTGTCGGGTTGCGGCGTACGGACGGTGCTGTCCGACGCTGTGTACGCCTTCGTGACGACTCCGTGCCGGCCCGCCGACGCGCGGCGTTGCGGTGTGGCTCTCCGGCACCAAGCTTCGAGGCGACCTCCGCGTACGGCCATGAGGGTGGTGGGCCGCCGCGGACCGGACGCCTGGGCCATCTTCCCAGACTCGTGCCCACAGGTCAGCAGGAGCCCGCCTGTCGGAACAGGGGTCCCGGGCACGGTACGCCCGCTCGTCCGTAAGGTCCGCCCGCTATCCTGCGCCCGTGGACTACAACCAGTTGGCCGTCAATCTGCTCGACGCCAAATCCCTGATCTCGTCCCTCGGCGCCATCGGGCTGATCGCGATCATCTTCGCGGAGACCGGCCTGCTCGTGGGCTTCTTCTTCCCGGGCGACTCGCTGCTGATCATCGCGGGCGTCGCCTCCTCGAGCGCCGCCTCGTCGGTGCTCGGTGAAGGCGCCAGGCTGCCGATCGGGGTCCTGCTCGTCGGCTGCCCGATCGCGGCGATCGCCGGCGCCCAGCTGGGGCACCTGATCGGCGCCAAGGTCGGGCCGAAGATGTTCGACAAGCCCGACTCGAAGATCTTCCGCCGCGAGTACGTGGTGAAGGCGGAGGAGTACTTCAACAAGTTCGGCTCCGGCAAGGCCGTGCTGCTGGCCCGCTTCATGCCGATCGTCCGCACCTTCCTGAACCCGGTCGCCGGCACCCTGGAGATGCCCGCCAAGACGTTCTTCCTGTGGAACGTCATCGGCGGTGTGCTCTGGACCGAGTCCATGCTGCTGATCGGCTACTTCTTCGGCGACGCGCTCGCCCCGGTCATCGACAAGTACCTGATCCCGGCGGTGCTGCTGATCGTGCTGCTGTCGATCTCGCCGATCCTGATCGAGGTCATGCGCGAGCGGAAGAAGAAGAAGGCGGGCGGCGCCGACCACACCGACGACACCTCGGCCCAGGCCGGCGGCGGTCGGCACCGGCGGGGCTGACCGCAGACGCACCAGAGGGCCGGGTCTGTTTCACGTGAAACAGACCCGGCCCTCTGTCGTTCGTCAGGTGGTCCCGTCAGGCTCCCGGCAAGGCGGTCCCGTCAGGCGGTTCCGTGCTGCGGCTCGGACGTCAGAGACCCAGGTCGTCCAGGGTGTACGCGGTCACGTACTCCAGGCCCTGCTCCGCGATGGCACCCGCGCCGCCGCGCTCCACGATCACCGCGACGCCGACCACCTCGGCGCCCGCCTCGCGCAGCGCCTCGACCGCGGTCAGCACCGAGCCGCCCGTGGTGGAGGTGTCCTCGACCGCCAGCACCCGGCGGCCCTTCACCTCGGGGCCCTCGATCCGGCGCTGCAGGCCGTGCGCCTTGCCCGCCTTGCGGACCACGAAGGCGTCCAGCTTCTGCCCGCGAGCGGCGGCGGCGTGCAGCATCGAGGCGGCCACCGGGTCGGCGCCCAGGGTCAGACCGCCGACGGCGTCGTACTCCAGGTGCGAGGTCGCATCCAGCATCACCCGACCGACCAGCGGGGCTGCCTCGCCGTCCAGCGTGATCCGGCGCAGGTCGACGTAGTAGTCGGCCTCCTTGCCGGAGGAAAGGGTGACCTTGCCGTGCACGACGGCCTTGTCCTTGATCTGTGCCAGCAGGGCGTCGCGGTCGTTGCTCATGAGCGTTCAGTCTAGGGCCTGGCGATCCCCGCGGCGCTCCGGCCGACTAGCGGCGGCGCAGCGCCCTCACCAGCACCACGGCACCACCCAGCAGCGCCACCGAACCGCCGATCACCCACGGCACCGCACTACGGCCGCCGGCACCCGGCACCACGATCCCGCCCGCCTCGCCGCCCCAGCGGGACGCCGCCCGGGCCCGCGCGCTGCGGGACGGCAGCGCCGGGGCGTACGGACCGCGCGGCGGGGCGTGATCCACCTCCTCGGCGGACCGGCCGACGATGCTGCGGCGCACCGGGCCGGTGAGCACCGGCTCCTCCTCGTACGCGAAGAGTGGCTCGACGGGGATCTCCTCGGCGACGGCGTCCTGCTCGGCGGGGCCCTCCTCGACGTCGTCCGCCACCTCGGCGCCGCTGTCGTCCCCGTCCTCGTTCTGCCCGTCCTGGGCGGCCTGGGCGTCCTCGGTGTCCTCGTCGTCGGCGGAGCCGGTGGGGAGACCGAAGCGCTCGGCGTCGGCGTCGGAGAAGGCGATCAGGTCGGAGAGGTCGTCGTCGAGGTCGCCACCGGGCTGGTCCAGGCGGTCCTCGATGAAGACCACTCCGGCGGTCCCGGCCTCGGCGTCCTCCTGGTCCTGGTCCTGCTCCTGGTCGCCCTCCTGGTCGCCCTCCGGGGCCACCAGGGCGGCGGCGAACCTGTCCAGCAGTCGGCGGCCGGTGGCGTCGAGGGACTCCCCGTCGAACTCGGTCAGCCGACCGGTGGCGCTCAGATCGCCGGTGAAGCGGATCACGGCGGTGCCGTCCTCGGCGCCGTCCGCGACGCTGACCCGTACGGTGGCCGTCGCCTCACCACTGCCCCGGGCCTCCTGGCCCTCGGCGAGCACGGTCAGCACGCCCTCCCGGCCCCCGATCAGCGACAGCACACCCTTGTACGTGATCGTGGAGCTGCCGATCCGCAGCTTCAGCCGCCCGCTGATCTCCTCGGCCGGCCCGCCCCCGACCGCAGCCGGCTCGGTGCTCAGCCCCGGCACACTCCGCGCCAGCAGTGCCGGATCCTGCAAGGCCTGCCGCACCAGCTCGGCGGACATCGGGACGACAACCTCATGCTCCATGCCACGGAGCCTACCGACCCGAACCCGCCCGGTCCCTACCCACCACCACCCGACTTTCCCCACCTCACCCGCCCCACCCCGACCGACCCCCCACACCCCCGCCCGGCGCCTCGCGACCCGCCCGGCCCGCCGTCGTTCCGATCGCGCTTGCTCCCCCGGAGGCCCGACTGCTCCTGAGGGCGCCTGCGACCGCCGGTCAGCGGGGGCTGAGGAGGGTGAGGGCGGCCGGGGGGTGGGCGGGGCGGAGGGTGGTGAGGCGGGTGGTGGAGGCGTGGAGGGTGTCGGGGGTGAGGGCGAGGGGCGGTGGGGCGTCGGGGGCGAGGGTGAGCGGGGGGCGGGTGGCGGCGGCGAGGAGGTAGTTCTGGGTGGTGTCCGGTGGGCCGGGGCGGCAGGTGGCGGTGGGGCTGCCGGGCACGGCGTACGGGGTGGTCTGCAGCCCGGCCGTGCGCAGACCGGAGTCGATCTGCCAGAGGCCGTCCAGGTCGCTTCCGGCCCGGACGGCGATCCGGCCGCCGGGGGAGAGCAGCCGGGCGGCGAGGCCGTAGAACTCCTGGGAGTGGAACTTGACCGGCCCGCCGTCGGCCGGTGCGGGCAGGTCGGCGAGCACCACGTCGTACGGTCCGTCGCCGCCGGAGGCGTCCGCGTCCGTGCCCGCGTCCGTGCCCGCTCCGCGCAGCCAGGCCATCGGGTCGGCGGCGGTGGTGCGGACCCGGGGGTCGTCCAGGGAGTGGCCGCCGAGGGCGGCGAGGGCGGGGTCGGTGCGGGCGAGCCGGGGGAGGGCTGGGTCGGCGTCGACCAGCCGGACGGAGCGGACGCCCCGGTGTCGCAGGACCTCCCGGAGGGCGAGCCCGTCGCCGCCGCCGAGCAGCAGGACGCGGGTGTCGGGGCCGGCGGCCATGGCGGGGTGGACCAGGCCCTCGCTGGCCCGGTACTCGTCGGGGCCGCAGACCGCGAGTCGTCCGTCGAGGTAGAGCCGGAGGGGGCCCTCGGCGGGGCCGGTGAGCACGATTTCCTGGTGCCGGCTGCGGGTGGCGTAGCGGACCTGGTCGCCGTAGAGGGCGTGCCGGGCGGCGCGTTCGATGCTCTCGGAGCCGGCGGCGGCCGCGGCGAGCACGGCGAGGACGAGCAGGCAGCCGCCCCAGAGGAGCCGTCGTATCGGCGGGGCCGGTTCTTCCCGGAAGAGCCAGAGCACGACGGCGGCGCCGGCGACGGCGTTGACGGCGCCGGTGACAAGTGCGCCGTCGCCGGGGCCGAGCGCGGGCAGGATCAGGAACGGGAAGGCGAGTCCGCCGATCAGCGCGCCCACGTAGTCGGCGGCGAACAGGTCGGCTGCGGCGCGGCCCGCGTCCTCGCGCCGGATCCGTTGGATGAGGGTCATCAGCAGGGGGATCTCGGCGCCGATCAGGGTGCCGATGAGGCAGGTGAGGCCGATCATCGCGGCTTGGTAGCGGCCGAGCCAGGCCCAGCAGGAGTAGAGGGTGAGGACGGAGAGTCCGCCGGTGAGGGCGAGCGCGCACTCGACGAGGGCGAAGGCGGTGGCGGGTCGGCGGGTGAGCCGTTTGGCGAGCAGGGAGCCGAGGCCCATCGCGAACACCATGACGGAGAGCACGACGGAGGTCTGGGTGACGGTGTCCCCGAGCAGGTAGTCGCCGAGCGCGACGAGTTCGAGCTCGTAGACCAGTCCGCAGGCCGCGCAGACGAACGCGGCCATCAGGACGGTCAGGCGGGCGAGCCGGGGGCGGCAGCGCAGCCGGGACCGACGGCGGGCGGGCAGTGGGGCGAGGCCGTGCCCGGGGCGGGGTGGGGTGCCGTCGTCGAGGTCCACTCGCGGGCGTGCGGGCGGACCGGCCGGATGGTTGATCACGAACAAACGCTAGGGGACGTGCGGGACGGATAGCTGCGCCCATCCGACGGACAGTGAGCGACGTCGGATTGACGAATCGTTCCTGCGTACGATTCTGAGGCCTTCACTTTGCGGCGTATGTCCGGATCGGTGCTTCCGTCCTGGCCTTCGGTGGTCATGGCCCCGACACCACGAGCGAGGAGCGGGTGCACACCAGCTGCCCCTCCTGCGGGTAGGCGTGCCAGGTCCGCCAGAGCAGGCGGTCCGTGCCGCCCTGGGTGACCAGTGCGGTGAAGGCGCTGGGGTCGCCCGGGAAGACCCCGGCGAGGCCCCGCGGGTGGCCTTCGACGAGGGTGAGCAGTTCCTGGGCGCGGGCGGCGAAGTCGTGCGGCGGCAGCGCCTCGATCCGGGCGGCGAACTCGTACTCCCAGCCGCCGACCTGTTTGGCCACCCGGGCCGGCAGCGGGGTGCGGCGGCCGGGCAGGCAGGCGACGGTCTCCAGGCACCGGCCGGGAGCGGCGTCGATCACCACTTGGTGCGAGGCGCCCAGCAGCCGCAGCTGGAGGGTGCCGGTCGTGCCCGGACGGCCGCCTCCGGAGAGTCTCAGGTCGCGGACCGCGAGAGCGGGCAGCGGGTCGCCGCCGAGGCACCAGGCGAGGTCACCGGCGCGGGTGTCCGTGTAGGAGGTCTGCAGTGTGGTGAGCATGCTCGGCTCCGCGTTTCAGCTCCGTGCGCGCCCGCCGAGCAGCAGCGAGTAGGCCTAGGCGATCGCGAGGCTGTTCGTGGCTGTGCGGCCCTGGGCGCGGCCGACCGTGGAAGGAAGGATTCCGGCTGGAGATTCAGCAGCAGAGAAGCACGAATACGCCGGGTCCGCCGGTGATTTACCCAACTTTGTCAAGCATTCACCGTTTCGAGCACACCTGCTTCCCGGCTCTGATCGACCCGGTGTGCGAGTTTGCACAGCGCGCGCCCCTCCCACCGGGTCGCGCGCCGTGCGCGCCGGGTGTGCGCCGCCCGCGCGCATCACGCGCCGCCGCCCTCCCTGCACGCGACGGAGAGGGCGGCGGAGGTGTGCCGGAAAGGCCGTCGGATGTGCCTCGTTGGCAGTAAACGGGCAAGCCGACCAAGCAAGTTGATGGTGCCTCAGAACTTTTGTCGGGGCGGGACCGCTCCTGTTCGAAGGGCGCGAAATGGGGCGCGCGGGCCCTCAGAGGCGCTGCAGACGGGTCACGGCCTCCTGGAGGACATCGTCCTTTTTGCAGAAAGTGAAGCGGACCAGGCTACGGCCGGCGTCGACGTTGTCGTAGAACACGGCGTTCGGGATGGCGACGACCCCGCAGCGCTCGGGCAGGGCGCGGCAGAACTCGACGCCGTCCTTCCCTCCGAGTGGGGTGATGTCGGTGGTGACGAAGTACGTGCCCTCGGGGGTGAAGGCCCGGAAGCCGGCCGCCGCCAGGCCGTCGACCAGCAGGTCCCGCTTGCGCCGCAGGTCGGCGCGGAGGGTGTCGAAGTAGCTGTCGGGCAGCCGCAGCGCCTCGGCGACGGCGTACTGGAAGGGGCCGGCGCTCACGTAGGTGAGGTACTGCTTGGCGGTGCGCACGGCCGCGACCAGGGCCGGGCTCGCGGTGACCCAGGCCACTCCGTGTTCGTACACTCATTCGCATGCGACGAACCAGTTCTGACCTGCGAACCTCCGCCGCCGGAGAACCGGCGGCGATCTACTGCCGAATATCCCAGGCGGACGACGACGACCAGACTGGCGTGGACCGCCAGGAGCGAATCTGCCGCGAGATCGCCGAGCGGCGTGGTTTCGTCATCAACCCTGAGCACGTGTACGTGGACAACAGCCGGTCGGCCTGGAAGCGGAAGAGGAAGAGGCCGGGCTGGGACAAGCTGCTGGAGGAGGCCCGGAACCGGAACTTCCGGCACATCATCGCCTACCACCCGGACCGGCTGATGCGGCAGCCGCGAGACCTGGAGGAACTGCTCCAGGTCTCGGACGACCACGCGATCACCCTCCATGGTGAGGCGAACCGGCGTGACCTCTCCGACCCGGATGACCGGTTCATCCTGCGAATCGAGGTGGCCCACGCCTGCCGCTCGTCCGACGACACCTCCCGCCGGTTGAAGTCGGCCATGAAGGACCGTGCCCAGGAAGGGAAGCCGCAGGGCGGCGTCCGCCGGTTCGGCTACGAGCCGGGCGGCATGACGATCGTGAAGGAGGAGGCGGAGACCGTCCGAGAGGTGTTCGACCGATACCTCAAGGGCGAGGGGCCCTCCCCGATCGCGCGAGACCTGCACCAGCGCGGGATCCAGACGGCCAACGGCAAGGCGTGGAACGCCGGGACCGTGCGCGCGCTGCTCGACTCACGGCATGTCGCCGGCATCCGCATGCACCAAGGGGAGGAGGTGGGCCGGGGTGCCTGGCCGGCCATCATCGAGCCGGGTACCTGGGAGGAGGTCCGAGCCCGGCGTGAGTACCGGGCGGCGGCATACCAGGAGAGCAGGAGCAAGCCTCCGCAGCGGTTCTACCTCCTGCGCGGCCTCGTGATGTGCTCGCGGTGCGGCACCTTGATGTCCGGTACCGCGAAGCAGAACGGTCCGGCCTACCAGTGCAACCGGCGGAACCGGAACGGCGATCAGAAGTGCGTTCGTTCGATCAGGGCGGAGTCGCTGGAGGACTTCGTGAGGGATGCCGCGATCGAGCTGCTCGGGAAGCTCAGGGTTGACGGCCGTCTTGCGGCCAGCAACATGTCGGGCGATGCCGCCGAGGCGGTCGATGCAGACCAGCAGCAGCTCGCCGAGCTGAACGAGATGTGGACGGCCAAGGAGATCAGCACCGCGGAGTTCCGCAAGATGCGCAAGGAGATCCAGGCCCGCATCGCGAAAGCCCAACGCAGGGTCGTCGTACGGCCGATGGTCCTGCTGGACGGCCTGACCGGGGCCGGGGCTCGGCAAGCGTGGTTCGCCAAGGAGATGACGGACGAGCGGCGGAACGCGGTGCTACGGTTCCTCTTCTCCGGCGTGGTGATCGACGAGCCCTCGAAGTACGGCCGATACATGGACTGGGACCGGATCCGGATCGATCAGAACCCGCTCTGAACTGCTATCGAGTGCCGTCGTACCCGCGCTCTGGGAGGCGGGTGGCACGGGCAGCTGTCACCCAACTCATGCTGTCTGGTGCCTGAATCGTCGGGACCGACGCAGAGGGATCAACCAGCGTGCGGGCCTAGGCCTGGAATGTTCGATGTATAGAGGAGTGGCCAGAACGAGGCGCTCTGGCCAGTCACGCTCTGTCTTGAGGAGAACCCGTGCGTATCCCCGCAGCCGTTCCTCCTGCCCGGCTGGATGGCTGCGAGCCACATAGCGATACACCCATTGCGCTACTTGTTCGGGGTCGTTTCCTCGACGGAGGTGAATAGCAGGATCTCGTAGGAAGGAAGGCAGTTCATCGATGCCACGGTCGGTGAAGTCTTCGATCGTCTGAACGAGGTGGTACAGCCAGGTTGTCCCAGAGCCCATCCAACCCACACCGACGGGATCATCTGGGCTGAGCGGTTTGCAGCCACCCATCAGCAGATGCCTGGCGTCGCCGGAGAGCAAGAGCTTGATGGGTCGCTCCTGGCCTACAGCAATTCCAGGAACGGCGCCGGCGAAGAGGGCGACGTCTTGAACAGGTGGGGTTCGCCCATCCCGGCCGCCCAGTGCGTATCCCATGGGTAGGTCGAAGGTGATCCACTCTGCCAACTCAATCGCCGGATCCGTGAACGCTCTTGCTTCCTTTTCTACGTAGGCCAAGGCCCGTTGGAACCTCTGCGGCAAGTCATCGGCCCCGGGCGTCAGGGGTGCCTCAGCGATTGTGAGCTTGGGAACGGCCGCTAACTCAAGCCCGGTTGAACGCTGACGTGGAGCTTTACCTAGACGATCAAGCTCATCGCGGATCTTCCTCTCGGACAGGTAGACGAGATCTGCCACAACGCCCTCCTGGTGCGCCGACCCTCACGGCTGATGCTAGGACGGCAGCGCCAGGCGCGAGGCCGATTCAGCGTTGGACGACGGCTCTCATGTGCCACACACAGCCTTGATGAATCCGGCCACGGCGAGCGCCAGCAGCCTCGGGTGCTGGGGCCAGCGCGCTAGACCAGCCCGCCAGAGCACCGATCAGAACGGCAGGAGGGCCCATTGCCGCGAAGGTCGGCCGCTTGGAAACGGCCGCTTCATCGCGATGCTGATGTGCAGTCTGCGGGCTGCATTCCGCTGCCGACCAAGCGTCATCCGGGACAGAACGAGACAGGGAAGAGGAACTGATGACGAGAGGCCGTTCTGCTCGCGACCGGGCAGGCAGATCGGGTCCCTCGCCTTATGGCCGGTCACTATCACCGGATTCCGGCAGCGCCAAACCGGCCAACCCGTGGTCATCTGTGCACGGCGAAGGCAGCGCGCCTTCGCCGGACGCCCCAGCCTGCCCAGATACGAGGAACCCCAACATGCCGTAACCCCGCCCGAGCCGCGACGACCGCCTGCCAGCGCTCGGAGTGCGGCAGCCTCCTGGCCGTGGTGTTGGAGCACCACGGCCAGGGACACCACCAGACGACCGCCCACAACCCGCGCGGCCCGGTGCACGTTGAGGGCCTGCCCAGCCCCGCACCCCGTCCGTGAGGAGGCTCAGTTGACCCTGCCCGTACGCCCTCAGGCCGCCCACCCTCCCGACGCTCACGGGAAGGTGATCGCGCCCCACCGAGCCGACGGCTCCACCAGCACCCGGCCGCGCATCGACGGCCCGGCCGATGAGCGCGCACGAGCGCTGGAGAGGGTCTGCTCCGGTTTCCGGACGACAATCAGCCCCCGCAGCGCGGCCCGCCTGGCCGACCTGATGGGGACCGCTACGGCCAGCGCCGTGGCTCTCGCGGCCTGACCGCGCTCACCCGGGGCCCGCGCACGGCGCGGGCCCCGGGAAAGGGTCGGCCCCTGGTGTTGGAGCACCAAGGGCCGAGACGACTCCCTGACGACCGCCCACAAATAACGATCAACACGGGTGCCTTCGGCCTGCCAGCCGTACGGCACCGCGCAAGGAGTTCCGTGTCCCAGCGTACGTTTCCCAGCTCCCGGACCGCACCCCCCTTCCAGGATGACGAGCCCACCTCGCTGGCCCTCGGTGGGCTGGGCGGGCTGCCGGTGCCGCCGCACGACCTGGACGCCGAGGCGATGGTGCTGGGCACCGGCATGTTCCAGGCCGAGGCGATCGACGTGATCCGCCCGATCCTGGAGCCGGGCGACTTCTACCGGCCCGCGCACGGCGATGTCTGGCGCGCGCTGCTCGCGCTGCGCGACGAGGGCGCCCCGACCGACCCGACCGCCGTGGGCGCTCAGCTCGCCAAGGGCGGCAACCTCAGCCGCGTCGGCGGCCCGTCCTACCTTCACCGCCTGTTCACCGCCGCCGTCCCCGTCTCCGGCGCGGACTACCACGCGCAGATCGTGCGGGAGAAGGCCGAACTGCGGCGCTGGCAGGCCACCGCCGTCCGTCTGCTCCAGCAGACCGACGCCGAGGGCGCCGACCCGGAGCGGATCCGGGCCGCACTCGACGCCGAGCTGACCTCGGCGGCCGACCGGGGCTTCGGTGCGGGCGGGCAGCGGCTGACCCGGTTCGCGGTGGACGGCTGGTCCTTCGTCCAGGACCTCGGCGACCAGGTCGCCCCGATCTGGGGCAGCCGCGAGCAGACCGCCTGGGCCGATGGCGAGTCCCTGATGCTGGTCGGCCCGCCGGGGGTCGGCAAGACCACGATCGCCCACCAGATCGTCCTGGCCCGCCTCGGCCTGCTCTCTGCCGTGCTGGACATGCCGGTCGCCGAGGGCGAGCGCGTCCTGTACTTGGCGATGGACCGCCCGCCGCAGATCGCCCGCGCCTTCGCCCGCCGCGTCCTGCCCGCAGACCGGCGCCACCTCGCCGAGCGGCTGGTCTTCTGGACCGGCCCGCTGCCCGCCGGCCTCGACCGGGAGCCCAACCTGCTGGCCGAGATGGCCGAGGCCCACCGGGCGGACACCGTGGTCATCGACAGCCTCAAGGACGTCGTCGGCAAACTCACCGACGACGAGGCTGGCCTCGCCTACAACAACGCCCGTCAGCGGCTGCTTCGCTCCGGTACCCAGCTGCTGGAACTTCACCACCAGCGCAAGTCCGGCGGCGACGCCAAGCGCGGTGAGCGGCCAGTGCTGGACCGGGTGTACGGGTCGGCGTGGTTCACCGCCGGAGCCGGCAGCGTGCTGTTCCTCGCCGGCGCGGCCGGGGATCCGATCGTCAAGCTGCACCAGCTCAAGACCGTCACCGGCGACGTCGGCCCGCTGTCGGTGGTCCACGACCACACCCGGGGCACCTCCACCGTCGAGGCGGCCCTCGACCCGGCCGCCATCCTCGCCGCCGCCCCACAGGGCATGACCGCCCGTGAGCTGGCCTGCCGGCTGACCGGCGAGGCCGACCCCGACCGCTCCGACATCGAGAAGGCCCGCAGGCGCCTGGAGAACCTGGTCAAGACCGGCAAGGCCACCCGGCAGGACGGCGCCACGGGCGGAGCCGGGGGCGGCCAGCAGACCCGCTACCGCTCCACCGTCCGCCACATCGCCGCCGTCTCCTGACCGGCCCACCAGTCGCGATCACGCAGCCGATCACGCGCCACCCGCCGTGCTGGCCACCACGCGCCGCCCACACCGCGCACGCCAACCACCGAAAACCGCGAGCCCGCAGCGCACGCGCCCCTGCATGCCGTTCACGCGGCCCCAGTCGCACGCGCGTTCCCCCTCCTTAAGAGGGGGAACGCGTGCGCGTTCAGCAGGCCAGGCACCCAACACCCCGACAGCCAAAGGGACGAACACCACCCCATGCCCGCCACCCTGGACCGCACCGCCCAGACCTCAAGCCGCGTGACCGGCTGGGATTTTGCCGCGATCGGCCTGCTCGCCCTCGTCGGCTTCGCTCTCTCCTACGACGCCCTGCGCCAGACGGCCATCGCGATCCATGTCCGAGGCCCGCTCACCTACCTCTTCCCTCTGATCATCGACGGGTTCATCGCCTACAGCGTCCGCGCGCTGCTGATCTTGCGCATCGCGCCACTGACGGCCCGCGCCTACGTGTGGCTGCTCTTCGGCGCCTCCACCACCGCCAGCATCTGGGCCAATGTCCTGCACGCCGTCCGCCTCAACCAACAGACCCTCGCGGTCACCGGTCAGCTGTACCTAAGCGATGTGTCGGTCGGCGTCCTGTCCGCCGTTGCCCCGCTCGCCCTCGCCGGGTCCGTCCACCTGGGCATTATCACCGCCCGCCACACCCACCCCACCGCCGCCCGGACCGGCGACCCGTCCCCGGTCGAAGAAACCGTCCGGGCGGTGAGCGAAACTGCGGGCGGTCTGAGGCCCGCAGAACACGGCAGCGTCCCCGCTCAGCTACCGACAAGCGAGCCGCGCGAGAGCGGAGTCGGGCAGACGACGCCGGAACGGCCCGCGGCCCGCAGCCGGTCCGCAGCGGCCGAAGATCTTCCGTGGACAGTTCCGGGCAGCCGCGGGCACGCCCGGACCGAGGACACCGTCCCCGACGAACCCGCAGGCCAGAGGCCGAGCGGAAATACGGCTCAGCCCCCAACCGCCAAGCCCGCAGGCCGTCCGCCGGGCGCTTCCCTGGACGAACTGGCCGCCATCGGCCTCCAGGCGTGGACCGACGCCCGGAAGCTGAGCCGATCCGTGGTCCGCGATGCCATACGGGAACGGGGCCTCACGATCTCCGACCAGCGGCTCACCGAGGTCATGAAGATGCTCCGCCCCGACGACGAGCCCCACCAGCCGACCGCCGCCGACTGATCCGCGTCCTTCCGGGCACCTCGCCGACCCGGCGAGGCGAGATGCCCGACCCGCCGCATCCGCCCAGCGCCGTGCCCGTTCCCCTGCCGCGAAGCCCCGGACCGCCGCCTGCTACACCGCAAATTCGGCACTGCCAAACCGGCATTCGCCTGGACCATCACCCGCGACACCCCACCGCCCATCGGCCTGTCCCGACAGAAAATCCGGAGGACCCCGTGCCCGATCCGCAGCACCCCCTCGATGCCGGCGTCACTGTCCCCGAGCAGGGTGCGAAGGCCGGTAGGCTGTTCAGCCGTCTGCTCCGGGCGTTCGGTAACTCGGCTCCTGGCGGAGCCAGTTGTACCCAGTCTCCGACACTTCGCGCGGGTCTGGGGTCCTCCGCCCCAGGCGTGGCGGAGGAAGCCCGGCGCGAGGGCGCGCCAAGCCAGGAGGTCCAGGCCGAGGGCGGCCTGGACCCGGACAAGCTCAACGCACTGCAGCTCGACATCCTCGCCCGCGTCCACGCCGACCAGCCGAGCACCGCGACGCCCGCCGCCGTCGATGACGAGAGCGTGTGCGCCGCCCGCGACGCGTTCCTGCACGTGAACACCGCCGCCCTCGACGTCCCGAAACTGAACGCTCCCGAAGGCGCCCAGCCGATGCCGAAGGGGAAGATCCGGAAGTTCAACGGGAAGCGCCGCACGGAACGAGTCGGTCCGGTCGGCTTCACCGAACCCGAGTACGCAGAGCTGCTCGATGCCTCCGACCACCACGGCTACGGGGACACCATCTCCGGATACCTCGGGGACATCTCCCTGGCGTTCATCCGGGGCGAGTTCACCGTCGACCTGCCCCTGCACACCGACCGCCTCGCCCTTCAGGAGTTCCGGGCCGAGGTCCGCCTGGAGATCAACGCCATCGGCAACAACATCAACCAGATGGTCCACGTGCTCCACCGCGACGACCGCCTCGTACCTGACAGCCGTGAGCGCCTGATCCGCGTGGAGAACCTGCTCCGCGACATCGCCCGTGCCCTGCTCCTTCCCACCACCAGCCCCGAAGGAGGCGAACCCGCGTGATCCCCTCCGTCAAGGACCTCGGCCACAACACCCGCGGCCTACTTGCCTACCTGTACGGGCCCGGCCGCCACGATGAGCACATCGACCCGCACATCGTCGCTTCCTTCAGCCCGCTCGGCCTGGCCGACCCCGGCCGCGACCCAAGCGCGACCCTCACCCAGCTCGCCCGGATCCTCGACGAGCCGGTCAACTTGCGCAACAGCGGCTTCGGGCGGAAGGTCACCGACCACGTATGGCACTGCCCCGTCCGTGCCGCCAAGACCGACCGCTACCTCTCGGACGCCGAGTGGGGCGAGATCGCCCGCCGCATCGTCCACGCCGCCGGCATCGCTCCCGACCGCGACCCGCACGGCTGCCGCTGGATCGCCGTCCGCCACGCGGACGACCACATCCACATACTCGCCACCACCGTCCGCGAGGACGGCCGCCGCCCCAAACTCCACAACTGCGGCAAGCACGCCCAGGCCGAAGCCCGTCAGATCGAGAAGGAACTCGGCCTCTACCAAGTCCCCGCCGGTGACCGCACCGGCGAGCGCCATCCCACCCAGGCCGAGATGCACAAGGCCGACCGCCTCGGCTGGCAGCAGGCCAGCCGCGTCTGGCTGCAGGAACGTATCCGCGACGCCATCCCCCACGCCGCAAACGTCGAGGAACTCCTCGCCTACCTCCAGGCGGACGGCGTCGAGGTCAAGATCCGCCGCCTGCCCTCCGGCGACCTCCAGGGCTACTCAGTCGGCCGTCCCGGCGACGTGAACAAGGCCGGCGAGCAGATCTACATCCCCGGCGGCAAGATCGCCCCCGACCTCTCCCTGCCCAAGCTTCAGGCCCGCCTCACGGCCGGCACCCCAGAGGAGCACCCCACCGCCCGGCGCAACCGGCCCACCATCAGCTGGCAGCGCACCACCGACGCCCTCGACACCCTCCACCAGCACCTCACCGAGGACACCGCCAGCGGAACCGGTGGGGATGGGAACGGTGCGCTGGCGCAGGCGCAGATCACCGCACTGGGCGACATCATCAACGCCACCGCGCAGACCGCCCCCGCCGAACTCCGGGCCGAACTACGATCCGCCACCCGCGCGTTCGCCCGAGCCCAGCGCTCAAGGATCCGCGCCGACCACCAGGCCGCCGCCGACCTTCGCCGAGCAGCCCGCGACATCATCCACGCGGGCGACGGGCCAGACGGAAACGCACTCACCGTGACGCTCGCAGCCCTCGTGTGGGCCGCGATCCTCACCAGTCGCTGGCACCAGGCCCGAGGCCACGCCCAGCAGGCCCAGGCCGCCCAGCAGGCCGTCCAGCACTTGCAGGCCGCTTACGACCACGCCGCCATCGACCACCTTGCCGCACTCACCCACCGCCAGCCGACCAGGGAGATCACCAACACCCTCGCCGGCGACGTTCGCTCCGCCATCCCCGACCACGCGAAGCGGATCCTCGCCGACCCCAACTGGCCCGCTCTCGCCACCGTCCTCGCCGACGCCAAGGCCCTCGGCCACCAGCCGATGGAGCTGATCGCCGAAGCCGCCGCCAGGCGCGAACTCACCACCGCCCGCCTGCCCGCCAAGGTCCTTCTCGGCCGCATTCAGCACACCAGCCGCAACCCCGCCCCCAACCCCACCGCCGAAGCCGCGCGCATACGCGCAGCCACCGCGATCTCCCCCGGCCAGCGGCCCGCTCCCACCGTCCCGGCCAGCCCGGTAACCCCGCCGACCGCGCCGGCCACCGCACCTCAGCGCCGAACCCGCTGAGCCCGCCCCGGACACCGGCCGACCTCACGTCGGGCACCGACCTAATGCCCCACCACTGCTCGCCGACGCTACCTGGGGCTGACCGGCCCAAAGCTGCAGGCCGCCACTGCTCGGTGGCGGCCTGCAGCTTTCGTGAACTCGCCCCTGTCAGTCGCCGACTGCTGGCGCGAAGTAGTCGTGGAGCATGATGGTGGTCCAGTCGGCCTGGCGCTGCTCGCCGCGCGGCCCCATTTCGGCGAACCACGGCTTCACATCCAGGACCGGGGTGCCGTCCACGGCGTCGAGGTCTTCGACGTGGAGGTCCAGGCCGTCTACCTTGATCAGGCGGCAGCGCGAGACCCCGAGCCAGTTCAGGCGCCGCATGTTGCGGTGCCCGAAGATGCCGACCTCCGGCCAGTCCGGGTTGTCCCGGGGCCGGCGGGCTCCGAGGTTCAGATCGGTCGGGTCGGTGAGGTGGAAGCGGAAGGCGACCTCCAGGTGCGAGAAGTCCTCCAGGCCCTTGGTCGCGTCGGGCGTGAAGAGGGACCCGTCGAGCCGGATGATCGCCCGGGTGCCACCCCAGAAGTCGTCAGTGGGTTCGATCCGGCCGCCGACCACATGGCCGAGTGCCTCGACCTCGAACGTCTCACGGTCTGCCATCAGTGGCTCCTCATCAGGCTGTTTCGGACAGGTACGCGGCGGCGCGCGCGTCGATCTCGCTTACCGACGAAGCGCCGCGCCGTCGGTAAGGGGACAGCAGGGTGCGCATGTCGGCAGCGGCCTGCCGGGTGCGGCCGGACCGTACGCCGTCCATGGCATCGAGTGCCTGCGACCAAGTGGCACAAGCCCGGTCGATGTTGTTCATCTGCGCGTACACAGAGCCGAGATATCCCAGCGTCACCGCGTGGGTGCGGGTGAACTTCGCCGTCTTGCGGGTGCGGACGCTGTGGTGGAACTCGCGGACGGAGCCGTCGAGGTCTCCTATGTCGCGCAGGGCACACGCGGTCTCGTGAGCCAGGCTGGCCTCGCCGAAGAAGAACACCCGGTCCGGCTCCTCGATGCCATCGCTGGCGGCGGACAGATCGTCCTCGGCCCGCAGCAACGCCTTGGCGGCGGAGTTCTTGCGCCCGGCAGCGGCCAGGCTCCGGGCGTGGACGACGCCCAGGAGGGCACGCTCACGTGGGGAGGCGAGCTCGTACCGGTCGCCGTCGATGGACGCGGCTGCGATATCCAGCGCTTGCTGGTGGTGCCCGAGGTCGATCGCCTGGTGCGCCATCGCCCGCAGCACATGGCCGGCCATGGGTGCGTCGTCGGCCTCGGCCGCCAGTTTCACGGCCTCGGTGAAGTACCGCTGAGCGGTCGCGTGTCGACCGCTGTCGAACGCCATCCAGCCTGCCAGGTAGGCGAGTTCGCTGGCCGAGGAGAAGAGGTCACGGCGAACGCGCTCGTCGGTGAACTTGCCGCACAGGTAGGCGGTGACGTCGGTGGTCAGGTACTGCACCACGGACGTCCAGGCGTGAGCACCGCCACGCCGTTGGTCCACCTGGGAGAACAGAGTGGTCATGTCCCGGACGGCGGCGAGGTCTCCGGGGCCGACCCGTCGCGTTGCGGCCGAGCTGCGCGCGCTGCCCCGCTCGGACATGCGGCTCCACCAGTCCTCGCCGGGTAGCGAGAGGGCGGCCACCGAGTAGACCGCCACCCCCAGCGCCCGCCTGCGTTCCACGTCCACGTCGGTTCTCCCGAGTTCGGCCAGCGCGCTCAGCGTATCGGCGTCCCAGTCGGGAACTTGAGGTAAGGGGGCGATCAGGCCGATCTCTTCCAGGGTCACGACCCGGCCGCCCAGCGCACGGCCCAACGCCTCGGCCAGGAACAGCCCGACGTTCCCGGACGGCTGACCCCCGTTCTTCCAGTGCGTGATGCTCGACTTGTTGGTCTCCGGGAACTCGTCGTGCTCGGCCGCAACTCGCTTGACCAGGCGCGCGATCGCATCACCCGAGAGCTTCGTCTCGTCGATGACCGCCCGCAGCTTCTCGTTCGGTTCCCTCGCCGACGCCAACGCCCACCTACCTGACTGGCCGTTAAACCGCTTAAACCGCATTGCGTGTCCAACACCGTACTCCTGGTAACGGTTGGGCGGTTCGCTAACTGACATGCCGCTCCGCAGGGTGCAGCCGACACCGGCAGGGAGCCCGCGGCGCGGCCGTCTGCGGCAGCTCCGTCGTTGCGTCCCTCGACGCCGACGGGCAGTCGCGCCAGTTCGCGAACCCGGAGAGGCTGATGACGACTGCCGACCGTACACCGCACCCGTGGAGCCTCAACGGCCCCTCCACGCTGGTGGATCCCAACTCGTCGGCCTCGCGCCGGTCTACGAGCTCGACGGCCGAGAGCGCCATGGCCACCAACAACCGGATGCTGCTGGACGAGCACCGCAGCGAGAAGGGCCAGTGCGTACGGTGCGGGAGCCTGTGGCCCTGCGACGTGACCAGGAGCATCAGGTCCGGGGGCACGACGTGAACACCGTGGACCTCTGCATCCAGGCGGCCGGCGACCGGACTGCGGTCATCGTTCCGGACCGGGAACGCGCCCGAAGGCGTGCCCAGGTCTTGCGTCAGCTCGCCCTTGGACGACGTCGCCGCAAGCAGTACCGGGAGTCGGCGGCGTGAGAAACGAGAACTCCCCGGACTTCAAGCTCCCCGCCGAACGGCGCCAGGGCCTGTACATCCGGACCTTCAGGGTCGCGGCCGACGGCACCCGTTACGACGACTCCGGAGTCGTCATCGTCGACTCGGAGCCCGACCCGGCGGCCTACCACCCATCCGCGTCCTGGCCCATCTGCCGGTGCCCGCAGCACCGCGAGGGCTGATCAACCACCGAGCAAAGGAGCTCCCTTGTCCCTCGAACAGCTTTCAGGAAAGACCGTGCTGGTCACCGGAGCGGGCGGCCTCATCGGCAGCCGCATCACCTCCCAGCTCCGCCGGCTCGGCGCCCGCCCCATCTCGGTGTGCAGGCTCGACGCCTACCCGCCCGAGGTCTACCGCGACCGGTTCGGCATCAACACCACCGAGCCGGACTTCATCGTCGGTGACATCGCCGACCCGGAGCTGATGAGCGAGGCGATCTCCGGCAGCGACTACGTGATCCACGCTGCCGCCCTGGCCGACGTCGCCGCCTGCACGCGCCGCCCGCTGGACGCCATCGACACCAACATCATCGGCACCCAGCGCGTGCTCGACGCCGTGGCCGCCTCGGACCAGGTGCAGAGGATGGTGTTCGTCTCCTCCGCCAGCGTCTACGGCAATGGCACCTCGCCGGAACCTGTGCACGATCACGTGCCCGCGCAGTTCACCGAAGGCGCGGCTGTCTCCCCGGTCTCGGTGTACGGGAACAGCAAGGTCTGGGGCGAGTACCAGACCGCCGCCGTGCTCGGGGGCGGCACCTCGTACGCCGTAGTGCGGTACTTCTCCGTCTACGGCGAGCCGCAGGTCGTCAAGGAGAACAGCCACTCGTGGGTGGTCGCCTGGTTCGCCATGCGGGCCGCTCTCGGGCTTCCGTTGCACCTCAATGGCGGCGGCCACCAGATCCGCGATCTGGTCCACGTGGACGACATCGCCACCGGCACCCTGTACGCGCTGGTCGCGCCCCGCGCACACAACGCGACCGTCAACATCGGTACCGGAACCGGCACTTCGATCCGGCAGGTTGCCGAGCTGGTCCGCAGCCACCATCCGGACATCCGGCTAGTCGAGACGCCCATGCCGCCCGGTGACCCCGAGGGCGGGTACGCCTCCGTCCAGCGGATGGAGGACACGCTGGGCTGGAGGCCGAGCATCACCGTCGAGGAGGGCGTCGCCCGCTACGTGGCCTGGCTCAGGGCCACCCCTGACGCCATCCCGGACTGGATGCAACAGGCGGTGGCAGCCTAGATGATCGGCGGGCGACCCAGGCGGGTCATGGTCCACACCGTGCGCCAGCGCATCGGCTTGCGACGGCCGCACGGTGTGCGCCAGCCCTCGGCGAAGCCCGCGAACCACGCCTTCAGCCCGGCCATGTCCCGGGTGCGGGCGACAGTGAGCGCCACCCACACACCGAGGTAGACCGGCACCAGCAGGGCCGGGAGGTGCCGACGGGCAAGGTAGACCCGGTTGCGGGCGTTCACCCGGTAGAAGAACGAGTGCCGGGTCGGGCTGGTCCGCGGGTGCTGCAGCAACAGCTCAGGGACGTACAGCACCCGCCAGCCGGCATCCAGCGCCCGCCACGCCATGTCGGTCTCCTCGTGCGCGAAGAAGAAGCAGTCCGGCCAGTCGCCGACCTGCTCCAGCATCTTCGACGACAGCGCGTGGCCGCCGCCGAGGAAGCTGGTCACCTCACCACCGTGCATCGGGTCACCAGCCCGAAGCCGGGGAACGTGGCGCCGCTGGGTGAGGCCGGTCTCGTCCGCAATCCGGAAGCTCACAATGCCCAGCCGGGGCTCCGCCTCGTACAGGGCGGTGATCCGTGCCAGGACGTCGTCCGCGACCAGCAGGCCGTCATCGTCCAGGTCGATCACGACGTCCACGTCCCGCAGGTGCTCCAGGGCAACGTTCCGGCCGCCGGTCACCCCGAGGTTGTCCGCCAGCTCCACGCTCTCCACCCACGACGGCAGTTCTGGCAGCGCGCACCCGTTGCCGACCACCACGATCTTCGCGGCCTTGACCGTCTGCATCTCCACCGAGGCCAGCAGCTCGGCCAGTTCCTTCGGCCGCGTGCCCATGGTCAGCATCGCCACGCCCAGCTTGACGTCCACCGAACCTCTTCCCTTCGAGGAACCAGAGATGACCTCACGAACGCCGAAACCGGGTTCCGCGTCGCTCCGAGAACTCGCCGAGAACCGGAGCCTTCCCGCTCATCAGGTCATGGACCAGGACACACTCGCCTGGATCGCCAGGAACCGGCTCGAAGCCTCAGCCGCGCCGCCCACCCTGCCACATCCGCCGCTCATGCTGGTACCGGACGTCACCTGGTTCGCGGAGGCCCAGCTCGTCGACTCCATCCACGGCATCCGGCACAACGCCCGCGTCTCCCTGCTCGCCGGTCTGCTCGCCCAGGAGTACGGGCTCGACCGCGATCACACCGCTGCTCTGTGCGCTGCCGCAGCGGTCCACGACTGCCGGCGGCAGGACGACCGCGATGACCCGGGGCACGGCCAGCGGGCAGCAGCCTGGTTCACCCGCAACCAGCACACGGTGACGTCCACCATGCTCGGCCGCCAACTGCTGCCGGACCTGGCCGAACGGGCAGCCACAGCGATCGGCCTCCACGACCTTCCGTACGCGGGCTTCACCCCGCAGCAGAACCTCGCTTACCGGAGCGCACCCCACCTGGTCGACCTGCTGAAGGCGGCCGACTGCCTGGACCGCTACCGGCTTCCCCTCATCCGCTGGTGGCCCGACCCCTCCCACCTGCGCATCGCCATCCCGGATTGGCTCCACCGCGTCGCCTTCGACCTGGTCGTCCGAAGCGAACAGGCCCGGCTCGACGGCGCCACGAACCGTGGGGCACTCATCCACGCCAGCCAGATCCTCAACCCTCGGCAATAGGAGGTCATCCATGCACCATGAGTGGGACAACGCCCACACCGACCACACCACCGGTGCCATCCGACCTGGTCCGTCCGGACTCGCCGAGACCGAAGCCGACTGGCGCCACCACCTCGAACGCGAGACGCCCAACGGCTGGCTCCTGAGCGGCAACGCCATGACCAAGACGCTGGCCTCCGGACGCCCCATCCACCTGATGCACACCACCGTGGCCCTGGACGCGATCCGCGCCAGCGGCCACCTCTACGCCTCCACCGGTTGCCTCGTCGCGGCCCTCTACTGTGCGCCCCTCACCCCCGAGCCCGCCGGCCTGCGCCCCCACAACCTCGGCTCCTACCTCCTGGAGACCAAGAAGCACACCCGCACCCTGATCTTCGAGATCACCCCCGACGCCCCCGTCCCACCCAAGGGCATCGATTACCTCCGCTTGGGCGCCATCCACTTGCGCACCTACCTCACCCACCGCAGCTTCCTCACCGGGCCCGAGGACGCCCAGCTCCGCCGGGTGGTGATGAAGCGGCTCCGTACAGCGGCACCCTTCCTCGACACCCTCCTCGCCAACGCCGCTGGGAAGCCGACGCCAGACGCCGAGTTCATCGACCAGCTCGCCGCCACCGTGCCGGCTTTCCCATTCCTGGGCTACCTCTACTTCGAGGTGCTGTCCGAATACCTCATGCTCAACTCCGCGACCCCCGAGACCATGGCGTACGCCCAACTCGGCGAGATGAACAACCGCCTCTACAAGAGGCTGGCATTCTCCGCGGTCCAGGGCATGGACCAGCTCTTCGACCTGGCCCGCTTCAACCCAGGACACGAACGCCTCCTCCAGCTCGTCGGACAGATCGAGCCGGGCCTGACTGCCGGGGTAGCCCGTTTCGCCAGGAGGCGCCTGTCGCACTTGTTCGCTAGCGTGGCACTCGCGCCCGGCCGGGACGCGGCCTCCTTCACCTTCCGAGAAGCCGACTTCGACACCGTCGCCGCGACTGCGCCGCAACTGCTGGGGCAACTCGTTTTCCGCGAGATGCGGATCATCGACCGCTACCCGCTGCTCTACCTTGCGTTCGAGCAGGCCAAGGCCCTTGAGGCATGGAACTACTGGAACGCCGAAGGCATCCCGACACCGTTCAACGGCACCATCCCGAAGGGCGAGATCGGCATCAACACGGCCTATTCGCGATCCAGTTGCACAGTCTGGACCGCGGAGACCTGCGAGCGCGGCCTGCTGCACCCGATCGAACAACTCGACGTCGCCTTCCTACCCCGCCTCGCCGAGCTGTCCATGACCGCCATGCGGAGAGACGAGACGGGGAAGGCCGCAGGACACCAGACGCACGCCTCGTCGGCAGCAGGGCCCGCCCAGTAGTGACCACCAGCACCTCCAGCACTATCTCTGAGCTGCGTAGATGACCTCAGTGACCACGCTGCCGGTGACTCGGGATCGAGCGCATTCGCCCCGGCATCGACCCGTACTGGGTGATCGTCGGCGGAAAGTTCGAGTCGGCCGACGCCAGCCCCCGAGGACCCGCACTGGCCACCGCACACGGCTCCACCAACGACGCGCCTTGAATGTGATCGAGGCCGCTGGCGTGAACGCGCCTTGTGTGCCTGGTCGTTGTGGTACGTTCCGTGGTCCAATCGAAAATAGGCGACCCCGGCGATGCGCGAACATCCCGGGGTCCGGCACCAGGAGCGCGAACTCCCGATGCGAGTCCATCGTACCGAACACGTACGTAACTTCACCGTGCTGCCCAACTGCGTCCTGCAGTACCGGCGGCTGTCCTACACCGCCCGTGGCCTGCTCGCGGACCTCCTCTCCCGCCCGGACGGCTGGCGAGAGGACGGCCGGCACATGGCCGACACCAGCCCTCAGGGGCGTGGTGCGATCCGCAAGGCCCTGAAGGAGCTGACCGAGGCTGGCTTCTATCAGGTCGAGAAGATCCGCATGCCGGACGGCACGATCATCACCGAGACCCACGTCTACGACACCCCGCAGCTTGCGTTTCCGGGTGTCACCCGTCCGGTCTCCGGTGAAGCGACCACCGGCGGTGCTGACGCCCTTGTAAAGAACCCGGCGAAAGAAACCTCCCTCCCCACCCAGCAGGCCGGCGAGCCGGTCCTCGCCGACGAGCCACCGGTGAGGACGGGAGGGCGGGCGGAAGACCTCGACGAGCAGCCCGTGGCGCTGCCAGACGAGCAGGTCCGCGAGGCGGTCGCCACGTTGTTCCGGGTGATCCGCCCCGAGCCGCGCCTGCGGGTCGGCCAGGCCGAAGCCGAGGAACTCGCGCCCCTCATCGCGCAGTGGCTGGAGCGCGGCGCGACCCAAGCCGACCTCTCGCAGGCCCTGCTGCCAGGCCTGCCCGCCCCGATGTACTCGGTGGTCGGGGTGCTCCGCTACCGCCTGGAGCGCAAGATGCCGCCCATGCAGACCGCTGTGCGGCCCACAGCGGCCCGGTACGCCGAATGCGTCAAGTGTCACGACCCGGTGCCCCAGCCCGGCATCTGCGGCCCCTGCGCAGGCCTTGGAGTGCGAACTGTCGGGGTCGGCGGCGGCGAGGCGGCCACCCGCAGCGGTGCAGCCCGCGCCAGAGTCGCCCTGCGCGCTGCCAAGGAAGCGCTCAGTCTTGGCAGCCTGACCGTCACCGGATAGCTTCAATCCGACGAAACGTCAGGCACCTGTGGGGTGCGCCCCACCCCGGGCTGAAATCGCGCCGTAGATCGTCTCAGGCAGGGCTGCCCCGACCGGCGAGACCTGGCCCCACCGCTCCGTCGCCCAGTCATTGCTGCAGTAGCGCGAGCACAGACTGTTTTCTCGTTCAGCCGGTACAGCCCGCTGCTGCTTGGTACGGTCGTCCCCGCGAGATCTTCTGTGATCATCCGGCTTCGGGGGGTGACTGGACGGTGTCGGGGGGTGGCTCCGCAACGGTCAGTTCGGCAAACGGATTTGGAAAGTCAGGGCCTGAAGGGCGAGCGGACCAGTCGCAGGACGGGCCCGGTGTGCCGATTGGGACTGCTGCTACGTACGCGTTCGCTCCGAGACTGTCCGAGGTGACTCGAAGACTCTCGGCGATCGCTTACACAAGGCCCAACCGCCTGGCGGAGCTGTCCGCTCGCCTAATGGGACCCGACGGGCCGTGAGGGAGACTACGGTCCGTAGCCGCCAGCGGGTGAGCACTCCGTTCGCCGGAGCCGTTCGAGCTCTGCTGTCAGACCG
>NZ_JBITFB010000031.1:0-109938 GCF_044455625.1 Kitasatospora sp. NPDC051164 | reverse complement strand
GAATACGAGCAGGCGTACTGGGCGAGCCTGGAGGAAGCCCCGCAGGCCGCTTGATCACACAATCGCGGACTCTACGAAACTCGGGGCAGCTCACGGCGCCCGTCGGCTCGGGCCTGGGCCGCGAACGGCCGGTACCGGCCGTTCGCGGGGTGCCGGTTGCGCCGTATCTCGCGGCTGATGGTGGAGGGGCTGCGGCCCAGCTCGGCGGCGATCGCCCGGATTGTGGCCTTCTCCCGGAGCCGGTCGGCGATGTGAATGCGCTCGTCCTCCCGCAGGTAGCGGGACGCGCCACAGGGCGGCAGCACCGGCCTGACCGGTGCTGCCGCCCTGTTCTGACCGGAGGCGTTCCGGCCGTTGCGCCATCGCTTGCCCGTGCGGAGGTTGATGCCGACCGCACGGGCGGCTTCCACATAGCCGGCACCCTGCTTCACGAGCCGGAAGTATTCCTCCCGCTCACGCGTCAGCTTGCGACGGCCCTGCCCCGTCCGCTCCTCGCGGATCTCGAAGGTCATTGCACTCCCCAGCTGGGGTGTTGCAACGATCCCTAGAACTCAAGGACCGGTGACGGGGCCCTCGTGCGTGTGGACGTGGCCCGGGTCGAGCGGCGGGGTGGTGCCGCAGGTCCACGCGCAGTCCGGCTCGGCCACCAGGTGGTCCTCGGGGGCGAGGACGTTGCCCCGGACGGTGGCGAAGGCGATCAGCCCGCCGCCGGCCAGCAGGCCCGCGCAGATCAGCATCGCGGTGTGGAAGGCGGAGTCGACCGCGGACGGCACGCGGTAGGCGTCGCCGCTCAGTCCGGCCAGGGCCGGGAGGGCGGCCACCGCGAGCAGGCCGGCCGCGCGGGCGGCGGCGTTGTTCACCCCGCTCGCGATGCCCGCGTGCCGGACCTCGACGGCCGCCAGCACGGTGGCCGTCAGCGGCGCGACCAGCAGCGTCATGCCGCAGCCCATCACCGTGACGGCGGGCAGCACGTCCGCCCAGTAGGAGGAGCCCGGGCCGATGCGCAGCATCAGCAGCACCCCGGCGGCGCACAGCAGCGGGCCGACGGTGAGCGGGATCCGCGGGCCGATCCGCTTGCCGAGGCGCCCGGCGCGCGCCGACAGCCCCAGCATCAGCACCGTGATCGGCACCAGCGCGAAGCCCGAGACCAGCGGCGAGAACCCGGCGACGATCTGCAGTTGCACCACCAGCAGGAAGAAGACGCCGCTGAACGCCGCGTACACGCAGAGGGTGACCAGGTTCACGGCGGTGAACAGCCGGGAGGAGAACAGGCCGAGCGGCAGCATCGGATCGGGCGCGCGGCGCTCGACGGCCACGAAGGCGACGCCGAGCACCACACCGATCAACCCGCTGACCCAGACCACGGCGGACACGCCCTCCCCGGCGGCGGTCAGCGCGTAGGTGATCGCGCCGAGGGCGAACGCGGCGAGCACCGCGCCGAGCACGTCGAAGCGGCCGGTGGCGCTCTCGTCCCGGCTCTCCGGCACGTACCGCGTGGTGACCGTGATCACGGCGGCCGCGAGCGGCAGGTTCAGCAGGAAGATCCAGCGCCAGCCCGGGCCGTCCACCAGCCAGCCGCCGAGGAAGGGGCCGACCGCGGCCGACACGCCGCCGAGGCCCGACCACAGCCCGACCGCGGCCGAGCGGTCGTCAGGGTCGAAGACGGCTTGGAGCATGGCGAGCGAGCCGGGGGTGAGCAGCGCCCCGCCGATGCCCTGGACGGCGCGGGCGGCGATCAGCACCTGGATGTTCGGCGCGGCGGCGCAGGCCGCGGAGGCGGCGGCGAACCAGACCACGCCGATGAGGAAGACCCGGCGCCTTCCGTACCGGTCGCCGAGCGCGCCGCCGAGCAGGATCAGGCCTGCCAGGGTGAGCAGATAGCCGTTCAGCGTCCACTGAAGGGACGCCAGGGAGGCGCCGAGATCGGCGCCGATGCGGGGCAGGGCGACGTTCACCACGGTGCCGTCCAGCATCGCCATGCTGGAGCCGAGCACCGTCGCCAGTAGTACCCAGCGACCCTGCGCGGTGCCCAGGCGCAGGGTGCCGGCCTCGGAAGTGGCCACGGCCCGATCCTGCTCCCCGTGAGGCCCGCGTGACAAGGGTCACCGGCGGGTGTGTCGGTGGTGTGCGGTGCGTGAGCGGACGACCGCGCAGTGCCGTCGATGTCGGCGCAGGGTCGTGGATCAGTGGCGCGGGGTGAATGGATCGCATGCGCACCGTGCAGCGGATCATTCGGAGAGTCACTGCGCCCCGGGGGATGGTTGCCGATTCAAGAGATCGACATTGCTTCACCCGAACGGATGGGTTTTAGTTCAGCGACCGCCCGGCCAGTCCGGACGGATCCACCGGGTGGAACGCCGAGTCCTGCCGCTTCCCGGTGGTTCGAACTGAACTCTGTACGGCAGGAGCGGGGGACCCACAGGTAAGTCGCCGGACCGGAAGTTCGCGCCTCAGGGCGCGGCGTCCAGGGCCGGCTTGGGGTGAAGCCGCGCATGCGGCCGGGCAACTCCAGCCCGAACCCGACAGCTCACCTCGCAGGCGTCGGAGAGGAAACTTCCATGCCTGCTCAGGCTCGTCGTATCGCCCTGCCCCGCGCCGCCCGCATCGGCATCGCCACCGCCGTCACCGGTGTCTCCTTCGCCCTCCCGCTCGTCACCGCGATGAGCGCCCAGGCCCACACCGCCCCGGTCGCCCCGGCCCCGCAGGCCGCCGCCTCCACCACCGCCGCCGACGCCGCGCCGGCCCAGGCCGCGCCGGCCCCGGCCGCTCCGGCCGCCGCGCACGAGAGCTACCGCGTCGTCAGCGGCGACACCCTGTCCAAGATCGCCGACGCCAAGCACGTCGAGGGCGGCTGGCACGCGCTGTACGAGCAGAACCGCTCGGTCGTCGGCGCCAACCCGAACCTGATCTTCCCGGGCCAGCAGTTCGCGATCGCCGGCCACGCCGCCGCGCCGTCCGCGGACGTCGCCCCGGCCAAGCCCGCCAAGCCGGCCGCTCCGGTCACCCAGGCCGCTTCGGCCGCCAAGCCGCAGGCCCAGGTCCAGGTCAAGACCGAGGCCGCCAAGCCGGCCACCCAGGTGCAGACCCAGGTTCAGACCGCCGCTCCGGCCCAGGCCGTGACCGCCGCTCCGGTCGCCGCCGCCTCCGGCTTCGTCGCGCCGCTGGCCCACCCGGTGCTCGGCGAGGCCTACGGCGTGGCCGGCTCGATGTGGGCCTCCGGCCACCACACCGGCCAGGACTTCGTGGCCTCCACCGGCACCCCGCTGCGCGCCGTCGCCAACGGTGTCGTGGTCAAGGCCGGCAACGGCGGCGCCTACGGCAACGAGGTCGAGATCAAGCTCGCCGACGGCCACTACGCCCAGTACGCGCACCTGTCCGTGATCGGTGTGAAGATCGGTCAGACCGTCACCGTCGGCCAGCAGCTCGGCCTCTCCGGCGCCACCGGCAACGTGACCGGCCCGCACCTGCACTTCGAGATCCGCACCGGCCCGGAGTACGGCTCGGACATCGACCCGGTCGCCTACCTGCGCGCGCACGGCGTCGCGCTCTGACCCTGTCGGGGTTTCAGGAACCACCGCTGCTGCGGAGCGAATCGATCCTCCGGGATGGTCATGTCGGGTGACCGCTCGACCGGGTGATCGCCGTGCAGTGGACATGGGCGCGGGACACGCCCAGGCCGGCCCGGCTCGCGGGATTCAATTCCTCGCGAGCCGGGCCGGCCGCTGCCGTTTTCGGGGTCGGCGGTTCGTTTTCGGGGCGGGGTCGGGGTGGGATCGGGGTGGCGTTCGCGGTGCGCCGGTGGTGGCCCGGGCGGTACGTGAGGAGGACGCGGCCGGGCGGTGAGCCGGCGACTCAGCTGCGGTGGGCCGGTTGACCGTACCGGGCGGCGGCCAGCAGGTCGTGCATCCTGTGGCCCAAGTCCTCGGTGTCGCGGGCCGGTTCGGGGAAGACCAGGCGGACGTCGCGGTGGCCGTCGGGGTGGTCCAGGCGCAGCACCAGGCCGTGGCGGTCCAGGGCGAGCGGGCGGACGTCCGGGTTCCGGGCGAGCAGCACCGGGTCGAGCAGGCGGGTGAGGACCTCGAGTGCGTCGGCGTGGTCGTCGGCGAAGTGGGTGAGCATCGCGGCCTCGTGGCGGGCCATCGGGTCGGGGGCGGCGAGGGCGAGGTCGGCGGCGGTGACCGCGCCGGTGCCGTACGGGGTGGCGAGGACGGCGTGGGCGACGTCCACCCGCAGGTGGACGCTGAGGCTGTCGTCGGCGAGGTGGGCCAGGTGCAGCCGGCCGGCCAGGGTGAGGCGGGCGCGGACGCGGTCGCGGACGGCGACGGGGGCGACGTCGGTGACATCGAGGACGACGGCGAGGCCCTCGGCGGCGTGGGCCGCCGCGACAGTGAGCGGGGTGTCCAGCGGGGCGCGCAGCCGCAGGCGGGAGCCGTGGGCGGAGACCGGGCCGTCCAGGTCGTGCTGCTCGCCCAGGGCGCGGACGGCGAGCGAGGAGGTCGTGCTGAGCAGGCTGTGGATCCGTTCGGCGGTGGTGGGCTCGGGCACCTCGGTGTCGCCGGTTGGCAGGCTCATGGACGGACCTCCAGATAGTTAGGTGAGCCTAACCTAATATTGCTGGCGAAGCGTGGCAAGCAGGCCTCGGGGAATGCCGAGGGCCCGGACGTGCGGTCCGGGCCCTCGGGTCGGCTGGATCGTCAGGCGACGACGGCCTGGGCGTCGATCTCGACCAGCATCGGCTCCTGCGGCAGCTCGACGAAGACGGTGGTGCGGCAGGGCTTCACGCCGCCGGGCTTGACGTTCTCCTCGATGAACTCGGCGTAGACCTCGTTCATCAACGGGAAGTCCGCGCGCTTGGTGAGGTAGACGCGGAACATCACCACGTCCTCGATGGTGGCGCCACCGGCCTCGACGATGGCCTTGACGTTCTCCAGGGTGCGCCGCGTCTGCGCCTTCACGTCGCCGCGGTGGAGGTACTCGCCGGTCGCCGGATCCTGCGGGCCCTGGCCGGAGACCTGCAGGATCGGGCCCTTGCGGATGCCCTGGGAGAACATCCAGGCGGGGGCGGGGGCCCCGTCGGTGCGGATCTCGATCTTGTCGGAGGACATGGGGGTTCCTTGCTCCTTGGAGTTCTCGGCGGCTGCTTCGGACTGTCGTGATGATCCGTCAACTGTGGTCGAGTAGGCCGCCGCAGTCGGCCGACACCGCGCGGGCGGTGGCGAGCAGCTGCGGGAGGAGGTCCAGGACCTGCTCGTACGGGAGGACGACGTCCGGGACGGAGATGGAGGCGGCGGCGACGACCCGCCCGCTGGCGTCCCGGACGGGTGCGGCCACGCAGTTGATGAAGGCCTCGTGCTCGGCGTGGTCCTGCGCCCACCCCTGGGCGGCGACCTTCTCCAGCTCGGCGAGCAGCGCCCCGGGCGTGATGAGGGTGCGTTCGGTGTGCGGGGCGAAGTCGATCCCGGCCACCACCCGGCGCCGCTCGGGCAGCGGCAGGTCGGCCAGCAGCACCTTGGAGACCGCGGCGCTGTGCAGGGCGGCGCGCAGACCGATCCGGGAGTACATCCGCACCGGATGGCGGGAGTCGAACTTGTCGATGTAGACCACCTCGCCGCCCTCGTACGCGGCCAGGTGCACGGTCTGGCCGGTGGCGGCGTTCAGCTCGGCCAGGTGCGGGGCGGCGATCCGGCGAATGCCGCGCTGCTCCAGAGCCAGACCGGACAGGGCGAAGAGGCCGGCGCCCAGGTGGTAGCGGTAGGCCGCGTCGCGGTAGACGAATCGTTCATCTTCGAGGCTCTGGAGCAGCCGGAGCACGGTCGTCTTGTGGACGCCGAGCACCTCGGCGAGCTGGTCGAGGGAGCGTTCGCCCTCGCCGAGCTGGGCCAGGATGCGCAGGGCGCGGGTGACGGTCTGGCTCATCGTGCTCCGCTTCGAGGGCTGGGGTGGCTACTCATCGGGCCCAGGCCCGGCCGGCGGGCGGCGTTCGGTCGGTGGGCGGTGCTCCGTTTGTGGGGTGCGGGCGGTCGGAGGGGTGCGGGCGGTCGGCCTTGTGGGCGCCGTCGGTGGGCAGGGTCGGGCCGGTGATGCCGGCCGCGGTGACCCGGGTGGCGGCCCAGTCGGCGGCGGAGGCGTCGAGCAGTGCCGTCACGACGGCGGCGGGCGGCAGCTCGGCCTGGTCGCCGTGGGCGGTCAGCGCGCAGGCGGCGCTCAGGTGGCCGAGCCGCAGCCGGCGGCGCTGGTCCAGGCCCCGGACGGTGCCGGCCAGGTAGCCGGCCGCGAAGGCGTCGCCCGCGCCGGTGGCCTCGACCACCTCGACGGCGAGGGCCGGCTCGGTGACCGCCGTGCCGTCCCGCTCCAGGGCAATGACGTGCCGGTCGGCGTCCTTGACCACGAGGGTGGCGGGGGAGGGGAAGCGGCGGCGCAGGGCGGTGGGGTCGCCGGTGCCGAAGGCGGCCTGCGCCTCGTCGGCGCCGAGCAGCAGCAGGTCGGCGGCGTCCAGCAGCGGCGGCAGTACGGCCGGGTCCCGGTCGTGCCAGAGTGAGGGGCGCCAGTTGAGGTCGAAGCTGACCAGCCGGTCCGGGCGGCGGTCGGCGAGCAGGGCGCGCAGCAGGGCGAGGCAGTCGTCGGAGAGCGCGGCGGTGATGCCGGACAGGTGCAGCAGACGGGCGCCGGCCAGCAGTGCGGCGGCGGCCGGGTCGGCGAGCAGTGCGGGGGAGAGCGCGGCGGCCGCGGAACCGCGCCGGTGGTAGTGCAGTCGGCTGCGGCCGGGGCCGAGGTCGTGATCGTGGCCGGTGGTGCCGCCGACCTCCTTGAGGTAGACGCCGGTCGGGCGGTGTGGGTCGACCGCGACCGCCGAGACGTCCACGCCGCGGGCGGCGACCTCGGCGACGAGCCGCCGACCGAAGCCGTCGTCGCCGACCCGGCTGACCCAGGCGGTCGGCACGCCGAGCGCGGTCAGTGCGCCGGCCACGTTGGACTCGGCGCCGCCGACGGCGAGCCGGAAGTTCTCCACCGACTCCAGTGGGCCCGGGCGGTCCGGGAGCAGGACCGCCATCGACTCGCCCACGCACACGGCCGTCGGGGGAGGACCCGGGCGGGTCGGGCCCGGGGTGTCCTGTCGCGGCATGTGCTGGGCTCCTCGTCTGCGGCCGTTCCGTCGGGTGCGGGCCGGGACTCCTGAACGTGGGTCGGGTTCGTTGAGCGTGGGTCAGTTCCGTTCGGGGTGGGTCTGGGTGGGTCGGTCCCGGTCGGCCTGGGACGGTTCCGTTGACCGTGATCCGGCGCCGATGCTAGAACCGTGCTGCCAGCATGTGCAACCCTCGTTGCGCATGTTGCAACATGGCAAATGGAGGAAGACCGTGGAGCAGACCTTCGCAAGCAGCGGCACCGGGCCGGGCATCGCCGGCGGCGCGGTGGCGGCCCTGGCCGACGAGCAGCTGGACTGGCGGTTCAAGGCCGCCCCGCCGGAGTCGTGGGGCCACACCGTGCGGGAGTGGCTGGCCACCGGCCCGACCCTCTCCTCGCTCGGCACCCCGCTGCTCACCCTCGACGCTGCCGCGCTCGAGCACAACGTCCGCACCATGGCCGACTGGTGCGCCAAGGCGGGCGTCGCGCTCGCCCCGCACGGCAAGACCACCATGGCACCCGCCCTCTGGGAGGCGCAGCTCGCCGCCGGAGCCCACGGCATCACCCTCGCCAACCTGCCCCAGGTGCGAGTCGCCCGGGCCTTCGGGGTGCAGCGGATCCTGCTCGCCAACACCCTGCTCGACCCGGCAGGACTGGTCTGGCTCGCCGACGAACTGGCCTCCGACCCGGGCTTCGCCTTCCTCTCCTGGGTCGACTCCACCGAGAGCGTGCGGCTGATGGACGAGGCACTGCGCGCCGCCGGGGCCGAACGGCCGGTCGAGGTACTGATCGAACTCGGCGGCCCCCACGGGCGGACCGGCGCCCGCGGCGTGGACGCCGCCGTCGAGGTCGCCGCCGCCGTGCTGCGCGCCCCCACCCTGCGCCTCGCGGGCGTCGGCGGGTACGAGGGCGCGCTCGCGCACGACGCCACGACCGACGGGCTGGCCACCGTCCGCGGCTACCTCCGGGCACTGGCCCAGCTCCACGGCCGGCTCGCCGGCGCCTACCCCGACGACGCGCCGCCGGTGGTCACGGCCGGGGGCAGCGCCTACTTCGACCTGGTGGTCGAGGAGTTGGCCGACCTGCCGGACGCCCTGGTGGTGCTGCGCTCGGGTGCGTACATCGCCCACGACGACGGCTTCTACCGGGGCATCTCGCCGCTCGCCCGGCACGGCGGTGAGGCACCCTTCCGCGGTGCGCTGCACGGCTGGGCCCGGGTGATCTCCCGCCCCGAGCCGCAACTCGCCCTGCTGGACGCCGGAAAGCGCGACCTGCCCTTCGACGACGGCCTGCCCGAGCCGCAACGGGTCCGCGCCGGAGCCGAGTTGACCGGGACGGCGGCCCGGATCACCGCGCTCAACGACCAGCACGCCTTCCTGCGTGACGCGGGCGACCTCGCGCCGATCGGCGCGGTGCTGCGCCTGGGCGTGTCGCACCCGTGCACCGCCTTCGACAAGTGGACGGCGATCCCGGTGCTGGACTCCGCGGACGCGGCCGAGCCGAAGGTCACCGGGTTGGTCAGGACCTTCTTCTGATGGCCGGGGCGAAACCGGAGGGGGTGTCGGCGGGCAGGGCGAGATCGGACGGGGTGCCGGCGGTCGGGTCGAGTGCGGCCGAGGCGAGGGTGGGCGGGACGGGAGCAGGCCGATCCGGGGCACGGGCAGGCCGATCCGGGCCGGGTGCGACGGTCTTCCGGGGCGCCACCATCGTGGACGGCACCGGCGCGGACCGCTACCGGGCGGACGTACGGATCGCCGACGGCCTGATCACCGAGATCGGCGACCGCCTCGACGCGCCCGAGGTGGTGGACGCCGACGGCCTGGTCCTGACCCCCGGCTTCATCGACATGCACGCCCACTCCGACCTCGCCCTGCTGCTCGAACCCGAGCACCCGGCCAAGGTCACCCAGGGCGTCACCTGCGAGGTCCTCGGCCAGGACGGCCTGTCCTACGCCCCGGTGGACGACACCACGCTGCCCGCGCTGCGCCGCCAACTCGCGGGCTGGAACGGCGATCCGGCCGACCTCGACTGGGACTGGCGCGACGTCGCCGGCTACCTGGACCGGATCGACCGCACCGGCGTCGCCGTCAACGCCTGCTACCTCGTCCCGCACGGCACGCTGCGCACCCTCGTCATGGGCTGGGCCGACCGCCCGCCCACCCCGGCCGAACTCGACCGGATGCGGCAGGTGTTGGCGAGGAGCCTGCTGGACGGCGCGGTCGGCATGTCCAGCGGCCTCAGCTACACCCCCGGGATGTACGCGGACACCGCCGAACTGGTCGAGCTGTGCACCATCGTCGCGGCCTACGGCGGATTCCACGCTCCGCACCAACGCTCGTACGGTGAGGGGGCATTGGAGGGCTACGCGGAGATGGTGGAGATCTCCCGGCGGAGCGGCTGCGGGCTGCACCTGACCCACGCCACGATGAACTTCGGCGTCAACCGGGGCCGGGCCGGCGAGCTGCTGGAGCTGGTCGACGAGGCACTCGCCGACGGCGTCGACCTCACCCTGGACAGCTACCCCTACCTGCCGGGCTCCACCACCCTGGCCGCCCTGCTGCCGAGTTGGGCCACGGAGGGGGGACAGGCGCCGACGCTGGCCAGGCTCAGCGACCCGGCGCAGTGCGCCCGGATCCGGTACGAGATGGAGGAGAAGGGCAGCGACGGCTGCCACGGCGTGGTCACCGACTGGGCGACGGTCCAGATCTCCGGCGTTCGGTCGGCGGAGCTGGCGCCGGCCGTCGGCAGGACCGTCGCCGAACTCGCCGACGGGGAGCGGCGGACCGGCACGGAGGTCTTCCTCGACCTGCTGCGCCGGGACGAACTGGCCACCACGATCCTCCAGCACGTCGGGCACGAGGAGAACGTCCGGGCGATCATGCGCCACCGCGCGCACACCGCCGGCAGCGACGGACTGCTGGTCGGCGCCCGGCCGCACCCGCGGGCCTGGGGCACCTTCCCGCGCTATCTCGGCTACTACAGCCGGGAGTTGGGCCTGCTGACACTGGAAGAGACGGTCGCCCGGATGACCGGCCGGCCCGCCGCCCGGCTGGGCCTGCACCGGCGCGGCCGGATCGCCCCCGGCCACCACGCCGACCTGGTACTCCTCGACCCCGAACGGGTCCGGGACGCCGCCACCTTCGAGCACCCCCGGCGGCCCGCCGAGGGCATCGAGTGCGTGTACGTCAACGGCACCGCCGTCGTCCGGCAGGGTCGCACCACCGGCGCCCGGCCCGGGCGCGCCCTGCGCCGCACCGACCGAGGAACCCGAGCCGCATGAACTCTCTCTCAGCCCTGCGGGACGACCGGGTGATCGCGGTGGTCCGCGCGCCGCGCATCCCGGACGCCTCCGCGCTGTGCGAAGCGCTCGCCGCCGGCGGCATCGAATGGACCGAATTCACGTACACCACACCGGATGTGACGAAGCATCTGCGTCGCGCCGCACAGGCCGGCCACCGGGTCGGTGTCGGCACCGTGCTGACCGCGGAGCAGGCCGAGCGCGGGGTCGCGGTCGGGGCGTCCTTCCTGGTCACGCCCGGCTGCCGGCCCGAGGTCGCGGAGGCGGCGAAGGCCGCCGGGGTGCCGGTGGTGCTCGGGGCGCTCACCCCGACCGAGGTGGCCCGCGCGGTGGACCTGGGGGCGGCCGCCGTCAAGATCTTCCCGGCCAGGGCGTTCGGTCCCGGCTACTTCAAGGACCTGCGCGGCCCGTACCCGGACGTCCCGCTGGTGGCCTCCGGCGGGGTGAACGCGGGCAACGCCGCCGAGTTCCTGGGGCAGGGCGCGCTCGCGGTCTGCGCGGGGACGGACGTGGTGCCGCCGGAGGCGGTCGTGGCGGGGGACTGGGCGGAGATCACCCGGCGGGCCCGGGCGTTCACGCAGGCGTGCGGGGCGCCGTAGGAGCGAGGGAAGGCGGCGGCGGGGAGAGGCGGGCTGTCGGGACGGCCGCGATTGGACGAGAATCGGTGGCACCCGGTTCGGCCCCGGCCGAGTCCGGCCCGGCTCAGCCCCGCCCGGTGCACCCCGGGCCCCGGACCCGGTAGGAGGACCTCCGCCCATGACCTCGACCCGCCCCGGCCCCGACTGGCTCGCCGACGCCGTCCTCTACCAGATCTACCCGCAGACCTTCGCCGACTCCGACGGCGACGGCATCGGCGACTTCGCCGGCATTGCGGCGCACCTCGACCACCTCGCCTGGCTCGGCGTCGACACCGTCTGGCTCAACCCCTGCTTCGCCTCGCCGTTCCGCGACGCCGGGTACGACATCACCGACTACCTCGCCCCCGCCCCGCGCTACGGCAGCACCGAGGACCTGGTCGCGCTGGTCGAGGCCGCCCGCGGCCGGGGCATCCGGGTCCTGCTGGACCTGGTCGCCGGGCACACCTCCGACCGCCACCCCTGGTTCCTGGCCGCCGCCGAGGACCCGTCCGACCAGCGGTACATCTGGTCCGACCGCCAGGTGGACGGCTTCGTCCCCTCACCCGGCAGCCGCCCGGGCTGGTACCGGCCGAACTTCTTCGACTGTCAGCCCGCCCTCAACTTCGGCTACGCGCGCAGCAGTTCGGACGAGCCCTGGCGCCAGCCGGTGGACGCCGAGGGCCCGCGCGCCAACCGGGCGGCGCTGCGCGACATCATGGCGCACTGGCTCGGCCTCGGTGTGGCCGGCTTCCGGGTCGACATGGCGTACTCGCTGGTCAAGGACGACCCGGGCAAGGCCGAGACCGCCAAGCTCTGGACCGAGCTGCGCGACTGGCTGGACCGCGCCCACCCCCAGGCCGCGCTGCTCGCCGAGTGGGGCGACCCCTCCGCCGCCGTCGCGGCCGGCTTCCACGCGGACTTCTTCCTGCACTTCGGCGGGGAGGACCACGGCCTCCCGCTGCGCTCCCTGTGGAACAACAACGGCGGGACGGTCGAGGAGTTCTGGCAGCAGGAGGCCTGCTACTTCGAGGCCGAGGGCCGCGGCACCCCGCAGCCCTTCCTGGACGCCTGGCGCTCCGCCGCCGAACTCACCGAGGGCAGCGGGCACATCGTGCTGCCGACCGCCAACCACGACTTCTCCCGGCTGGCCGCCGGTCCGCGCACCGCCGAGCAGCTCGCGCCCGCCTTCGCCTTCCTGCTCACCTGGCCCACCCTCCCGGCCGTCTACTACGGCGACGAGATCGGCATGCGCTACCTCCCCGGCCTGCCCGACACCGAGGGCAGCGTGCTGGGGCCGCGCTTCAACCGGGCCGGCTCGCGCACGCCGATGCAGTGGACGCCCGGCCCGACGGCCGGGTTCTCCAGCGCTCTGCCCGAGCGGCTGTACCTGCCGGTGGACCCGGACCCGCACCGCCCGGACGTGCTCTCCCAGCGCGCCGATCCGACGTCGCTGCTGCACACCGTCCGGCGGCTGATCGCCCTGCGTCGGGCGCACCCGGGGCTGGGTCCCGCCGGCGGGGTGGAGGTCCGGCAGGCCGGGTACCCGCTGGTGTACACCAGGGGCGGGCGGTACCTGGTGGTGGTCAATCCGCGGCGGGAGCCGGGGGTGGTGCCGCTGTCGCACCTGTTGTCGGGGCCGGCTGAGGGTGTCCGGTCGTTGGAGGCGCAGGGCGTGCGGGTGGCGGACGGGGAGCTGCGGGCGGACGGGTTCTCGTACGGGGTTTTCGAGCTGGGCTGATCGTGGGCGAAGGGGGCCGGTTGTCGGGGCCGGCTTCCGCTCGATGTCAGATAGTTGTAAGCTACATCCATAGATGGTTGCATTTACCACCTGCATTGGTTGTATTTGCCACCCTCTTGACTGTACGGGACGCCACCGGAGGACGGTACGAACACCATGAGCACACCCCAGAACCCCGCCGCGGCGCCCACCCTGGGGCACTCGCTCAAGCACCTCGCCGTCCACCTGATCACCCCGCTGCTGATGTGCCTCGGCATGGCGCTCGCCTACCAGGGCGCCTTCCACCAGCCCGAGCCGCACCACCTCAAGGTCGCCGTCGTCGGCACCACGCCGCAGGTGCACGGCCTGGCACAGACGATCCGCGAGAAGGCCGGTGACGCGCTCGACGTCCGTACCGTCGACGACCGGTCCGCCGCCGAGCGGCAACTGCGCGACCGCGACCTGGTCGGCGCCTTCGTCCCGGACGCCAGGAGCCCCGAGCTGATCGTGGCCAAGGGCAACTCGGACACCTCGGTGGTGGCCGCCACGGCGGTCTTCACCAACGTCACCGACCAGCAGGGCGTCCCCCTGCACGTCACCGACCTGACCACCCCCGCCAAGGGCGACCCGACCGGCCAGGGCCTGTTCTTCCTGCTGGTCGCCCTGAGCATCGGCTCGTACGCGAGCGTGGCGGCGATCGGCGCCGCCGGTGCCGCGCTGAGCGTGAAGGTCCGGGCGCTGGTCGGCGTGGCGGTCTCGCTGGTGGTCAGCGTGATCGGGATCGTCACCGCCGGGCCGCTGTTCCACGTCGTCGACCACGACCACGCCGCGATCTGGGCGCTGGGCTGGCTCTACTCGGCGGGCATCGTGCTGATCGGCATCGGCCTGCACAGCTTCCTGAAGAAGTGGACCACGCTGACGATGATGGTCCTGTTCGTGATGCTCAACTTCACCTCCTCGGGCGGTATCTACCGGCCCGAGCTGCAGAACGGCTTCTTCGGTGCCCTGCACGGCTTCTGGACCGGCGCCGGCTTCCTCGAGGGCGCGCGCAGCATCATGTACTTCGACGGCGGCGCGGGCCTCGGCGGGCACGTCGTGACCCTGCTGGTCTGGCTGCTGCTGGGCGGGGCGGCCCTGGTGGCCGCGGCGATGTACGAGAGCCGTGCGCGCCGTCCGGTGGAGACGCCGGCGGAGGCCGAGGAGGAGATGGAGGAAGCGGTCGCGGTCTGACCGCACCCCTCGGGAAGACTTCACCGGGCGCCAGGGCATCGGCACCGGGTGAGGATTCGCGGCCCGCGCCCGGCCCTGGACAAGCCGGACGCGGGCCGCTTCACGATGCGGCCTGGTCGTGGCTCATGCGTGGTCCGTGCCGTGCGGGTCATCTGTGCCGTGCGCGTTGTCCGTGCCGTGCGCGCCGCGCGTGCCGTCGGGCGTGGCGGACCGGGTGGTGGTGCGGGTGTGACGGCTCCCGTGGGGCGGTACCGATGCGGCGGTGACGATGACCTTCATTGGTGCAGGTCTCGGTCGCTCCGCTCCCTCCGCGTGGGCGGCTCGGTGAAGCAACAGTCCCCGCAGAGTCCGGCGTTCGGCCCGACCCGGTAGTAGAGGCAGCAGCTGTTCCGCCGGAACGCGGTGCCACGAGGCCCGGCGAGTAGCGGGCTGGTGACCAGTGTGCCGGACCCGGCCAGCGGCGGGCGGTGCAGCAGCTCCGCGACCAACGCCCGTGCCGCGCCCGGCGCGTGGGCGTCCAGGACCCGCAGCGTGCCGGCCAGTGCGGAGGCGACGTTGCCGAGCAGCAGGCGCGCCGAGAGCGGGGCGGCGGCCCGGACGGCTGTCGCCAGGGGCGCCAACTGACCTACCAGGACGGCGGAGTGGAGCTGGTCGGTGAGCGGTCCCGCGTCCGGCCGGGCGGGCTCCGGCGGCGTCCAGAGATCGAGCGGGCCCTGGTCCGGGATCCGTACCCAGGCGCGCTCCAGCGTCGGGACCGTCCCCAGCAGGACGGCCGAGCCGAGGCCCACCGACCAGAAGCGGGCGGCCAGTCCCAGGTGCAGGATCGAGGCGGCGACCCGGGGTTCGGCCGTGCCGAGCCGCTGCGCCACCACCCGGAGGCGCGCGGCCAGCGGCGCGTCCGGCCCGGTGCCGTAGAGCTCGGGCAGCGGGCGGAAGCCCTCCGGCGGAGCACCGGCGGGGGAGGTGTCCAGCGCGAAGTACGGCCCGACGGCGGCGAGTCGGTGGTACTCGGGCAGTGGCGACTCGGGCGTGGGGTTCTCGGGTGCGGGGTTTGACGGGTCGGGCGCGGGGTTCAACGGCCGTCCCCTGTGCGGTCGTTGGACCCCGCGCCGGCTTCGGATGGCCCGGGTGTGGTCGGGCGGTCGGGCGAAAGCGGTGGCATCGGTGGCCTCCAGGGTCCGGGTGCTCGGGGCGCAGCGGCCGGGCGGCGGCGCACCGCCCCGTGCGGACCCCGGAGGACCGAGAACGCCCTGGTCGGGCGGGTGTCAGCCGCGCACGGTGAAGTCGCCACCGGTCGTGCGGATGAACGGTACCGTGCCCTGGCAGTCCGCCACCGGCAGGCCCAGCGCGCCCCAGACCCAGCCGAGCCGGTCACCGTGCCGGCCGTTGTCCTCCACCGACAGCGAGACCTTCTGGCCGACCACCTCCAGGCCCGGGAACCACGGTGCCTCGCCCTTGGTGATCACGCCGGTGGCGATCGCCTCCCGGCCGCCGACACCCAGGCAGGTGATGTCGCCCTCGAAGTCGGCGACCAGCCGGCCGTCGTTGTGCACGTGGCGGACGTGGAAGTGGCCGCTGGTGCCGCCCGGGTCGGTGCTGGTGGCGGCGCGGGCGTCGACCGAGATCCGGACCGGGTCGCCGGCGAAGCCACCGAACGCGGAGGTGAGGACGGTGTCACCGGTCCCGCGCACGCTCACCGCCCCGGGGCCGCCCGCGGCTGCGGTCGGCTGCCCGGCGGCGGTCGACACTGCGGAGACCGATGCTTCGGAGCCCGGTACTGCGGAGATCGGCACCGCAGATGCCGGTACGGCGGCGACGACCGTCGCGGCCAGCAGGAGGAGCGAGGCTGCGGCGGTGGCGAGACGACGGTTCATGACGGTTCGTCCTTCTTCGGGGTGGTTGCTTCGACGACAACGAGTCTGCCGCCGCCGGTTCGGGCAAACCTCCCGCTGCGGAGGGGAGTCGGCGGCCACCGGCTCCCTCCCGGGGAGGAGCCCCGCCTCCCCCGGGAGAGCTGCCCGTAGGCTCGGCCGGGTGCGCACCGAATCCCCGACCCGCCCCGCCCGGCCGCGTTCCGTCCGGGTCCGGCGGCCGCTCGCCGTCCTCGCCGCGCTGGTCCTGTCGGCGCCCGTCGCGCTCGCCCACCCGGGCGACCACGGCGCGGCCCTGCTGCTCGCCCTGACGGCCGCGCTCGCGGCGGTGGTGGCGCTCCTGCCGTGGCCTGCCGGACGGATCACGCTCGGCGCGGCCGCCGGGGCGGTGGCCGGCGCCTCGCTGCTGCTCGACGTGCTCTACCCGGGGCCGTACCGGCTGCCCGCGTTCTGGCTGCCCTTCGAGTGGCTCGCCCTGCTCGGGGTGCTGTTCCGGACCGTGCGTCGGCTGCCCGACCGGTGGGCCGGGCCGGTCGGCGGGCTGGTCGGGTCGGCGGCCGTCCTGCTGCCGTTGCGGTTCGCCCTCCGCATGCCCCAGGGCGGCGCGGCTGGCCCGGTGATCAGCGTGCTGCTCTCCCTGCTGCCGGTGCTCGGTGTCGCGGGGGCGGCCCTCTACCTGCGTGTCCTGGACGCCCGCCGGGAGCGGGCCGTCGTGTGGGCCCGGCGCGAGCAGCGGCTCGAAGTGGCCCGGGGGCTGCACGACTTCGTCGCCCACGAGATCACCGGCATTGTGCTGGAAGCCCAGGCCGGTCAACTCCCGGGCCAGGAAGCGGAGGAGACCGCCGTGCTGCTGCGCCGCCTGGAGGAGGCCGGGCTGCGGGCGCTGGATTCGATGGACGAGATGGTCGGGGCCCTGCGCGATGGCCCGGACGGGCAGGGCGAGCGGTCCGCCGGGGCGGCCGCGACCACGCGCCGCCTGGGCCTGGCCGATCTCCCGGAGCTGGTCGCCCGCTTCGGTACGACGGGCGGGCCGGGTGCCACCGTCGACGTGGCGCCCGACGCCGTCGACGTGCTCCCCGCCGAGACCCAGGCGACCGCCTACGCCGTCGTGCTGGAGGCCCTCACCAACATCCGCCGCCACGCCCCGCAGGCCACCGAGGTCGCCGTACGGGTGGCCCCCGGTCGGGACGGCGCCGTCGAGGTGACGGTCACCGACAACGCGGGCCCCGCCCGCAAGCCGCTGCTGCGCCGCCGCCCGGGCTCCGGCGGCACCGGACTGGCCGGCCTCACCGCCCGCACCGCCGCCCACGGTGGCGCGTTGACCGCGGGCCCGGTCGAGCCCGCGGGTTGGCGGGTCAGCTGCACGCTGCCGGGGCGGTAGCGCGCGACGCACGGCACCGGCCGAGGGGGCTCGGCCGGCGTTCGCCGCTTCCGTGCGTGCCGTGCGTGTGGCGCGTGCCGTGCGTGTGGCGAGTGTGGCGCGTGCCACGCGTGCGGAGCGGGTCGGGCATTCCGGGCGGTCAGCGGCCCCGGCCGCCGCCGCGGGCGCCGCGCGGGCGGGTCAGGGTGAAGCGGTCGACGGGGACCAGGTCGCCGTACGGGCCGCTGACGGAGTAGTAGGTGACGTCGATGGTGGTCCGCCCACCGCGCTCACCCGGGTTGACGTCGAAGGACGCGAAGCCGTACGGGTTGTCGGCGTCGCGGAAGGCCGACCAGGGGGCGTCCTCGATCACGTACACCGGCGGGCGCTTGCCGGTGGCCGGGTCGGCGGCGCCGATGCCGGTGATGACGCGGGCCTTCGGGGGGTTGAAGAACAGCTGGTTGGACGGGGCCGAGGTGCCGCCGCCGCCGATCACCATGTGGACGGTGCCCTTGGTGGTGTCGATGGTCTGGGTGCCGGTGGCGACCGGGATCGGGGTGCGGGTGTCGGTCGGTTGCTGGCCGCGGATCGGGTGGGAGCGCTCGTAGTGGTGCTCGTGGCCGCAGACCACCAGGTCCACGCCGTACCTGTCGAACAGCGGCAGCCAGGCCTCGCGTACGCCGAGGTCGGCGCCGTTGAACTTGTCGGCGGTGGAGATCACCACCTGGTGCATGCAGACCACGATCCAGTCGATCTCCGGGTCCGCGTTCGCCGCGGCCAACTCCCGCTCCAGCCAGCGCTGCTGGGCGCCGCCGGAGTAGCCGTGGACGTAGGAGTTGCCGCCGTCCTGCAGGGCCACGTCGTCGTTGTTGAGGCTGATGACGCGTACCGAGCCGGCGGTGAACGAGTACCAGAGGCCGTGCAGTTCGTCGTCCGAGCCGGAGTCCGGCAGGTCGAAGTAGGCCTGGTAGGCGCCGTAGCCGATCGGGCCGTTGCCCTTCTCGTTCTCGTGGTTGCCGGCCGCGGGCATCCAGGGGCGGTGGCGGGCGGAGCGGGTGTTGTTCTCGAACCAGTCGGACCAGGTGCGGACCCGGTCGGTGGAGATGTTCGCGTAGCAGAGGTCGCCGTTGAGCAGGTGGAACAGCGGGGCGATCCGCTCGACCCCGGCGGTGGTGTCGCCGGCGGCGGGGCTGCCGAGGTTGTCGTTGACGTAGCCGTTGGCGGTCTTCTTTCCGAGGGTGGGGGTGCCCTGGTCACCGAAGCTGGTGAAGGTGAAGGCGGACCGGCCGCGCGGGGCGGTGCGGACGGTGCCGAGCTCGGGGGTGGTGCCGTCGTGGACGGCCGCGTAGACGTAGTCCGTGTCGGGGTGCAGGCCGGTCAGCCGGGCGTGGTGCACCTGGACCTCGGTGCCGGAGGCGGCGTCCCGGTAGGTGCGGGTCGCGGCCTGCGTGGTCCGGCCGAAGCCGCCGTTCGAAGTCCCGTACATCACCCGCGGGTTGGCGACGGACCTGGTGGTGTGCCACGACACCACCACCTCGCGCGAGGCGTCCGAGCCGAACTGGAGGTGCAGACCGGCCACCCGCGGGGCGCCGGAGCGCCCGGGCCGCTGCCACAGCAGCGGCGAGGCCGCGGGGGCGGCGGGGGCAGCGGCGGCGGGAGTGGCCGCGAGGCCGGAGAGGGACACGGCGCCGCCGAGGCCGAGGCCGGAGGCGCCGGCCAGGAGGCCGCGCCGGCTGACGGGGAGACGTCCACTGGAAGCGTTCATGGCGGTCAGCTCACCGTACGGAGGTGAACCGCGCCGGGGTCGCCGCGTGAATTTTCCGGCGAGCCGTACAGGGCCAGCCGGGGGAGCTTCCCGGCGGCCTGCGTGTGACGGATCGCGTGGCAGACTGCTGGGCGTGACGAGTGCGAACGGCGAGTGCCCGCGGGTGATCCGCACCCTGATCGCGGACGACCAGGAGGCCGTGCGGCGCGGCGTGCGGCGGATCCTGGAGGCCCAGCCGGACATCGAGGTGGTGGGGGAGGCCGCGGACGGGCTGGCCGCGCTGCGGCTGGCGGCCGAACTGCGGCCGGACGTCGCACTGGTGGACATCCGGATGCCGCGGATGGACGGGCTGGAGCTGACCCGGCGGTTGGCCGGGCCGGGGGTGGCCGAGCCGGTGCGGGTGGTGGTGCTGACCACCTTCGACTTGGACGAGTACGTGTACCCGGCGCTGCAGTACGGGGCTTCGGGGTTCCTGCTGAAGCGTTCCGGCCCGGCGCTGCTGGCCGAGGCGGTGCGGGCGGCGGCGGACGGGGAGAGTCTGATCAGCCCGTCGGTAACGGTCCGGCTGCTGCGGCACGTGACGGCGCCGCGCCGGCCGGAGCGCCGGGGGCCCGCGGCCGCGGCGCCGTTGACCGAGCGGGAGGTGGAGATCGCCGGGCAGGTCGCGGCGGGCCGGACGAACGCGGACATCGCCGCGGAGCTGTTCATCTCGCCGGGCACGGTGAAGACCCACGTCGCCAGCATCCAGCGCAAGCTCGGGGTGGCGAACCGGGTCGGGATCGCCGTGCACGCCTGGGAGATGGGCTACGCCGTACCGAACTAGGCATACCGAACCGGCGGTACTGATCCAGCGGTACTGATCCAGCGGTGCCGAACGGGCCGTGCCGAACGGGCCGTGCCGTACGGGCGGTACGAACCAGTGGCCCGGATGGACATGCTCGGCCGTGCACATGGACGGCGCGTCCACGGAGCCGAGGGGATGCTCCGTGGACGCGGGGAACCTGCGAGGTGGGGGCGGCCTCCGGACTTGACGTCCTCCGGCCAGTAGTTCGATCGTCGACCGAGGTAGAAAACCAGCGGCAGACCCTGATCCGTCTCGATCTGTCGCCACTGCCTCCTGCGGTCGAACTTCCTTCAGCTACCTCGCAGGTCCATTTCCCATCATGCGCCTCGTACGCCGGGTGCACCAGGGGTGAACAGCATGAATTCGGGCAATTTTCGCAAATCGATCAATGCGGAGAATCGATCACCGGGGGCCGGTTCAGGGCCGCGGCCACCCGTCCACGAAGCTCATCGTCCGGTGGTACGGCCCCTCGGGCCCGGTACTGCGGTAGTCCTCCGTGCTGCTGCCGGTGCGGACGGTGCGGTCGCCGTCGTGGCGTTGGGCGGTCGGGCGCAGGGTGTGGTCGACGGTGGAGCACTCGGTGACGTGGCCGCCGGTCGCCGTGCCGGCCTCGCGGTGGTAGCCGAGGTCCATGGCGGTGGTCTGGTCGGTGTTGCCGGCCGCGTCGTGGCTCACCTTGTAGGTGACGTCCAGCGGTTCGCCCTCGTGGACGGTGGTGGTGCGGTGCGGTCCGCCGCCCCAGGTCGAGGTGGTGCGGGTGAGGTCGGCGCCGTTGTGCAGCGTCACGTCGTTGCCGCTGTCGCGCAGTTGCTGGCCGGAGCGGAAGGAGAGGTCGTCGCGGACCTCGGTGGTGATCCGGCCGTGCGAGGTCTGCACCCAGCCCCGGGCGAGGTCGTGCCGGGCGGCGGTGACGGTCCAGTCGCCGCTGCCGCCGCCGTGGTCGGCGAGCGCGGTGCTCACGGCGGCCTCGGGGGCGACCCGGTGGTCGGTGAGCTGCCCGGTGGTGCGGGCGGCGCCGTGGTCGACCTCGGCGAAGAGGTTGACCTGGCCGGTCCAGGTGTCGTTGCTCTGCGCCTCGGCCGCGTTGACCGTGACGCCGACGGTGTGCGGGCGGCCGTCGAGCAGCAGGCCGACGTACGGGGTGAGGTCGAGCTTGTAGGCGGGCAGGTCGAAGGCGAAGATACCGGGGACGGGCCGCCAGAGCAGCGGGTCCCAGCCGCCGGTGTAGATCACCGGGTACGGCCAGACCGCGCCGGCCACCCGGCCGTCCACGGTGAGGCGCAGCTCGCGGAACGGGCCCTTGCCGCAGAGGCCGAGGCCCGGGTTGGCGGCGACGAAGGCGTCCGGCGCGGAGGCGTAGGCGAACTCCTCGCAGGCGCCGCCGCCCCGGGTGTAGACCTCGGCGGTGAGGCGTTCGAGGTTCTGCGGGAAGGTGAGTTCGCGCCCGGCGGCGGGGGCGGCCTGGGTGAGCGCGAACGGTCCGGTGGTGAGCAGCCGGTCGGCGCCGCGGGCGGCCGGCCAGCGGTCGTTCGCGGTGTAGAAGGTCAGGGTCGCGCTGATCGTGAAGACGCCGGTGTAGGTGGCGTCGGTGACGTTGGCGAGGTCGAAGGAGAAGTCCTGCGGGCCGGACGCGAACAGTGGGGCGTAGCGGGTGACGTCGTGCTCGACGTTCCACTCGATGCCGTCCTTGGACGGCTCCGGGGTGGAGGAGAGCAGCACCTGGACGCCGCCGACCCGGACGCTGAACATCCGGTCGAACTGCCGCCCGGCGACCTGCCCGTGGAGGTCCAGCACCACCGCCGACCACGGGCCCGCGCAGTCGGCGGGCGGGGTGAGGGTGGCGGTGAACGGGGTGTCGGGCGGGTTGCCGTACCCGTTGCGGAACTCGCGCTGGTGCATCGCCTCGACGGTGCAGGAGCGGGTGTCGGGCCGGGTGAGGGGCTTGGTGGCGGTGACCGGGTCGTGGTAGTCGGTGCCGAAGTCGGCGCGGGCGGGGCCGGCGGCGGTGAGGGTGCCGGCGAGGGTGAGCGCGGCGGCACCGAGTAAACCGGCGGCGCGGCGGAGCAGCGGGCGCAGGGCCAAGGCGGATCCCCGGGGTCGGGCGGCCCGTGGCGCTGCCGCGGGCCGGAGGGATGATCCGGCATCCTTCCGGCGGTGGCATGCCAGCGTCAAGGGTGGTGGTCGGGGGGTGGTGGTCAGGGGTACGGGGTGGGGGCCGTGGTCGGCGGTGCCGGGTCGGGGCGCGGCTACTGCTCCTCGAGCGCCGCCGCCTCCTGCCGGATGAGGTCCCGCAGGGTGGCCAGCCGGGGTCGCCGGTCGTCCAGCCGCCACTGCATCTCCAGCGGCAGGGTGGCCCGCCCCTCCAGCCGTACGGTGGCCACGTCCTCGGTGAGGTGGCCGGTCATCGAGCCGGGCACCAGAGAGAAGGCGCGGTTGCGGGCGAGCAGGTAGAGCCGGGACCCGACGATCCGGGGCGGGCTGACCAGCACCGGCGGGTCCACGCCGTGGTCCCCGCAGAGGCCGAGCACGTGGTCGTAGTAGCGGGGGTGCTGTTCGCGCGGCCACAACAGCAGGGGCAGGTCGCGCAGTTCGGCCAGGCCCAGGCCGGTCCGGCCGGCCAGCGGGTGGTCCCGGCCGAGCGCGACCAGCACCGGCTCGTCGGCGATCCGCTCCAGTCGGTAGCCGGCCACCTCGTCCAGGAAGCGGCCGAGCCCGATGTCGGCGAGTTCGGCGGCCAGGATGGCGGAGACCTGGCCGGTGTCCACGGCGAGTTCGGCGGTGTCGAGCGCGGGCAGTTCCTGCTCGGCCCGGCTGACGACGGCGGGCAGCAGCCGGTTCACCACGCTCGGCGAGGCGACGATCCGGGCGGTGCCCAGCCGGGACTCCTCGTGCAGCCGGACCCGGGTCAGCATCGCCTCGGCCTGGCCGAGCAGCCGCGCGCTCTCGGTGGCCATCACCGCGCCGGCCTCGGTGAGCGCGACGGAGCGGCGGCTGCGGTCGAACAGCTCGACGCCGACCGTCCGCTCCAGCCGGGCGACCTCCTGGCTGACCGTCGGCTGCGAGATGTGCAGCCGTTCGGCGGCCCTTCCGAAGTGCAGCGTCTCGGCGACGGTCAGGAAGACCTCCAGCTGACGCAAGGTGAAACCCATGGTCGTCAGGGTAGGCGAAGGGGTGGACGAACTAATAGCTGACGGCCTATCGGAAGCCCCAGGACTCATTCTGGATTCCGATGCGAGCCGTCCATACGCTGGCCATCACGTTGCCCCACCGCAGTGGCATCTCAACAGAGAGTTCGCATCATGACCGGACTTCCGCCCAGCACCCCCGCCACCCCCGCGACCCCCGCCATCCGCGTTGCCGAGGAGGTCGCGCAGGCCCTCGCCGACGGCCGGCCCGTGGTCGCCCTGGAATCGACCATCTTCACCCACGGCCTGCCGCGCCCCCGCAACCTGGCCGTCGCGCTGGAGGCGGAGAAGCAGCTGCGGGAGGCGGGCGTCGTCCCCGCCACCATCGGCGTGCACGCCGGGGTGCCGACGGTCGGTCTGAGCACCGAACAGATCACCGAGCTCTCCGCCACCGACGGGCTCGACAAGGTCAGCCTGCGCGACCTCCCGGTGGTCGCCGCGCTCGGCCGGCACGGCGGCACCACCGTCGCCGCCACCGCCTTCCTGGCCCACCGTGCGGGCATCCGGGTCTTCTCCACCGGCGGCCTCGGCGGCGTCCACTTCGGTGCCTCCGAGAGCTTCGACGAGTCGGCCGACATGACCACCCTGGCCGCCACCCCGGTCACCGTGATCAGCGCCGGGGTGAAGTCCATCCTCGACATCCGGGCCACCCTGGAGCGCTTCGAGACCTTCAACATCCCGGTCATCGGCTACCGCACCCGAAAGTACCCCGGCTTCTACATCACCGACTCCGGACACGAGATCAACTTCAGCGTCGAATCGCCCGAGCAGGCCGCGAAGGTCATCGACGCCCGCGACCGGCTCGCCCTGCCGCAGGCCGTCCTGATCGCCAACCCGGTCGACCCGGCCAAGCAACTGCCGCCCGAGGAACTGGACGGCATCCTGGCCCGCGCCTGGGCCGAGGCGGAGCGCCAGGGCATCACCGGCAACGCCTCCACCCCCTTCCTGCTCGACCACATCCAGCGCGACACCGACGGCCGCAGCCTGGAGGTCAACGTCGAGGTCTACCGGAGTAACGTCCGGCTCGGCGGCGAGATCGCCACTGCCCTGGCTGCGTCAGGCGCTTCGGCCGCTTCGGCCGCTTCGGCCGCTTCGGCCGCTTCGGCCGCCGAGACCGGGGCCTGAGCCGTGCTGGGGGTGCTCGGCGACCTCGTCGAGGACATCGTGGTCTGGGTCGACGGCCCGCTGCGGCACGGCACCGACTCCGGGGCCCGGGTCTTCCGGCGGCGCGGCGGCAGCGCGGCCAACGTCGCCCGCTTCGCCGCCGGGCAGTACCCGGCCCGCTTCCTCGGCTGCGTCGGTGCGGACCCGGTCGGGGACGGCGTGGTCGCCGAACTGAACGGCCACGGCGTCGACGTCCGGGTCTCCCGGCACGGCCGGACCGGGAGCATCGTGGTGCTGATCGACCCGGACGGCGAGCGGACCATGCTGCCCGACCGGGGCGCCGCCACGCTGCTGGAACGCGTCCCGGACGACTGGCTGGCCGGCCTGACCCACCTGCACGTGCCGGCCTACTCCTTCGACGGCGAGCCGGTCGGCAGCACCGCGGTGGACGCCCTCGCCCGGGTCCGGCAGACGGGCGGCACCACCTCGGTCGACGCCTCCTCGACCGGCATGCTGGAGCAGTTCGGGCGGGAGCGATTCCTCGACCTGCTGGCGGAGTTGGCACCCACCTTCGTGTTCGCCAACCGCTCCGAGTCCGCCTTCCTCGGCCTGCTGGTCGACGGCCTGCCCGGGCCGGAGCGCGCCCGACTGGCGGCCACCACGGTGGTCACCAAGTCGGGCGCCGAGGCCACCACCGTCGACGTGCCCGGCGAGGGGCTGTTCACGGTGCCGGTACCCCCGGTGGCGGAGGTGCGCGACCTCACCGGGGCCGGGGACGCCTTCGCGGCGGGGTTCCTGGTCGGATTCCTGGACACCGGGGACCTGCGGCTGGCGGCCGGGCTCGGGCACCGCAGCGCTGCCCGGGTGCTGGCCTCGCCGGGGGCCTCCTGCGGCGAGGGGTGACTGGCGGGGACGTGCTGACGTTCTGACGTTGCTGACGCCCTGATGTCAATGACGCCCTGATGTTGCTGACGCCCTGCCGTGCTGACCGGCGGCCCCGGCCTCGGCGCGCCGGGGCCGCCCGGTCGGGTGACGGCGGGGTCAGCGCAGGGCGTCCTTGTGGAGGAAGCGCTTCAGCCGTTGCCACGTCCAGGTGTTGACGACGTCCTCGGCGGTGAGCCAGCCGCGCTGCGCCGTGCCGACGCCGTAACGCGGGTAGGCGAGGTGCGGGGTGGCGTGGGCGTCGCTGTCGATGCTGAACCGGACGCCGTGCCGCCTGGCCCGCAGGATGTCCTCGTCGCGCAGGTCGAGCCGCTGCGGGGAGCTGTTGATCTCGATCGCGGTGCCGGTGCGAGCGGCGGCCTCGAACACTGCGTCCAGGTCGACGTCGATCGGGCCGCGACTGCCGATCCGTCGGGTGCTGAGGTGGCCGATGACGTGCACGTACGGGTTCTCGCAGGCGCGGACCAGGCGGCGGGTCTGGGCGGCGCGGTCGAGGGCGAAGTGCGAGTGCACGGAGGCCACGCAGACGTCGAAGCCGGCCAGGAACTCGGGTGGCCAGTCCACGCCGCCGTCCGGGTCGATGTTCAGTTCGGTGCCGTGGAGCAGCCGCATCTTCTTGTGCCGGTCGGCGAGTCGGCGCAACTGCTCGCGCTGGGCGAGGATCTTCTCGTCGGTCATCCGCTGCATGACCAGGTTCGGCGCGTGGTCGGTGACGGCGAAGTAGGAGTAGCCGCGCGCGGCGGCGGTGTCGATCATCTCCTCCAGGGTGGCCAGCCCGTCGGTCAGGTCGGTGTGCGTGTGCAGGTCGCCACGCAGGTCGGACTCCTGGACCAGGTCCGGGAGTTCACCGTTCAGGGCGGCCTCGATCTCGCCCCGGTCCTCGCGCAGCTGGGGCGCGATCCACGGCAGGCCGAGCGCGGCGTACACCTCCTCCTCGGTCTCCGAGACCACCTTGGCGCCGCCGTCCACCTCGAACAGCCCGTACTCGGAGAGCTTCAGCCCGGCCCGCACGGCCATCGTGCGCAGCTTGATGTTGTGCGCCTTCGAGCCGGTGAAGTAGACCAGCGCCGCGCCCCAGTCCTCCTCCGGGACGACCCGCAGGTCCACCTGGACGCCCTGGGTGGTGCGCACCGAGGTCTTGGTCGTCCCGCTCCCGATCACCTCGGCCACGTACGGGAGTTCGGTGAGCGCGGCCATCAGCGGGGCGGAGTCCTCGGCGGTCGCCAGCACGTCGATGTCGCCCACCGTCTCGCGCATCCGGCGCAGCGAGCCCGCGTACGCGCAGCGCGTGCAGCCGGGGACGGCGGAGAGCGCGGCGACCAACTGCTCGGCCAGCTCGGTGGCGGTGTCCAACAGGGACCGGCCGCCGGACTGCCGCATCAGCTCGATGCCGTGCAGGATCTTCTCGCCGCTGCGCTCGCCGAAGCCGGCCAGGTCGGACAGCTTGTCGGCGCGGACCGCCTCGGCGAGTTCGTCCACCGAGGCGATGCCGAGGTCGCGGAACAGGGCCAGGGCGCGCTTCGGGCCGACGCTGGGGACGGCCATCATCTCCCGCACGCCGGCCGGGATCTTGGCGCGCAGCGTCTCCAGGGCGGGGATCCTGCCGGAGGCGAGGTACTCGGCGATCTTCTCGGCGGTGGACTTGCCGACGCCGGGGATCTGCTGCAGACCCTTGACGTCCAGGCCCGCGAGGTCCTCGGGGTGGCCGCCCACCGCGCGGGCGGCCTTCTCGTAGGCGCGGGCCCGGAAGGCGTCCCCGCCGGTGATGTTGATCAGGTCGGCGTACTCCTGGAGCAGCTCCCTGACCTGGTCGTTGAGCCGGGGCATGGGGCAAGTCTAGGTTCGGCGGGGCGGGTTCGCCGGATCGGCTTGGGGGGGTGCGTCCGGGGCGCGTTCGGGGGATCGGGGTTGGTCCGGGGTCTGTTCGGGGTTCGTCCGGGTGCGCGTCAGTCGTACGCGACGGTCATCAGCAGGACCACGGTCAGTCCGCCGCCGGGGGTGGACTCGACCGCGAGCCGGCCGCCCGCCGCGAGCACCAGGCTGTGCAGGGCGGGCCCCACCGGGCCGGCGGGCCGTACGCCCGCGAGCAGCCACTCGCGTGCCTCGGGCAGCTCGTAGGCGCCCCGGTCCGAGATCCGGATCTCCACCCGGTCACGTCCCCGCGCGCCGTTCCTCAGGTCGTCTCGTATGCCGCGCACGTCGAGTGCATCGTGTACGTCCCGTACGTCGCATGCGTCGCCCCGGCGGCCGCCGCCCGACACCTCGGCGCGGACGAGCACCCGGCCGCCCAGCGGGCTGCGCCGGATCGCGTGGTCGACCAGCCCGGCGAGGGCCGCCTCCAGCCGCCGGGCGTCCCCGGCCACCACCGGCAGCCCGGGCGCCACCCGGACCGTGACGGCCGCCGAGCGGCCGCCGCCGCGCATCACCCGGCGGAGCACATCGGCCACCTGGACGTGCCGGGCCATCGGTTCGCAGCCGGCCTGGCGGCCGGTCCACCGCAGCCGCTCCAGCTCCGCGTGGGTGAGCGTCCGGGGCGCGGCCATGGTGCCGGACTGGAACGGCCCGAGGCCCTCCTCGGCCTTGACGGCGACCGTGCCGCCGCCCGCGCGTCCGGTGTCGCTCCTGCGTCCGGTGCCGCCCGTGCCGCCGAACGCCGCGAGCGCCCGGGCCCCCGACGCGACGTAGCCCCAGAGCCTCCCGCGTGTCATCGTCCTGCCCCTCGTGCCTCACCGGCGGCCGTCATCGGTTCCGCGGCCGACCGGGACGGGCCGCTTTCCGGGCCCTCCTGCCAGCCTGCGCCTCACCCGCCCGGGTGACAATCCCGCCCCGGGACGCGAACCCGGCCCGCGCCCCCGCCGAGCGGCCGGCCGTGCACCCGCCGACCGGCGGGGCTCGGGTGGGGCAGCCCGGCGGGGCAGCCCGGCGCGGCCCCGGTGAGGCAGCCCGGCGCGGCCCGGTGACCAGGCCTGCCGGGAACCGCAAAGAACTCTTCGCAGAAAACCCTTTGCAAAGCATTCTTTGCGGTCTTACGCTCCTGCCATGAGCGAAGACCGCGGCTGGAAGCACAGCGACGACCCGCACATCGCCATCACTGCCAAGGGCATGCGGGCGATGGCGCACCCGGTGCGCATGCAACTGGTCGGGCTGCTGCGCAAGCACGGCCCGTCCACGGCGACGAGGCTCGCCGCGCAGCTGGGGCTCAACTCCGGGGCCACCAGCTACCACCTGCGCCAGCTCGCCGCCGCAGGCTTCGTCGAGGAGGACCAGGAGCGCGGCAACGCCCGTGAGCGCTGGTGGCGTTCGGCCCACCGGCTCACCGTCTGGACGGGCGACGACATGGCGGACGAGGAGCCCGACACGGCCGTCGGCTTCCTGCGGTCCGTCCTGGCCGCACACACCCTGACCGGCCAGCGCACGCTGGACGCCTTCGAGACCATGCCGCGCGAGTGGCGCCGGGTGACGGACCTCAGCGACCTGATCCTGCGGCTCACGCCCGCCGAGGCCGAGCAGCTGACCGGCGAGCTGTCCGAGGTGATCGGGCGGTACCGCCCGATCGACGCCGACGGACCGGCCCCGGAGGGCGCCGAGCAGGTCTCCGTGATCGTCCACGTCCTGCCGGATCCGAGCACCACCACCGAGGGGGCAAGCGCATGACCACCACCGCCGTCGACCCGCCCGTGCGCAGCTTCCGGCCGCTGGCCGGGGTGCTGACCGCCACGGTCGTCTCCGTGACCGGCACGCGCGTCTCGGCCATCGCCCTGCCCTGGTTCGTTCTGGCCACCACCGGCAGCGCCACCATGACGGGCCTGGTCGCCTTCGCCGAGATGGCGCCGTACGTGCTGGTCAAGGCGCTGACCGGGCCGGTGGTCGACCGGCTCGGGCCGCGCGTGGTGTCCTGGACGACGGACGCGGTGAGCGCCGTCGCGGCCGGGCTGGTGCCGCTACTGCACGCGCAGGGGCTGCTCCCGTTCTGGGTGCTGCTGGTGATGGTCGCGGTGATCGGCGGGATGCGCGGCCCGGGGGACCTGGCCAAGTCGGTCATGGTCCCGGAGGCGGCCGACCGCGCCCAGGTGCCGATGGAACGCGCCACCGGGCTGTCGGGCGTCACCGAGCGGCTGGCCTCCACGATCGGTCCGGCGGTCGGCGGCGGGCTGGTCGCACTGATGGGCCCGCTGGCCGGGCTGGCGGTCAACGCGGCCACCTTCGCGCTCGGGTCGCTGGTCATCGCCCTCGCGCTGCCGCGCGGCATGGGGCGCCCGGCGGCGCAGGTCGCTCCGGCGGCTTCGGATGCTCCGGCGGTGGTCGGCGCGGCCGCCGCGTCGGCGGCGGAGCGGGAGCAAGGCGGCGGCTACTGGCGGATGTTCCGCGAGGGATTCGCCTTCCTGCGGTCCGAGCCGCTGCTGCTCGCCGTGATCGTGATGGTCGGCATCACCAATCTGCTCGACGCCGGCTTCGTGACCGTCCTCGTCCCGGTCTGGGCGCGGGAATCCGGCAACGGCCCGGCCGCCATCGGGCTGACCGCCGGTGTCATGGGTGCCACGGCGGTCGTCGGCAGCCTGATCGCGGCAGCCGTCGCCTCGCGCCTGCCTCGCCGGACGGTCTTCTTCGTCGGCTTCCTGCTGTGCGGTGCGCCCCGGTTCGTGGTGCTCGCCCTCGGCGCGCCGATGTGGGTGGTGCTCACGGTCTTCGCGATCGGCGGCTTCGGCTCCGGCTTCCTCAACCCGATCCTCGGCGCAATGCTCTTCGAGCGGGTGCCCCGCCACCTCCTCGGCCGCGTCCACGCCCTCGGCGACTCCCTCGCCTGGGCGGGCATTCCCCTCGGCGGCCTCGTCGCGGGCGCGTCGGTCGCCCTCGTCGGGCTGATACCCAGCCTGCTCGCGGCCGGCGCCCTCTACTTCGCCACCACGACGCTGGCCGGCCTCCGGCCCGAGTGGCGCGAGATGGACCGCCTCCGGGGGCACGTGGGCGGCTCCGGGAGCTCGGGCAGTTCTGGGAGCTCGGGCGGCTCCGAGAGCTTTGGCAGCTCGGGCAGCGAGGCCGTCGACGGGCAGTCGGCGGCGGACACGACGAGGCAGCCGACTCCGGCGCACTCGTAGGAGCTGTCCACCCGTCGGAACCGCTCAGCGGATGGGTTCGGGGGCCTCGGCGACAGGTGGGTGGCCCGCCCAGTGGAGCAGCAGGAGCGCGGCCAGAGCCGCGAGGGCGCACCAGGTGGAGATGAAGGCGAGGCGCCAGAGCAGAGCACAGACGAGGGCGCCCGCGCCGGTGACCAGGCCGAGGCGGCGGAGCAGGTGGTCGCCGCTCGCGAGGAAGGAACCGACCGTGGCCAGGAGGTAGCCGGTCAGGAGGAGGGCCGGGTGCGGGATGCCGATGGCGTAGCCGAGCGTGTGGCCGTGTGCGGTGGCCGTCACCGGGTGGGAGTCGACAGCTGCGGCAAGCGGGACGGCGACGGCCACGCCGAGCAGGGTGAGCCCGGCGAGCACGCGCCGGCGCGGTCCGGTGGTCGCGCACCACACGGCCGCCGGGACCAGCACGGGCAGCAGCGGCAGGGCGATCACCGCCCAGGCGGTGCGGGCCGCTCCGGCGACGGCGACGGGCAGTTCACCGTCCGTACCGCGCCAGACCAAGGCCTCGATCAGCTGGTGTAGACCCAGCACCAGCGGGAGCGCGGCGATCGGTAACCGCTGCGGCCGGCCGGCCCGGTGAGCGCGGACCAGACACGCCACCCCGGCGGCCGCGACCACCCCACCGGCCACGGCGTCCGCCTCCGCGCTCCAGCACATCGGGGCCTCTAGCCGGACTTCCCGGGGCCGCCGTCGGGTCCGTCCTCGGGCCTGCTGCCGGTGCCGGTGCCGGTGCCGTTCTCGGTGCCGTTCCCGGTTCCGCCCTCGGGCCGGTCCCCGGTGTCGTCCACGGACTCGTCCTCCGGCGCCGCCCCGATGCTCTCCGGGTTGTCCCGGGCGGTGCCGGGCATCGCCGGGTGGCGGCCGATCACGATCACCCCGATCACGATGGCCAGCATCCCGGCCGATTGCCAGGCCAGCGCGGCCGGGGTAACCCGCAGTCGGTCGCCGAGGAAGCCGACCGCGCAGGCGATCCCGGCCAGCGGCTGGGCGGCGGTCAACGCCGGCAGCGACATCCGCAGTGGCGCGGCCTCGAAGGCGCTCTGTACCAGCAGCAGTCCGACCACGCCCGCCACCACCACCGCGTACGGCTGCCAGCTGCGCAGCACGGCCGACAGTCCCTGGTGGTCGAGGCGCAGGGTGGTGGTTCGGGTGAGTGCGTCCTGGAGGCCGTAGAGCAGACCGGCGGCGAGCGCCAGCAGGGTCGCCTCCTCGAACAGCGGCATCCGCCGAGCCATCGAGACCAGTAGCACGACCAGCCCCACCACCGTGCCGACCACCAGCCAGTGCCGCAGCTCCCCGGCGGGCGCCCCACCGCCGGTCGGCTTCCCGGCCACGATGAAGGCCGTCACTCCGAGACCGAGCAGCAGCACCCCCGCCCAGCCTGAGCGGCCCAGGGTCTGACGGGTCAGCACCCGGGCGAGTGCCATGGCGAACAGCAGGTTGGTGGCCAGCAGCGGTTCGACCAGGGACACCTCGCCCTGGTTGAGCGCGAGCGCCGAGAGGATCAGCCCGCTGACCATGAAGCCGGTGCCGAGCAGCCACTCGGGCATCCGCATCAGGTCCAGCAGCAGCCGCCAGTGCAGGAGATCGGCACGGGGGGCCCGCTGCGCCGCGTGCTGCTGGAGGACGAAGCCCAGACCCAGACAGCAGGCCGCACTGAGGGCGAGGAGGAAGACCGCCACGGAGGGACCACCAGGTTGTCGCTGCCCGCGCCGCGCCGAAGGGCCCGGGGTGGGTCGGCGGTCGCGGCCCGCTTCCGTCAGCGTACCGCCGGGGCGGCGGCCGGGCCGATCGGACGCGACCGGCGGGGCGCGGGGCCGAGCGTTGCGCCGGGCACTGCACCGAGCGGGCGCCGGGCGCTGGGCCGGGCACCCGCCTGCGGGAGGTGGCGCGAGGGGGGTGCCGGGCTGCCGCGCCCGGTGCCGTCGTCCGCGCTTGCCGCCTCGGGCGGGGCAGGCGCACGCTGGTGTGAGCGGCCGCCACGGGTCACCGTCCGTGCCGGTCAGGACAGGCGCGACGGGGGCCTGCGCCAGGAGGTGTGGCATGCACAACCAGTGGGACGTGGAGCTGACATTCGACGAGGACGGCGTGCACACGGCGTGCGACGCCAGGTTGACGGGCGCGAGGGCGCCGGGCCTGAGCGCGCACGGCGAGGCCGTGAAGAGCGCCGACGACCGTCCGCTCGCCAGGATCGGCGAGGAGGTCGCGGCCTCCCGCGCCCTGGAGGAACTGTCCCGCAAGCTGCGGGCCCAGGCCACCGGGGAGATCGACGACGAAGGGCACCGCCCGGGGTACCTGATCTACTGACGGCGGCCCGGCACGGTCCCGGGCGGCACGGTCGTACGGCCAAGGCGACGGCCACGGCAACCCCGCCCGGGCCCGTTCGCTGCCGCCCGGGTCTGCCCCGCCCGGGCCAGCGTCCCGGGTCTGCGTCCCGGGTCTGCCTACCAGGTCGGGAACGGGGTGCGGCAGAGCCGTTCCGCTGCCGAGCGGAGCGCCTTTTCCCAGACTCGGAAGGCCTCGGGCCGCTCGGCCGCGATGAGGTCGACGTGGTACTCGTAGCCGACGGCGTCCACGAAGTCGCGCTCGGCTTCGGTCCAGCCCGCGAAGAGGCGCCGCCAGACCTCGGCCGCCACCTGCGACGGCGTCATCGCACCGGCCACCAGCCGGTCCGCCACATGGTGCAGCACACAGCACTCGGTGATGTCCTGGTCAGGGAGAGCGGTGCCGAACTCGCCCAGCACCACCGGGAACAGCTCGGCATTGCTGTCACTCCGCGACAGCCCCGCGAGTTCGCGCAGGGCCGGGGAGTCCAGGCCGGCGACGAGCAGGTGCGCCGCCGCGATCGGCAGCTCCTCGTTGGGGACCAGCCCGGCACGGTACTGCCAGGCAAGGGTGAGTAATTGTTCCATGCAGGGAATTCTGTGGCACCGGACGCGGCCGAAGAGTGGGGCGGTGAATCCTCCGTCGAAGCACCCGCCCCGGGCACCGCGCCCGATCGCCGAAGACGAACGCGAGTCGGCCGTGACGCGTCTCCAGCAGGCTTACGCCGAGGGGCACATCACGCACGAGGAGATGGACCAGCAACTGCACCGGGTGCTCACCGCCGGCACGCGCGGCGAGCCGGCGCAGCTCCTGGCCGCGCTCCCGCAGGAGGACCCGGGCCCGACGTCCGTGTCCTGCCGCCGTCGGGCACCAGCTTTGTGGCCCGGTTGGACGGCGCCGGGATGAGCGACGAGCAAAGGCTCTTCGAACAGCTGAGTGCCCGCCTTCGGCTCCCGGTCTACTTCGGATGGAACCGGAACGCCCTCGCCGACTGCCTGCGCGACATGACATGGGTGCCCGCCGACCACTACCTGCTGGTCATCGAGCGGTCGGCGCTCATGTTGCAGGAGTGCCCCGAGGACCGCGAGACGTTCCTCAGGATCCTCGATGCCGCCGGTCGACACCAGGGGCACCGGTTGGATCGGCCGGGCACGTCGTTCAACTCGCTGCTGCTGTAGGCGCTGACGGCATCCTTTCGCCCGACAGCACCCTTGTGACCGACGGCACCCTCGCGCCAGTCCTTCGGCGCCCCCCGAACTGCCCTCGAGATCCCTGCGGGCGCTGACGCTCAGGTCCGGGCGGCGGACAGGAAATCGATGAGGCGCCGGTTGACCTCGGGGGCGGCCGCCATCGGGAGGTTGTGGTGGGTGGCGTCCGGGAGGACGGCGACCTCTGCGGTCGGGAGGGTGCGGCGGGCGGTCTCGGCGACCTGGGTGGGGTTGTGGGTGCGGCTCCGGGCGGCGAAGAGGGTGAGGACGGGCGGGCTGAGGGTGCGGAGGCGGGCGGGGGTGGGCCGGGGGCCGGTGACGACTCGGGAGGCGGGGAAGTCGGCGTAGCCGAGGGCGTAGAGGTCGCGCCAGGCGGGGTCGAGGTGGGGGCCGCCGCCGGTTTCCCAGTCGAGGTAGGCGTGGGCGCGGGCGGGGGTGCGGCCGGGGAGGAAGAGGGGCACCACGCGCAGCAGGTAGCGGGGGCGGTAGCCGGCGAAGCACTGGGTGGGGTCGAGCAGGGCGAGCCGGCCGACCCGGGCGGGGGCGTGCAGGGCGTACTCGAGGGCGATCCAGCCGCCGTACGAGTGGCCGCAGAAGTCGGCCTCGGGGACTCCCAGTTCGTCGAGGACGGCGTCCAGCCAGCCGAGCAGTCCGGGGATGCCGTCGAGTGCGGCGCCGTCGTGGACGCTGCGCCCGGGGTCGCCGATGAGGTCGACGGCGAGGACGCGGTATCCGGCTTCGGCCCAGGCGGCGGCGTTGGCGAACCACATGGTGGAGGTGGCGCCGCCGCCGTGGAGGAGGACGAGGGGGCGTCCGTCGCGGGGGCCGCAGGCGTTGATCCGGGTGGTGCCGTGGGCGGTGCGGACGGTGAGGGCCTCGACCGGGACGGGCCAGCGGGCGAGCAGGGCGTCGTAGGCAGCGAGGAAGGGGGCGGTGCGGGCGGACATGGCGGGCCTCCGCGGGTGTGGTGGGATGGCGTGCGAACCACTCGCCCAGCGAGTATCTTGCCTGGCTGGTACTTTGATCGCCAAGCAAGTCGCTCGGCAAGTAACTTGCTCAACAACTATCTCGCTGGACGAGAAAATAATGGCACAGGTGTGCCCAGGGAAGGACGACAGGGTGCCCGAGGTTGAGGAGCCGATGCGGCTGGTTCACCTGCTGCGCGGTCTGACAGTCGAACTCGATCTGTTCGGGGCCGAGTTCGCGTCCCGCAACGGCCTGCATCCGACCGATCTGCGGGCGCTGATCCATCTGCTGGACGCCGCCCGGGCCGGGGAGGTGGTCACCCCGGGCCGGCTCGGTGCGGCGCTGCAGCTGAACTCGGCCGGCACGACCGGCCTGGTGGACCGGCTGGAGCGGCTCGGGCTGATCCGCCGCGAGCGTGACCCGCAGGACCGGCGCAGGGTGCGGCTGCTGGTGGAGGAGCGGGCGATGGAGCTGGGTCAGGGCTTCTTCGGCGGGTTGATCGGCGATCTGCTCGCGGCGATGGGGCGGTTCGACCCAGGGGAGCTGGCCACGGCCCGGCGCTTCCTGGAGGCCATGACCGAGGTGGTGGCCACGGCCAGGCAGGACGCGTCGGAATGACGGCCGGGCAGGGCGCGCCGGGGTAGGTAGACGAGGGGCTATGCCGGTCCGAGGGTCCAGCTGATCACCGACAGCGTCGCCATCGACGCCAGCGTCGACCAGAGCACCACGTCCCGGGCGAGCTCCGTGTTCTGCCCGTACTCGCGGGCGTAGGTGTACACGTTCTGGGCGGTCGGCAGCGCGGAGAACAGGACGACGGTGAGCAGTTGGTGGGCGGGCAGGTGGAGGAGCGGGCCGGCCACGGCGAGCGCGACGAGCGGCTGGACCAGGGTCTTGACGGCGACCGTCAGCCCGACCTCGGTGCGGCGCGAACGGCCGTCCGCCGGGGGGCGGTTGTGCAGCGAGATGCCGAGGGCGATCAGGGCGGTCGGCACGCCGGCGCCGCCGAGCAGTTCGCAGGAACGATTCAGCTCGGCGGGCAGGTGCACCCCGGTCGCCGAGGCGACGGCGCCGAGTGCGGTGGCGAGCAGGATCGGGTTGCGCACCGGCAGGGTGCGCAGGGCCCGGCGGCCGGCCGCGCCGCCGTCGAGCACGGCGAGGACGGCCGGAGTGACCAGCAGGATCTGGAACAGCACCACGGGGGCCACGAAGGAGGCGTCGCCGAGGACCTGCATGGTCACCGGGATGCCCAGGTTGGCGGAGTTGACGTACCCCGAGGCCATCGCGCCGATGGCCAGTTCGCCGGACTTGCGGCGGAACAGCAGGCGCCCGGCGAGCAGCCCGAGGCCGGTCGCGACGGCGGTGCCGGCGGCGAAGGCGAGCATCGACGGGTTGGCGAAGCGCCCCAGCGGGGTGCGGGCGATCATCAGGAAGAGCGCGGCCGGCATCGCCACGTGGAAGACGAACCGGTTGAGCACCGCCTCGGCGTGCGGCCCGAGCAGCTTGGTGCGGCCGACGACGTAACCGACTCCGGTGAGCGCCCAGATCGGGGCGAAGCCGGAGAGCAGCGGATGCAGGGATGGCATGGGTTCCTCGGATCGCTCGGACGTGTCTGCCGGGTGCGGCGGGGATCGCCCGCCGGGGGCGTCAACACCGGGCCGGTGGACCCTCGAAGCCGTGAACCCCCCGCGGCAGTAAACCAGTGACCCGCGCTACGTCGATCACGGGCCTACGATGAGCCGATGGAGGAGCCGATGGACGACGAATACCTGAGCCTGTCCGAGGTGGAGACGATCGCGCGCGGTGCCCACCAGGGGCAGGTGGACAAGAACGGGCACCCGTACGGCGAGCACATCGCGGCGGTCGCGCGCGGGACGGCCGCACGCGGCGGCAGCGAGGCGCAGATCGCGGCGGGCTGGCTGCACGACACCGTCGAGGACGACCGGTTGAGCTGGGAGTGGCTGGCGGCGGCAGCGCTGCCCGAGGAAACCAAGGCGATCGTGGACGCGCTCACCAGGCGCCCGGAGGAGCCGCTGGAGGACTACACCGCGCGCATCCTGGCCACGCCCGGTGCGCTGCTGGTCAAGCGCGCCGACCTGGCCCACAACTCCGACCCGGCTCGGCTGGCCGCGCTGGACCGGGCGACCGCCGAGCGGCTGGCCGCCAAGTACGCGCGGATGCGCGAGCTGCTGGGGCTGACCGGCGAGCTGTAGAGCGGGTTGCCGGGCGTGCTGTACGGCGGGCTGCCGGGCGTGCTGTAGGGCACGCCGGAGGGATCCCGAGCAGGTGGGGAAAGCGGAAAAACCCGAGAGGGCCCGGGCCGCGCGGATCGCGCGGGTCCGGGCCCTCTCGGGCACCCCGGTGGTCCCTGTCCGACCCCCGGGGTGAGGGGAGTGGTCAGGGGACGGGAGGGAATCGGTGGGCCGACGGGGCCGGCTTAGTACCAGTGGTGGTTCTGCCAGAAGGCCCAGGCGGCGTTCGGGCTGCCGTAGCGGGAGTTCATGTAGTCCAGCGCCCACTTGATCTGGGTCTTCGGGTTGGTCTTCCAGTCCGCACCGGCCGAGGCCATCTTGGAGCCCGGCAGCGCCTGGGCCAGACCGTACGCACCCGAGCTCGCGTTGGTCGCGGTCACGTTCCAGCTGGACTCGTGGGAGATGATCTGGCTGAACGAGGCCAGCTGGTTCGCCGGGACGATCTGCGCGGCGATCGCCTGCGGGGAGGCGGTGGCGGCGTTAGCGGTGGCGGGCAGGACACCGGCACCCAGGGCGGTCAGACCGGCGGCGCCGGCAAGAATCGCGGCCGAAGTACGCATACGGAGCTTGAAAGCGGGCATGAAGAACAAAACCTCAATCAGGTTGGGCCGGGTCACACCCCGTCCAGGACCACAGGCCGGACAGGGGCCGATGTAGTCGCGGGGCGTGACTCGGCAGTAAGCCGTTCACCGGCGGGACAGGAGCCGGTGTGGCTGGCGACGAGAGCCATTGTTGCCAGACCGGATCGGCCGCCGCCAAGACCCCCTCATTACGACCGACGGTCGTACGGAAGCGGCGGCCGTGGATTCGAAGGGCCGGTCGCGCCGGGTGCGCGGACCGGCTCTGACGTGCGTGAACGTGGGGGCATAGGGCGGGGGCGGATGGTCCGGCAGTGTCTACTACGGTCCGTCGTGGCCATCGATTCCGTGTGAGCGCACTCACCGTTCGGGCCTGCGCCGCCGTCACCCGCCGGTTCGGGGGAAGCACTTTGGGTACAGACGATCAATCGGCTGCTGAGACCGGCGCCACACCCTGAAATGCACGGCCGGCTGACGGCCGACGGTTACTGACCGCGCAGGTCGCCCAGCCGCCGGTGCCGTACCGCCCGGGCCGCGAGCCGGTCCGCCTCGGGGGGCGCCGCGAGGGCGCCGAGCGCCGCGCCGACCGCCCGGCCGAGCCGGATGCAGAAGGCCTCCGGTTCGTCGGCGGCGTCCGGCAACTCCGGGACCACCTGGTCCACCAGCCCGACCTCCGCCAGGTGCTGCGCCCCGATGCCCTGCGCCCGGGCCAGCTCGGCGGCGTGCCCGCCGTCGCGGTGGACGATCGCCGAAGCGCCCTCCGGCGGCAGCGGCGCCAGCCAGGCGTGGCTCGCGGCGAGCACCCGGTCGGCCGGGAGCAGCGCGAGCGCGCCGCCGCCCGAGCCCTGGCCGAGCAGCACCGCGAGGACGGGGGTGCGCAGCGCGAGCAGGGTGGTCAGGCAGTGCGCGATCTCCACGGCGATGCCGTCCCGCTCGGCCTCGGCCGACAGCTCGGCGCCCGCCGTGTCCACCACGGTGACCAGCGGCAGCCCGAGCTGCTCGGCCAGGCGCGCGGTGCGACGGACGGACCGCAGGTCGGCAGCCGTGAAGGGGCGCTCGTGCTCCGTGGTCTGTCGCTGCTGGCCGACCACCAGGACGGGCCGCCCGCCGAGGACGGCGAGCGCGCGGACCAGCGCACCGCTGCGACCTCCGGGGGCGTCCAGCAGTACCAGCTCCTCGGTGGTGTGCCGCAGCAGCTCGCGGGTGCCCGGGCGGCCGGGGCGGCGGGTGCGGCGGACGGAGTCCCAGGCGTCGGGGCGCTCGGGGGTCGCGGCGGCGCCCGCGTTCCCTGTAGGAGGGGTGTCGCCTGCGTTCCCGGTCAGCGGAAGGGCACCCGCGTTGCCGGTAAGAGGGGTGTCCATGGGAAGGGTCGGCGGCGTGGTGGCGAGGACGGCGAGGGTGCGGCGGACCAGCTCGCGCAGCTCCTGCGGCGGAACGACGGCGTCCACCAGCCCCTGTTCGGCCAGTGTCTCGGCCCGCTGGACGTCCGGCGGCAGCTCCACGCCGCGCAGCTCCTCGTTCACGCGCGGGCCGAGGAAGCCGAGCCGGGCGCCCGGCTCGGCGAGCACCAGCTGGCCGAGCGTGCCCCAGGAGGCGAAGACCCCGCCCATGGTGGGGTTGCGCAGGTAGGTGAGGTAGGGGAGGCCGGCCGCGCGGTGGGCCTGGACGGCGGCGGTGATCCGCAGCATGCAGAGGAAGGCCGCCGAGCCCTCCTGCATCCGGGTGCCGCCGGAGACCGGCAGGGCGAGCAGGGGCAGCCGCTCGGCGGTGGCGCGCTCGACGGCCCGGGTGATCCGTTCGGCGGTCGCGACGCCGATCGAGCCGCCGAGGAAGCCGAACTCGGAGGCGACCAGCGCGACCGGCCGCCCGTCGATCAGGCCGAGGCCGGTGAGGACGGCCTCGTCCAGGCCGGTGCGCTCGCGGGCCCGGTCGAGCGAGGCGCGGTAGTCGGGGTCGGCGGGCGGGCCGAGCGGCGGCTCGTCCCAGCTGCGGAAGCTGCCGGGGTCGACCAGCAGGCCGATCAGCTGATGGGCGGTGAGTGCGGTGAGTGCGGTGAGCGCTGTGAGCGGGGGCGGTGCGGTCTGCTGTGTCGGCGTATTCGTCAGCCCCGGAGGCGTGGTCCGCGCGTTGTCCTCGTTCGCTGCCATGGCCCCACCCCGTCAGAGATCGTTCCGGTCCGCCGTGATCCGTCACTCTATGCGGCGCGGTCCGGGGGCGGCGAGAGTCCTCGGGGCGGGGCGGGGCGGCCTCGACGCTAGTTCGATGACTGTCGACCCTTGTGTCGTCCGGGCGGTTCGTGGACGGTGCCCGGGGGATGCCGTCGGACGTCGGAGTACGGGTCAAGTCGCCTTGGGTAAAGGGGAGTTACTCGCCGGTTAATACTTGGATGGAGGGGTTCCGGAGTTGACGGTGTCTCGCCACACTGGGGGCATGACTCGCACTCTACGCGCGTGGAAGTCCCGCGCTGCCGCCATCACCGCCGTTGCCCTGATGACCCTCGCGCCGGTCGCCGTCGCCACCGAGGCGCACGCCGCCGTGAGCGGTTCGGTGTGCCTCTCCACCCTCCCGTCGGAGGCCACCGACACCCTCGACCTGATCGCCTCCGACGGGCCGTTCCCCTACTCCCAGGACGGCGTGGTCTTCCAGAACAGAGAGGGCGTCCTGCCCAGCGAGTCCTACGGGTACTACCACGAGTACACCGTCGTCACCCCGGGCTCCCCGACCCGTGGCGCCCGCCGGATCGTGACCGGCCAGGACTACCAGGAGGACTACTACACCGGCGACCACTACGCCACGTTCTCCCTCGTCGACCAGACCTGCTGACCCTCCCGGCACGACTACGGCCCCGGCGCACGTCCCCGCCGGGGCCACCGTCGTACCGCCGGAGCGGTTGCCCGGTTGCCCGGTTGGGCGGCAGGCTCGGTCGAGGGCGCCGCGGGATGGTGGGCTGGTGCGGCACGGCAGTTGAGTGGCACGCCGTCACCCGCCCGCGCGCTTGCTAGGGTCGGACGCATGGCACCGAGCAGCGCGAACCCCCCGGGACGGCTCCGGCGAGACGCGCAGCGCAACCGCGACCTGCTGCTCGCCGCCGCCCGCGACCTGTTCTCCCGCCAGGGCCTGGACGTGCCGCTGGACCAGATCGCCAAGGAGGCCGGCGTCGGCAACGCCACCCTCTACCGGCACTTCCCGACCCGTGAGGCGCTGATCGGCGAGGTGTTCGCGGACGCCGGCGCCGCCCTGGCCACCGCCGGGGAGGAAGCACTCGCCGCCGAGGACGCCTGGACCGGCCTCGAACGGTACTTCGAGCGGATCTTCGAACTCGTCGCCGCTGACCGGGGCATCAACGACCTGGTCACCCAGGCCATCCCGACCATCCCCGGCATGATCGAGATCAGCCGGCAGCACGCCGCCACGGTCGGCGCCCTCATCACCCGCGCCCAGGAACAGGGCGCCATGCGGCGCGACGTGGTCACCATGGACCTGCTGTTCCTGCTCGGCCCGCTCTGCCGCGCCCTGCCCGCAGCCACCGAGCTGCGCCCCGACCTCTGGCGCCGTTACCTCGCCCTCCTCCTGGACGGCTTCCGCGCCCGGGCCACCCACCCGCTGCCGGTCCCGCCGATCGGCGAGGAACACCTGGACCGGATGTTCGCGGACCTCTGGGAAGCGGAGTCCCCGGAAGCGGAGTCCCCGGAAGCCTGAGAGCACGGCTCCGGCTGCATCAGGGACGCGTACGGAACGCCGGGCGTCGCGTCAGAGCTCCGTCAACGGGCGGCGGCCACGCGGTCGCGAAGCGCTTTGCTGGGATGCGACGGAGCGCGGTTCGGCGGCCCACCGGGTCCGGCCGGTCCGTCGGTTCGGTGGCACGGCGGGATGGGCCGGGAGGGGCAGGGGCGGGGCATGGCGGACAGCGCGGACAGTGGCATGGACACTGGGGTGGACGAGGGCCGGATCGTTGTCGGCGTCAGCGGCTCGCTCGGCAGCCTCGCCGCCCTCCACCATGCCGTCGCCGAGGCCCGCCGGACGGACGTCGACGTGCTCGCGGTCCTCTGCTGGACCCCGCCCGGCGACGAACTCGGCTACCGTCGCTCCCCCTGCCCGCCGGTGATCACCGCGGGCCGCGACGACGCGGTGGCCCGGCTGCGGCAGGCCCTCGACGAGGCCTTCGCCGGCCGGTTCGTGGGCGTCCGACTGCAGTGCCAGACCGTCCGCGGTGACACCGGCCACACCCTGGTGCGGTGCGCCGACCGCCCCGGTGACCTGCTCGTCCTCGGCGCAGGGCGCGAACGCGGCCGGCTCGCCCGGCTGGTGCACCCGTCCGTCACCGCCTACTGCGTCCGGCACGCGACCTGCCCGGTGCTCACGGTCCCGCGCCCGCCGCTGCAGCGCGACCTGGAGGCACTGGAGCGCGGGCACGGACTGCGGGCGCCGCTCGCGCAGAACTGACCGTTCGCTCACAGTCCGCGATCCGGGCACCGGCCGCCGCCCCGTCGCTACGACAGCCCGGCCGCCTCGGCGAGGACAGCGGCGGTGCGGCGGCCGGCATCCAGGGTGTCGGCGGCCGTCGCGGGGAGGCAGCGCCGGGCCTCGGGGCTGTACGCGGTCATCACCACGCCCGCGTGGTCGGTGGGGAGTTCGAGCAGTGCGGCGGTCGGTACGGCGGCGCTCAGCTTGCGGGTGTGCTCGACGTCCACGATGTCGTCCGCCGTGCCGTGCACCAGCCACAGCGGGACGGGGGAGGGGCTCGCGGTCAGCTGGTCGAGCGGGGCATCGCCGGTGGTGACGGCCGGGTCGGCGTAGCGCGAGGCGATGCCGACGGCGGCGGTGGGCCGGAGCTCGGCGGGGGTGTCCGGGTGGGTGGCCACGGCGATCGCCTCCCGGCCGCCCAGGGACCAGCCGGCCAGCACGAAGCGGGCCGGGTCCCCGCCGAAGTCGGTGGCGATGCGGCGGGCCTGGGCGAGGGAGGCGAGCAGCTCGGCGGCGCCGCCGTCCGCCTGCTCGGTGTCGAAGTCCGGGACGAGCACCAGCAGTCCGAGCGCGGCGGCCTCCCGGGCCAGCGGCCGGAGGACGTCCCGCTCGTTCGGCCCGCTGCCGTGCCAGAGCAGGACGACGGGAGTCGGCCCGGTGGCACCGGCGGTCGGCCGGTGGACGTCCAAAAGCCGCCCGTCCGCGTACGGAACGACCTCGGATGGAGTGCTTGTCATGCGGGGTTCGCCTCCGGTTCGGTGACTGATCACTGAACTGGTACTGTACTTCTCGTCGCGAGGGAGATGATTCCTCGCCAGGCGTCAGTGGTGCTACCAGAGCACGTCCTACTTTCAGTAGGAAGAGTCCGTGCGATCCGGGCCTGGCGCTCTACCGTCGGACGGGGTCCGGTGCCTTTCACAGGCGCCGGGCCCCGTTCGCGTTTTCGGGGGCGGTTGTCGGCGGTTGTCGGCGGTTGTCGGCGGCTGTCGGGGATTGTCCGTGGTTCGGCGCATGGGTGTTGAGCTGCTAATATTCTTCCTGTCGCGAGGGAAACGAATCCCTCGTCAGGCGTCAGTGGTGCTACCAGAGCACGTCCTACTTTCAGTAGGAAGAGTCCGTGCAACCCGGGCCTGGCGCTCAACTGTCGGACGGGGTCCGGTGCCTTTCACAGGCGCCGGGCCCCGTTCGCGTTCGCGAGGCGGGCCAGTTCCTCTCCGCTGAGCACCAGGTCCCCTGCGGTCGCGGAGTCGCGGATGGTTTCGGGGCGGCTGGCGCCCGGGATCGGGATGGTCACCGGGGAGGCGGCCAGCAGCCAGGCGAGCGCGACGCGTTGCGGGCTGACTTCACGTTCGGCCGCGATGGCGGCGAACTCCTCGCCGGCTCCGCCGAGTTCGGCGGATCGGCCGATGCCGCCGAGGGGGCTCCAGGGGAGGAAGGCCAGGCCCAGTTCGGCGCACAGGTCGAGTACCGGCTGGTGCGTGCGGACGGCGGGGGAGTACTCGTTCTGCACCGAGACCAGGGCGTCGCCGAGGACCTCCCGGGCGAGGCGGACCTGCGCCACGTCCACGTTGGATATGCCGGCCGCGCGGATCTTGCCCTCCTCGTAGAGCTCCCGGATCGCGCCGAGCGAATCGGCGTACGGGACGGTCCGGTCCGGGTGGTGCTGCTGGTAGAGGCCGATCGCCTCGACGCCGAGGCGGCGCAGTGAGCCCTCGCAGGCGCGCTTGAGGTGGGCCGGGTCGCCGTTGACGGTCCAGGAGCCGTCGCCGGGGCGGCCGCGGCCGCCCTTGGTGGCGACCAGGACCCGGTCGGCGTCCGAGCCGTAGGCGGCGAGGGCCCGGGCGATCAGCTCCTCGTTGTGGCCGTACTCGTCGGCGTGCCAGTGGTAGGAGTCGGCGGTGTCGATCAGCGTGATGCCTGCGTCCAGTGCGGCGTGCACGGTGGCGATGGCGCGGGCCACGTCGGGGCGGCCCTCGACGGAGAGCGGCATCGCACCGAGTCCGATGGCGCTGGTCCGGACGGTGCCGAGGAGGCGGGTGGTGGTGACGGCGGTCATACGGGGAGCTCCTGTCCGCGGGTGGCGGCGATCAGGCCGGGCAGCCAGTCGCGGGTGTGTGAGAGGGGGTGGCCGAGCTGCTGGGCCCGGGAGTTGTCCATGCCGTAGTAGCGATCGAAGGAGAACGGCGAGGCCTGCTGTCCGGGTTCGGGCGCGGCCGTGCGGTACGGGCGGCCGGCGGCGAGCAGGTCGCAGAGGCCGGTGGCGGTCAGTTCGCCGTGCGAGGCGAGGTTGACCGGGCCGGTGAACGGCTCGCCCGCCGCCCACGCCAGGAAGGCGGCTGCTTCGGCTTCGTGGGTGTAGGAGGAGGGCTGGTTCTCCGGGTGCACCAGGACGGGCAGGCCCGCGTCGATCCGCTCGGCGTAGTGGGCCAGCCGCCCGGTGAAGTCGGCGGCGCCGAGGACGTGCCCGAGCCGGACGGAGACGAACGGGAACGGCGCGTCGCGGGTGAACACCGCCTCCGCCTGGCGCTTGCCCTCGCCGTACGATGCGTCGATGAACTCCGGTGCCGTCCAGGGAAGTTCGAGCCGAACCGGCCACCCGGCCGGGTCGACGGCGGACTCGGCCAGGGGGCGGCCCGCCGGGTGCGGCTCGCCGGTGTCGTAGACCTCGATCGTGGAGGTCATCAGATAGCGGCCGGTCCGCCCGGCGAAGGCACGGACGGCGAGTTCGGCCTGTCGCGGGGTGTAGCAGACCTGGTCGATCACGGCGTCGAAGTCCCGCCCGGCGAGGGCGGCGGTCAGCGCCGTCTCGTCCGCGCGGTCGGCGACGAGCCGGGTGACGCCGGGCGGTGGCGGCGTCGAGCCCCGGTTGAGCACGCTGACCCGGACTCCGGAGTCGCGCAGCCGGGTGACCAACTGCCGTCCGAAGTACCGGTTTCCCCCGATGACGAGCACGTTTTCCATACCCACAAGTGTTATGGTGCGGCGCGGTTCGATGAAGGGGTGATCATGGGAGTTCAGGCGCTGCGACCGAAAGACCAACGGCAGTCCGGCGGTTCGGCCGACGATTCGTCGGCGGGCTCCCGGAGCGGTGTCGGCGGCGGCCTGGACGCGGTCGACCTGCGGCTGCTGGAGCTGCTCCAGTCCGAGGGCCGGATCACGCTCAGCGAGCTGGGCCGGCGGGTGAACCTCAGCCCGGCCGCGGTCGGCGAGCGGGTGCGCCGGCTGGAGGCGAGCGGCACGATCACCGGCTACGCGGCGCAGGTCGCGCCCCAGCGGCTGGGGTACGGCATCCGGGCCTTCGTCCGGGTCTCGCCGCACGCCCGGATGACGGTGAAGTACCTGCGCAGCCAGGAACTGCTGCACCGGCCGGAGGTGCTGGAGGTGCACCACGTGATCGGCGAGGACTGCTGGGTGTTCAAGGTCGCCGCGCGGGACACCACCCACCTGGAGGAGCTGATCGAGGCGATCGCGGTGCTCGGCCGGACGACGACCTCGGTGATCCTCTCCTCGCCCGTCGAGCAACGGGTGCTGCTGCCCTCGGAATGACCCGGATGTCCTGTTCCGGGGGTCCGTCCCGGGAGGTTCAGGACGACGGCTGCCGGTCGGAGCCCAGCTCGCGCGAGATCCGCAGCCCGACCTGCGCCACGACCGGCCCGAGGGAGCGCACCCGGGCGGCCGTCATCCGCGAGGTGAGCCCGGAGACGGAGCGCTGCCGTCACCTCGCCGGTGTGGTCGAAGACCGGCGCCGCGACGCACCGCACCTCCGGCTCGTTCTCCCGGTCGTCGATGGGCGCGGATCCGGGCGAGGTCGGGCGCGCAGCCGGGTCTCGTCCGAGAGGGTCCAGGCGGTCACCGGGCGCAGGCCGGCCGCGACCACCTCGGCGACGGCCTCCTCGGGCAGCGGACGGGGAACGAGCTGTGAACGGCCCTCGGAACGGCATCGGGAACGGCATTGGGAACGGCGTCCGGGACTCCCTTCGGAACTCCCGGAGCCGGTGGCGGCTCGCGGCGAACACCGCCGCGATCGCGCTGGCCGTCGTCACGGCCTTCCCGATCTTCTGGATGGTGCTCTCGGCCTTCAAGCCCATGGGCGGGGAAGGACTGACGGGCAGGGGGGAAGGACCGGCGGGCGCGGGGCCGGGTCAGGCGGCCGCCGCGGACTCGACGGACGGGACGGTGACCAGGACGAACACCGCGCCGGCGTCGTCCCGGACCAGTGCGGCGCGGCCGTACGGTGTCGGCTCGGGCCCGGTGAGGACGATGCCGCCCAGGGCGCGCAGCCGGTCGGTCGCGCGGTCGGTGTCGGTGGTCCCGAAGTGGGCCAGCCAGCTCGCGCCCGTGGCGGACGGGCCGATGCTGCAGGCGGGCAGGCCGGCGGCCCGGGCGAGGGCGTGGCCGGCCTTCGGCCGGTCGTAGGTGTAGCCGAAGACGCGTCGGTAGAAGTCGCGCGCGGTGTCGGGGTCGGGGGAGAGGTGCTCGTTCCAGGCGAGGGCGCCGGGCTCGTCCACCAGGCCGGCGCCGTCGATGGTGCCCGCCTGCCAGAGGCCGAAGGGGGCGCCGAGCGGGTCGACGGCGAGCGCGGCTCGGCCCTGCTCGGGCACCTCGTACGGCTCGCGGGTGATCCGGCCGTCCGCGGCGCGGATCAGCGCCGCGGTGTGGCGGAGGTCGGCGCAGGCTAGGTGGGTGGTCCAGGCGGCGGGCTCCGGGCTGTCCGCGGGCTGTCCTCCGAGGGCCGCGGGCTGTCCGATGGCCGCGACCTGGGCGCCGTACCGCGTGGCGACCGCCTCGGCGGGGCCGGTCGGGACGAACTCCCAGTCGAACAGCGCGCCGTAGAAACGCTGCGCGTGTGAGGAGTCCGGCGCCGTCAGGACGACCCAGCACGGGACGCCCTCGCGGTACCTGCCCGCCTTCGGCATGCCGCCTCCTGGTGCCGCCGGCCCCACTCGCCAGCCTCCGCGCCGGGCGGGTGTGCGGCAACCGGGGCAGGTCCGGGGCTGGTCCGCAGGCGCGGGGCAGGCCCGGGGCTGATCCGCAGGCTCGGGGCGTTCGGCAGCCGGGGGCTCAGGCGACGCCGTGCGGCCGGAACTGGATGCTGATCCGCGGGCCCACCGGGCGGGCGGTCTTGGGGATGGCGTGTTCCCAGGTGCGCTGGCAGGAGCCGCCCATCACCACCAGGTCCCCGTGGCCGAGCGGGCGCCGGACGACCGTCCCGCCGCCGTACCGCGGTCGCAGGGCCAGGGTGCGGGGCTCGCCGACGGACAGGATCGCCACCATGGTGTCCTCGCGGGCGCCGCGCCCGATCCGGTCGCCGTGCCAGGCCACGCTGTCCCGGCCGTCCCGGTAGTAGCAGAGCCCGAGGGTGCGGAACGGCTCGCCCAGCTCGTCCGCGTAGTGCCGGCTCAGCGCGGTGCGGGCCTGCCCGAGCACCGGGTGCGGGGGCTCGGCGTCCGCCGGGTAGGAGGCCAGCAGGCGGGGGATGTCGACCGTCCGCTCGTACATCTCGCGGCGCTCGGCCCGCCAGGGCACGGTCTCGGCGAGGTGTTCGAACAGCTCGTCCGCGCCGTGCAGCCACCCGGGCAGCACGTCCAGCCAGGCGCCGTCGCCGAGCACCTGCCGCCGCAGGCCGTCGAGCGGGCCGAGGCGGATGCCGTCGTGTTCCGCGTCGTCGAACAGCGAGGGCTGGCGGGGGAGGGTGCCGTGCATGGGGCCAGCGTACGCCTTCATTCGAACATCTGCTCGAAACCGACGCCCGCCTCCTCCGCTTCCCGGGGCCTGGCGAAAACCTGTTGGCGGACCACGTGACCACTGATACGTTTCCGGAGGCCGTGCGAGAGAACGAGGAGGTGGTACCCGTGAACGCAGCAACGACATGGGTGCTCTCCTCCGGGGTCACGGTCGGGCGATAGGTCGTCCGGGAGCGCCGTTCACGAGCACTCCCGAAAGGCACGACCGTGCACTTCACTTCCGAACAGCGCCTCGACGACGGCGTCCTCGAGCGCGAATTCACCCTCGGCGAGATCCCCGGCATCCTGTGGACCCCTGCGTCCGCGTCCGCGTCCGTACCGGTGCCGCTGATCCTCCTCGGCCATCCCCCGCTCGGACTGCGCAGGATGTACCCCCGCCTGGCGGGGCGGGCCCGGCAGGCCGTGGCGGACGGCTTCGCCGCGGCCACCATCGAGCTCCCCGGGAGCGGCGACCGGCCCCGTTGGGCCGCCGTCGAGCAGGCCCGCGCCGACCTGCGCCGGACCATGGAGGCCGGCGAACCGGTCGGCGACGAGATCATCGACGCCCTCGTCCTCCCGCTCGTCGAGAAGGCGGTCCCGGAATGGCAGGCCGCGTTGGACGCCCTCCTGTCGCTGCCCGAGATCGGCGGCCCCGTCGGGTACTCGGGGGGAGTGATCTCCATCGGCGTTCGCCTTGCGGTCGTCGAGCCGCGCATCGTGGCCGCCGGTCTCTTCGCCGGAAGTCTCGTGCCCCGCGCCATGTTCGCGGAGGCCCGCCGGGTCACCATTCCGCTGCATGTCCTGCTGCAGTGGGACGACGAGAGCAACGACCGGCAGGCGGCCCTGGACCTGTTCGACGCCTTCGGCTCCGAGGAGAAGTCCCTGCACGCCAATATGGGCGGGCACACGGGCGTCCCGCAGTTCGCGGGGGACGCCGCGGCCCGGTTCTTCACCCGTCACCTGAAGTGAGGCCGGGCCGTCAGGCCGACGCCGGACGGTAGGCCGTGTCGGCCGGGATGGCGCTCATCGAGGACGGGACCATGCCCTCCTCGATGACGGTGGCCGGCCGACGCACAACCGCCCCGACCGCTGCGGTCGGGGCTCGCCGGTCAGGCCGGCGGCGGGAGCCTGAGGAGAGGCCCTAGCCTGCGGGTATGGCGATCAACGGCTTCGGGGTGACCGAGTTCCAGTTGGTGCTGCTGCGCCGGATGGCCGACTACCAGCCTGACCTGGTCGAGGACGCGGTGCGGCGGCTGGGTGCCACCCGGGCCTCGATGCGGGAGGCGAACAAGCGCTGGCAGGCGATGGTCCGGGCGCCCCGGTTCCCGCGCGGGGCCGCCCGCCACAGCGCCGTGCTCGGCCCGGCGGAGGCGAGCGTGCCGCGCCGGATCGGGGACCTGGCGTGCACCGCGCGGCAGTGGGCGCTGCCGCTCTGGCCGGAGCTGCGGTTCGAGGTCCTGTTCGGGCCGGGGGAGATCGGCTCGCCGGTGCTGAACGAGTGGCTGGTGCGGGCGGCCGGCGCCCCGGTGCCGACGTTGCGCACGGTCGCCGACCTGGTGCCGTGGAGCTGCGTGGTGGAGGACGTGGGTGCGGCGTTCCCGCCCGCCGTGCCGCGCGAGGGAAGCGCGCCGACCCGCTTCCAGCTGGACTTCGAGGCTCCGGGCGGCGACGCGCGGGTGTGTCCGTGGACGGCCGACTTCACCTGGGGGCTGCTCCAGGAGGTCCGGCCGACGGACGGCCAGAACCTCGGTGTTGTCGAGTGATACAAGGCGATATTCACTGAATGCCTTCGATTTGCAGGCCTTGGCGCAGATGTGGCAGCATAATCGCAGACATTCAAGAAGCTCGACATCGGAAAGTGAAGGATCATGTCGTCGGACGGCGCTCGCGTCATCGTCGGAGTCAGCGGCTCACTGCACAGCCTCACCGCCCTGCACCGGGCGGCGGAGGAGGCCCGGACCCGGCAGGCCGTCCTGGTCCCGGTGCTCGCCTGGGCGCCGGTGGGCGGCGAGCGCAACTACCGTGCGCGGCCGTGCCCGCCGCTGCTCCGGGCCTGGCAGGACCTCGCCGACGCCCGCATGGAGAGCGCGCTGGAGCAGGCCTTCGGCGGCCTCCGGATCGGGGTGCCGGTGCGACCGCTGGTCGTGCGCGGCGAGGCCGGGGCCGTGCTCACCGAGCTGGCCGACCGCCCGGGCGACCTGCTGGTGGTCAGCACCGGCGAGCAGGGCGGTCTGCGGGCCGGGCTGCGCCGGCTGACGCGGCGCTCGGTCACCCGCCGCTGCCTCGACCAGGCGCGCTGCGGCGTGCTCGTCGTCCCGCCGTCCACGCTGCACGAGGACCTGCGTGCGCTGCACCGCGGTATCGACCTGCGGGAGCTGGTCACTGCCTGACGAGTAGTCAGGAATTGTGCACTGTGCGGCCGTTGACCACCGTGAGCGCGGGGAGCAGGTCGCGCAGCGCGTCCGCCGGGCAGTCCAGCGGGTCCTGCGGCCACACCGTGAAGTCGGCGAACGCCCCCGGCCGCAGGCTGCCGCGTACGGCGCTCTCCCCGGTCAGCCGGGCGGCGTTCACGGTGTGCAGCGCGACCGCCTCGGCCCGGCTGATCGCGTGCTCCGGGCCGACCACCCCGGCCGTCGTGCCCCGGGTCGTCATGCCCCACACCGAGACCATCGCACCGTACGGGCCGACCGGGAAGTCCGAGCCGCCGGTGAGCAGCGCGCCCTCGTCCAGCCACTCGCGCAGCGGGAAGAGCGCGGCCGTGCGCTCCTCGCCCCAGGCCCGCTGCTGGGTGAGCGCGCCGTCGTGCAGCAGCGGGTGCTGGACGGTCACCGGGATGCCGAGCGCGATCGCCCGGGCGCGCTGGTCGGGGCGGGCCAGGCCGCCGTGCTCGACCACCAGGGTGCCGGGCGGCAGGCCCGGGCGGCGCTCGAGCACCCGCTCGAAGACGTCCAGCAGCACGCGCAGGCCGCGGTCGCCCCAGGCGTGCACGCCGACCCGCCAACCGCGCTCGACCACCCGGTCCACCGCCGCGAGCAGCTCGGCCGGCTCCCAGAGCAGTCGGCCGTGGTAGCACGGCTGCCCCTGGTACGGCTCCTCCAGCGCGCCCGCCTCGAAGCCGCCGTCGATGCCGAACTTGACGCCCCACAGCTGTAGTTGCTCGTCGTCGCGGCCATCCGCGCGCCAGGCGTCCATCCGGTCCAGCAGGGCGTCCACCTGTTCGGGCGTCCGGGCGGTGAAGCCGGAGACCAACGCCCGCACCCGGACGGCGAGGGCGCCCTCGGCCCGGGCCGCGTCCAGCACGTCGAGGTCCTCGACCGGGACGAGGCAGTCGCGGACGGTGCCGATCCCGGTGGCCGCGTAGTTCGCGGAGGCGGCGCGCAGGCCGTCGATCCGCTCGGTGAGGGTGGGGCGCGGCAGCACCCGCTCGACCGGCTCGACCGCCCGGTTGATCAGTCGGCCGGTGAGCCGCCCCCGCTCGTCGCGCTCGATCACGCCGCCGGGCGGAGCCTCGGTGGCCTCGGTGATCCCGGCCAGCCGCAGCGCGGCCGAGTTGAGCACCATGTTGTACGCGCCGCGGCGCACCAGCACCGGATGGTCGGCGGTGGCGGCGTCCAACTCCTCGGTGGTGGGCATCCGCTGCTCGGTCAGCAGCACCTCCTGCCAGTTGACCGTGGTGTGGATCCACTCCCCGGCGGGGGTGCGGGCGGCGCGCTCGCGGATCAGGTCGAGGAATTCGGGGAGGTCGCGGGCGCGGTGGACGGGCACGCCGTGGACGCTCTGGGCGGCCAGGATCAGGTGCGTGTGGGTGTCGTCGAACGTGGGCAGCACGGTCGAGGCCGGGGCGTCCACGACCTCGGTGGCCGCTCCGATCAGGGCGTCCAGTCCGTCGGGTGCGGGGGAGAGGGCGGTGATCCGTCCGCCGGTGACGGCGATCGCGCGCCGCGGCGGCTCGCCGGGGACGAGCGTGTGCACGGCCGCGGCACGGATCAGCAGGTCGGCGGGGGGCTGGGGGGTCATGACGGCTCCTGGGAGGGGGACAGACCGGTGACCTTCTCGACGTACCGCAGGCCGGGCTCGGCGAGCAGCCCGTGCAACTCGGTGAAGACCGCGCGGGCCGGGACGGCGTTCCAGTCGGCGGGCAGCAGCTGCGCGGGCAACCCCGGGTCCAGGTAGGGCAGTCGGCGCCACTGGGTGAGCATCGGGACGTAGGCGCGGAACGCCTCGGCCGGGTCGATCCGGGGCGGTGGCAGTTCCCCCGGCTGCCCGCCCGGCCCCTGGTGCTCGCCCGGCCGGCGCAGGTCCTCGGCCACCGGGCGCCACGCGTCGGTGAAGGCCGCGTACTGCGCCTCGATCGCCGGGAGGTCCCACCAACTCGCCACCGCCGTCCGGAGATCGGCGAAGCCGGCGTACTCGGCGGAGAGGAAGAGGTGGACGTAGGCGCTCAGTCCGAGGCGCTCCAGCAGGCGGCGGGCGTCCGGCAGCAGTCGGGCGGGGGCCAGCCAGACGCCGGGGGCGGCGTTGCCGAAGCCGAGCCAGCTCAGCCGGGAGCGCAGCTGGTGGCGGTGGGCGCGCTCGGACTCGGGCACCGAGAAGACCGCCACCACCCAGCCGTCGGCGAGTTCGGCGGGCCCCAGGCTGTGGAAGATCCGGCGGTCGCCTTCCTCGAACACCGGCTCCATCGCGGGGGCGAGCCGGTAGCCGGTGCCCGCGCGGCGTTCCTGGAGGAGCGTGCCGGCCTTCTTCAGCCGGGACATCGCCGAGCGGACCGCAGGGCCGTCGACGTCCAGCTCGGCCATCAGCGCGATCAGGTCGGCGATGGATATCCAGCCGCCGAGGCGGCGGACGAACTCGCCGTAGACGGTGTGGATCAGGGAACTCGGCCGGGGTGTGCTCTCCGACATGCGTGGGCGCTCCTCCCCGGCGATCTGCGGCGGCCCGGTGACCGGTGGTGATCATAGCGTTGGTCCGGAAGGTTCAGACCTCTGCGTAGGCACCGGACAGCAGGTGCCCGGCGCCGGGTGCGAAGGCGGGCAGGCCGAGCGCGCGGAGCAGCTGGTGGGCGGTGCAGATCGCGGCCGAGACCACCGGCTTGCCCAACTGCTGCTCGGCCTCCTCGACGGCGGACAGCGAGGGCATCTGCACGCACGCCGAGAGCACCACGGCGTCCGCCTCGGCGTACGCGAGACCGCGGGCGATCGCGGGCAGCCGGGCCGGGTCGTGGGCGGCCACGTCCAGGTTGTCGGCGATCTCCAGGGCGGCGTGGTCGAGCACCTCGATGCCCTCCTCGGCGAGGTAGTCGACCACCGTCCGGGCCAGCGGCCGCAGGTACGGGGTGACCATCGCGACCTTCTTGGCGCCGAGTGTCCGCAGCCCGGCGACGAGGGCCCCGGCGCTGGTGACCACGGGCGCGGGCGCGCCGTTCTCCACCGTGCGCCGGTGCAGCCGCTGCTCGGCCTCGCGGTGATAGCCGGGGCCGGTGGCCATCACGGCGACCAGGCAGGCGTAGCCGATCACGTCCACCCGGGCGTCCGAGAGCTCGGTGGCGCAGCGGTCGGACTCGCCGTCCATGGCGCGCAGTTGCTCGGGGGTGACCCTGGTCATCCGCATCCGGCTGGAGTGGAAGGTGAACCGCTCGGGGGCGACCGCCTCGCGGGCCCGCAGCAGGGCGGGGACCTCGGTCTCCATGGTGACGTTGGAGCTCGGGACGATCTGGCCGATCCGGTACGTCGGCATCAGCGGGGCGCTCCTATCAGCGGGCGTCGATCACGGGGTTGGCGAGCGTGCCGATCCGTTCGATGGTGGCCTCGACCAGGTCGCCGGGCTGCAGGAACTGCGGCGGCACCATGCCGGCGCCGACGCCCGAGGGGGAGCCGGTGGCGATCACGTCGCCCGGTTCCAGGGTGACGCCGGAGGAGATGTCGGCGATCAGCCGGGCGATGCCGAACAGCATGTGGCGGGTGTTGGAGTCCTGCCGCGGTTCGCCGTTGACCTTCAGCGAGAGGTCGAGCCGCTGCGGGTCGGGGATCTCGTCGGCGGTCACCACGGCCGGGCCGAAGGGCGCGTAGCTGTCCTGGCCCTTGGAGAAGAACCACTGCCCGGAGCGGCGCTGGTCGCGGGCGCTGATGTCGTTGACGATGCTGTAGCCGAACACGTGCCGCAGGGCGTCCCGTTCGGCGACCTGGAAGGCGGGTTCGCCGATCACCACCGCGAGTTCGCACTCCCAGTCGAGCTGCTTGGTGAGGTTCGCGTTGTGCCGGATCGGCTGGCCCGGGCCGGTGACGGCGGTCGACGGCTTGCTGAACAGCACCGGGCGGTCGGGCAGTTCGCGGTCGGTGTCCAGGGTGCGGTGCGACTCGGCGACGTGTTCCACGTAGTTGAGGCCCACGCCGACGATCTTGCCGGGGCGCAGCGGCGCGCGCAGCGACACCTCGGCGAGCGGCCGGGTGTCCGGCGCCCCGGCGATCAGCTCGCGCGCGGTGGCCAGCGCCGGCGCCCCGGCGCGGATCAACCCGAGGAGGTCGCCCGGCAGTTCGGCCCCGGCGGCGGTGGCGAGGGCGGTGAGGTCGGCGACCTTGTCCCCGGCGAGCAGTGCGCCGAGGCGCGGGGTGTCGTCGCCGTCCGCGCAGTAGGTCAGCAGGTGCATGTGGTGGGTCTCCTGGTCAGGTGGCGGGGGTGGTGGGCTGGTGCCCGTCGTGGTCCGGGTAGGCCTCCTCGCGGTGCAGGCCGAGCGAGTGCGTCACCGGGAAGTCGTTGAAGGAGAACAGGCAGGCGTCCTCGCCCTGGTCGAGGTTCGCGTGCTCGTGCCAGGCCCAGGACGGAACGACGAAGATGTCCCCCTGCTGCCATTCGAAGCGCTGTCCGGCGATCACCGAGACGCCGCGCCCCTTGGCCGCCGTGTAGACCACCGAGCCGGTGTGCCGGTGGGCGCGGGTGGCCTGGCCGGGACGCAGCAGCTGCAGGTGGGCGGCCATGGTCGGCATCACCGAGCCGCCGGTGACCGGGTTGGTGTACTCCATGATGACGCCGTCGTACGGCGATCCCTCGCTGGCGCGGGCGAGTTGGCACAGCGCGTGGTAGCTGGGCTCCCAGGGCCAGCCGAGCAGCGGCGAGTACGGCCGGGTCCACTTCTCGGCGCCGTACGGCAGCAGGTTGCCGCCGTGGCTGAGCAGTGAGGAGTTCACCACCGGGCCGGGGCGCTGGTACAGCTCGGGGTGGACCTCGTAGAAGTTGGCGTCGAGGGCGTTGACCAGCGGGATGTCCAGGCCGTCCTGCCAGATCACCGGGGCGTCGTCGGCCTCGTTGCCGTGCTCGTGCCAGGTGTTGTTGGGGGTGATCGCGAAGTCGCGCGGGCCGACCTTGAGCTTCTGGCCGTCCACGATGGTCCAGGCGCCGGTGCCCTCGTGGACGAAGCGCAGCGCGGAGGCCTGGTGGCGGTGCGCGGTCATCGCCTCGCCGGGGCCCATGATCTGCAGGCCGGTGTACAACAGGCCGACAGCGGCGCTCAGTTCGCGGCGGCCGGGGTTCACCAGCATCACCACCCGGCGGCCGGCGTCGTCGCCCTTCACCAGGGGCAGCGCCTTGCGCACCAGTGGGCGCAGGTCCGCGTAGCGCCAGAGCACCGGGACGGACTTCGGCTGCGGGTACCAGGGCTCGATCTCGTTCGCCACGGTCCACAGCGCGCCGGCCTCGTGCTTGGCCAACTCCTCGTAGTAGGCGAGCAGTTCCGGGCTGTCGGTGACCCTCGCGCGGCCGATCCGGTCGTCGTCGTAGCCGTCGTCGCGGCCGTCGTTCCGGTCGTCGTCGTGGCTGGTCATGACTCCTCCTCGGGGAACACCAGGGGCCGCAGCGGGCGGTCGTTCACGTGCAGCCGGAAGACATCGAAGCGGTTGTAGTGGCCGACGATGTCGTGCATCTGCTTGGGTTGGATGCAGCGGCCGAGGTCGATCTCGGCGTAGACGATGCCCTCCTCGTCCACCAGCGGCTCGGTGACGGCGCGCCCGTCCGGGCCGAAGATCCCGGACAGTGCGCTGCGCGGGCGGGCGAGCTGCTTGCGGACCTGCTGGTCGTCGCCGGCGATCAGGTCGACGATCTCGGGCGAGACGGTGGAGCAGGAGACCACCGTGAACAGCTTGCCCTCGAAGCAGTGCGCGGCGGCGCGCACCGCGATCGCCTCCGCCATGTCGTAGTCCTCGGGGCCGACCGGCAGGGCGATGTAGCAGGCGGCGTGGACGAGTTCGCCCTGGGCCAGCAGGGCGAAGCGGGCGAGGGTGTTGGTGTTCTCGCCGCAGGCGAGTGCGCCGAGCGGGCCGACGGTGGTGGGATGGACCTTCAGGGTGCTGCCGTCGCCCTGGGTCCAGGTCAGCTTCTCGGCCCAGGTCGGCACCAGCTTGCGGTGGACGCTGAGCAGTTCGCCGTCCGAGTCGATGATCAGCAGGGTGTTGTAGAGCGCCCCGAGGCTGTGCCGGCCGCGCTCGTTGACGCCGATCACCAGCACCACGCCGGCCTGCCGGGCGGCGGCGCGCAGGGTGTCGACGTACGGGCCGGGGACGTCCACGGCGGCGCGGTACAGGCGCTCGTACCAGGGCGAGCCCTGCACCGGGTTCATCGTCCAGTTCCAGTACGGGTAGCCGGGCACGAAGACCTCGGGGAAGACCACCAGCTCGGCGCCGTGGCCGGCCGCCTCTTGGATCAGCGCGACGGCCTTGTCGACGGTGGCGGCCGGGTCCAGGTAGACGGGGGCGGCCTGGACGGCGGCGGCGGTGAAGCGGGGCAGATGGGGCATGGGTCCTCGTCACTCCTCGGGCGGGGCCGGCAGCCACCGGCGGTGGACGGGGGCGGGCGGCTCGCGCAGCAGGCGCAGCCGTGGGGCGACCCGGTCGGCGCCAGGGCCGGGCGGTGTGCGGCTGCCCGCCCGCCAGGGCTCGGGCCAGCGGGCGCCCGGCCCGGTGTAGCCCTGCTCGGCGGCGGCGTGCAGCGTCCAGAGCGGGTCGTACAGCTGGGCCCGGCCGACCGCGACCAGGTCGGCCCGCCCGGCCAGCAGGACGGAGTTGGCGTCGTCAGGCCCGGAGATCGCGCCGACCGCGACGGTCGGCAGGCCGGTGGCGGCGCGGACCAGCTCGGCGAAGGGCGTCTGGTAGCCGCGCCCGTACGGCGGCCGCTGATGCGCCACGACCTCGCCGGTGGAGACGTCCACCGCGTCCGCCCCGACCTCGGCCAGCGCGCGGCAGATCGCCACGGCCTCGGCCTCGGTGGTGCCGCCGGGCGCCCAGTCGCTCGCCGAGATCCGCACCAGCAGCGGTTGCCCGGCCGGCCAGGCGGCGCGCACCGCCGTGAGCACCTCCAGCGGCAGCCGCAGCCGGTGGGCGAGCGGGCCGCCGTAGCGGTCGGTGCGGTGGTTGGTGAGCGGGGAGAGGAAGGAGGAGACGAGGTGCCCGTGGCCGAACTGCAGCTCCAGCACGTCGAACCCGGCCCGCGCTGCGCGCTCGGCGGCGGCCGCGAAGTCGGCTGTGATGGCCGCCAGTTGGATGTCGTTGGCCTCGTGCGGCACCGGGCTGTCGGCGTCCCACGGGATCGGCGAGGCGGCCGTCAGCGGCCAACCTTCGGCGAGCGGGCGCCCGATGCCGTCCGGCCCGGGGACGGTGGTGGCGCCCCGGCGTCCGGCGTGGGTCAGCTGGATGCCGAGCGGGGTGTCGCTCACCGCCCGTACGGCGCGGACGAGTTCGCGCCAGGCGGCCTCCTGGCGGTCGGTCCACAGGCCCGGGCAGCGGTCGGTGGTCCGGCCCTCGGGGCTGACCGCGGTCATCCCGGCGAGGACCAGCCCCGCGCCGCCGAGCGCGTGCCCGGTCAGCTGGGCCCGGTCGAAGACGCTGGGCAGGGCGTCGGGGGAGGTGAAGGTCGCGAGCGGCGGCACCACGACGCGGTTGCGCAGCTCCAAGGCGCCCAGCTTCAGCGGCCGGAACATCGGCGGCACCCCGGGCGAGCCGCCGAAGGCGGTGTCCACGGCGTCGACGAAGGCGGCGTCGCGGGCCCGGAGGTTGCCGTAGGTGACCCGGCGGCTTCGGGTGAGCAGGTTGAAGGCGAACTGGTCGATGCCCTGTCCGGTGCGCCGCCCGACGGTCTCGAACCACTCCAGGCTGGCCTGCGCGGCGCGCTGGGTGGACTGCACCACGGGGCGACGCTCGGCCTCATAGGCCGCCAACGCCTCTTCGGGGGAAGGGTTTTCGCTCAGCGCGGCGGCCAGAGCGAGGGCGTCCTCCAGCGCCAGCTTGGTGCCCGAGCCGATCGAGAAGTGCGCGGAGTGCGCGGCGTCGCCGAGCAGCACCACGTTGCGGTGGTGCCAACTCGCGTTCCGCACCGTGGTGAAGCGGATCCAGCGGGAGGCGTTGGGGATCAGCCGGTGGCCGTCCAAGTGGCCGGCGAGCAGCTCCGCGCAGCGCCGCACGCTCTCCGTGTCGCTCTCGCCACGCGCGAACTCCCGGGCGGCGAAGGCCTCGAAGCCGGCGCGGCGCCAGGCGTCCTCGGCGATCTCGACGATGAAGGTGGAGCGGGTCGCGCTGTACGGGTAGGCGTGCACCTGCAGTACGCCGAAGTCGTACTGCTCGACGATGAAGGTGAACGCCTCGAAGACCTTGTCGGTGGCGAGCCAGATGTAGCGGCAGCGCCGCTCGTCCGACTCGGGGCGGAAGGCGTCCGGGTAGGCCGCCCGGGTGCCGGAGTGGATGCCGTCGGCGGCCACCACCAGGTCGTACTCGGCGGCGAGCCGCTCGACGGGCGGGGCGGGCGTGCGGTAGCGCACGTCCACCGCCAGCTCGGCGCAGCGCTGTTGCAGGATGGCGCGCAGCCGGTTGCGGTCCAGGGCGGCGAAGCCGTGGCCGCCGCTGGTGCGGACCCGGCCCGCGTAGCGGATGTCGATGTCGCTCCAGCGGGCGAACTCGGCGCTGATCGCGGCGAAGACCTGCGGGTCGGCCTGGGCGATGCCGTCCAGGGTCTCGTCGGAGAAGACCACGCCGAAGCCGAACTCGTCCTCCCGGCCGTCCCGTTCGAAGACGGTGATCTCCCGGTCCGGCGCCAGCTGCTTGGCCAGGGCGGCGAAGTAGAGCCCGCCGGGGCCGGCGCCGATCACCGCGATCCGGCGCGCCCGGGTGCCGGTACCTGTGCTGGTGTCGGGGCCGGGGCCGGGGTCGAGGCTGGGGCCGGTGCCGCTCATGCGACCACCTCCGGCTGCTGCGGCCCTGCCTCGGTCAGCGCCCGGCGCACCCGGTCGGGCCACGGTTCGGCGCCCTTGCTGTGCGGCGCGGCGTGCACCACCGACATCCTCCCGCTCGCGGCCAGGCCCTGCGGGCCGTGTACCTCGAAGGCGTAGTGCAGCGAGGAGCCGCCGACCCGGACCACCCGCAGCTCGGTGCGGACCACGTCCCCGAACCAGAGCCGCTCGCGGTAGTCGGCCTCGAAGTGCACCCGGGGGATCCGCCCGAACAGCTCCGCCAGCCCGAGCCGGCGCAGCAGCGCCGCCTCCGCTGCCTCGGCCCAGCGCTGCACGGCGGAGAAGTGGTAGTGCCCGGCCGCGTCGGTGTCGGACCACTCGACCCGGCGCTCGATCGCGACGCTGGCCGGGGCGATCGAGGCCCGCCGCCGCAGTTCGGCGCGGTGCAGCTTGCCGGTCGCGGTGCGCGGCAGCTCGGTGACGAACTCCACCACCCGCGGGTACTTGTACGGCGCGATGGTGCGCTTGACGTGCTCCTGGAGGGCACGCACCGTGTCCGGCCCGGCCGGGACGCCCGTGCGCAGCACCACGTACGCCGTGACCACGCTGCCGCGCCGCTCGTCGGGCGTGCCGACCACCGCGCAGTCGGCCACGTCGGGGTGGGCGGCGAGCGCCTGCTCGACCTCGGGCCCCGCGATGTTGTAACCGGCCGAGACGATCATGTCGTCGTTGCGCGCCTGGTACCAGAAGTAGCCGTCGCGGTCACGGACGTAGGTGTCGCCGGTGAGGTTCCAGCCGTCCCGGACGTAGCTCAGCTGGCGCTCGTCGTCCAGGTAGCGGCAGCCGGTCGGGCCCTTGACGGCGAGCAGCCCGGGTTCGCCGTCCGGCACCGGGCGGCCCTGTTCGTCCAGTATCGCGGCGCGGTAGCCGGGGACGGGCCGACCGGTGGAGCCGGGGCGGATGGACTCGTCGGCGGCCGAGATGAACACGTGCAGCAGTTCGGTGGCGCCGATGCCGTCGATCAGCCGCTGCCCGGTGGCCGCGTGGAAGGCCCGCCAGACGGCGGCGGGCAACGGCTCGCCCGCCGAGACGCAGCGCCGTACCCCGGCCAGCCGGTCGGCCAGCCCGGCGGCCAGGATCGCCCGGTAGGCGGTCGGCGCGGTGAACAGCACGCTGACCCGGTGCTGCCGGACCTGCTCGGCCAACTGTTCGGGTGTGGCCTGCTCCAGCAGCAGGCCGGCGGCGCCGGCTCGCAGCGGGAAGACCAGCAGGCCGCCGAGGCCGAAGGTGAAGCCCAGCGGCGGGGTGCCGGCGAAGAGGTCGTCGGGGGTGGGGTGGAGCAGGTGGCGGGAGAAGGTGTCGGCGTTGGCGAGCACGTCGCGGTGGAAGTGCAGGGTGGCCTTGGGCCGGCCGGTGGTGCCGGAGGTGAAGGCGATCAGGGCGACGTCGTCGGCGGCGGTCGGGACGGCGGCGAAGCCGGGCGGCTTGGCGGCGCAGCGGGCGGTGAGGTCCTCGGGTCCGCTGCCGCCGTAGGCGACGATCCGCAGGCCGGGGGTCCGCGCTTGCCGCAGCTCGGCCAGGAAGCGGTGGTCGCACAGGGCGAGGACGGGTTTCGCGATGCCGGTCAGTTCGGTCAGTTCGGTGGCGCGCAGCAGCGGCATGGTGGTCACGACCACCCCGCCGGCCTTCAGTACGCCGAGCCAACAGGCGGCCAGCCAGGGGGTGTTGGGGCCGCGCAGCAGCACCCGGTTGCCGGTGGCGAGGCCGAGGTCCTCGGTCAGCAGGCGGGCGATCCGGTCGGCGTGGTCGCGCAGTTCGCCGTAGGACCACTGCTCGGTGGGGGTGAGCAGGCAACGGCGGTCGGGTCCGAGGCGGTCGATGGTGTCGTCGAGCAGGGCGGAGGCGCAGTTCAGGCGATCCGGGTAGGCCAACTCCGGTAGTTCGAAGAGGAGTTCGGGCCACTGCTCGAAGGGCGGGAGGTGGTCTCGACAGTATGTGTCCACGTGCGCTGAGGGGGAGAGCTCCATGGGCGGGCACCTCATCGTGCGAGCGGGAGTGAGGCCAGTATGGCGCGTTGGTGACGCCAGTCAAGACAGCGATACATGCATTCGGGCGACGGGCCCTGCCGATGGTGGCGGTGCGGGGACTGAACGTGCGGAGGCGAGGGCTGGACGTACGGAGGGGTGGGCCTGGGCGTACTCCTGCGCTGACCAGCACATCCGGGGGCTCCGGTCGGTGCAGAGTGGGAGCATTCGAACGGAGGTCGAGGAGCGGGGATGATGAGACAGCTGGCTTCATGGGGTGCACGCGTCGGTGTGGGGTTCGGCCGGGCGTGCGCGGTGGCGGTCGTCACCCTGCTGATCCCGGCGGTGTGGGCCGCCGCCGTGGCGCTGGGGATCCGGTGGGGGCCGGCGAACCCGTGGTCGTGGCTGCTGCCGGTGGTGCTGGTGGGCACCGGCACGCTCGCCCTCGCCCCTCCGGTCTGCCGGGCCGTCCGCTTCCTGGTCGAGCGGTGGACCGGCACGGCCGTCCCCGCCGGCTACCGGGAGCCCGGGCCGGTCACCCGGATGTCCACCGGCTACTGGTGGAACGGGCACTCCTACGAGCGCAGCCGCCGGGACGCCGTGCTTGACCAGGCGTGGCGTACCTGGTGGGGCGACCCGGCCACCTGGCGCGACCTGCGCTTCACCGGCATCGCGCCGTTCACCGCCGGCCTGGCCGCGGCCGTCCCGCCGGCCGGGGTGGCCGCGGCGGTCCTCGGGTCGGCCCGGCCGGAGCCCCTGGCCCGCCTGGTCGGGGCGCTCGCCGCGGTCGCGGCCGTTGCCTCCGCCCCGTACGCCTGGCGGCTGGTCGAGCCGGTGGCGGTCCGCTTCCTCGGCCCGTCCGCCGCGATGCTGCTGGCCGAGCGGGTCGACGAGCTGACCGCCCAGCGGGCGGACGCGACGGTCGCCCAGGCTGCCGAGATCCGCCGGATCGAACGGGACCTGCACGACGGGGCGCAGGCGGGCCTGGTCGCGCTCGGGCTCTCCCTCGCCACCGCCGAGAAGCTGATGGAGACGAACCCGGAGCGGGCCAGGGCCCTGATGCGGGCGGCGCGGGCCGGCGCCGCGAGCTCGCTGGCCGAACTGCGCGACCTGGTCCGGGGGATCAACCCGCCGGTGCTGACCGAGCGCGGCCTGGTCGCCGCCGTCCACGCGCTCGCCCTCAACAGCCCGCTCGACGTGGCCGTCACCGTGGCCGGCGCCGCCGTCGGCGCTGCGACCGGCACTTTGTCCGGCACCGTATGTGGCACTTTGTCCGGCACCGCCGACCGGCCGTTCCGGTGGGAACCGCCGATCGAGTCCGCCGTCTACTTCGGGATCGCCGAACTGCTCGCCAACGCCACCAAACACGCCCGGGCGACGGCCGTGCGGATCGACATCGCCCCCAACGAGACCGGCATCGTCGTCGATGTCGAGGACGACGGCCGCGGCGGAGCCGTGCCGCGCGGTGAGGGCGGACTCGCGGGCCTGCGCCGCCGACTCGCGGTGTTCGACGGCACCCTGCAGATCACCAGCCCCGAGGGCGGGCCGACGCGTGCGACGATGATGGTGCCATGCGAATCGTCGTAGCCGAGGACCTCTACCTGCTCCGGGACGGAATGGTCCACCTCCTGGAGGCCTACGGGCACCAGGTGGTGGCCACGGCCGCCACCGGCCCCGAAACCCTCGACGCCCTGCTGACCCACCGTCCGGACGCCGCCGTCGTCGACGTGCGCATGCCGCCGACCCAGTCGGACGAGGGCCTGCAGGCGGCCCTCGCCGCACGCCGGGAGGTACCCGGACTGCCGGTGCTGATCCTCTCCCAGCACGTCGAGCAGCTGTACGCCCGCGAGCTGCTGGCCGACGGCACGGGCGGCATCGGCTACTTCCTCAAGGAGAGCGTGTTCGACGGCGAGCAGTTCGTCGACGCCCTGGAGCGGGTCGCCAAGGGCGGCACGGCCATGGACCCGGCCGTCATCGCCGCGCTGGTCTCCTCCGCCCCCTCGAACCGGCGGCTCGACCGGCTCACCGAGCGCGAGCTGGAGGTGCTCGGCCTGATGGCGGAAGGGCTGTCCAACCAGGCCATCGCGCAGCGGCTGTTCCTCAGCGACAGCGCGATCAGCAAGTACACCACCTCGATGTTCGGCAAGCTCGGGCTCATCGACGACGAGAACGGCAACCGGCGGGTCCTCGCGGTCCTCGCGTACCTCAACAAGCCGTGAAACAAGCCGTGAAACAAGCCCTGACCGTCAGGTGGTTGCGGTCTGTGCGGCCGCGTCCGGGGTGTGGCCGTCCTGCGCCTGCCGGGCGCGATCGGCCAGCAGCCGGGCGAACATCGTGAGCCAGGGTGCGGTGACGGCGGCACCCGGCCCGTTGTCGTGCACCGTGAGCACCACGCCGCCGACCCGGACCAGCGCCACCGCCGCCGACGAACCGCGCGTCCGGACGGCGCTCTGGTCGCCGATCCGGGGGAGGGCCATCGCCCCCGAATCCTCGCCGGCGGTGCGGTCGAGCGTCGTGTCGAAGGCCCGGGCGGCGGCCTCGGGGGAGACGAAGGTGACCGCGGTGAACTCCACACTCTGGATGTCCGCCGCACTGAACCGCACGGTGGCGTAGGCAAGTTGCTGATCACAGGAGTCCGGCAGCAGACACGGCACCTCGCCGTTCGTACCCGACCCCGACTCCGGCCCGCTCTGCACCTGCCACCCGCTCGGCATCGCCCGCGCGTCGGGCAGCACGCCCTGCACCAGCGCCGGGTCGCGCAACGGCTGTGCGGCGTGTGCCAGACCGGGCCCGCCCGGCTTCAGCAGCGGGCGCGAGCCCAGGTGGATGCCGATTGCGACCAGGGCGGCGATCAGCACCAGCGCCAGGGCCACCACGATCCCGGCGCTGCCACGGCGCGCGGCGAGGGCCTGGGCCCGGGCGTCCGCCGGGCCGACCCGCAGCTGGACGGTCGTCGGGCCCGTCGTCGGCGGCGCGGTGGGCGGCCCGGTCCGCAACTGGACGGTGCTCGGCCCGGTCCGCAGCTGGACGGTCGACGGATCGGCGGGCCGCCCCAGCCCGGTCGTCGCCAGGTACTGCGCGAACGCCTCGTCGGAGGCCAGCAGATGGGCGACCGCGGCGGTCAGCTGCGCCCGCGCCCCCACGTCCTTCGGGCTCGCCTCGGCCGAGGCCAGTGCCCGCGCCCCCTCCGGCACCATCCGCAGCCGCGCCCGCACCACGTCCGCCACCGCCTGGTGCGGCCCGCCGACCAGCAGCGCCTCCACGACATCGGGTACCATCCCGCGGCCGTCCCCCATGGCAACTCCCCTTGCCGGACCAGTCGTTGCCTCCACGATCCCGGACCGGCCGGTACTTCGTACGCCCGCCGAAACGGAACGGAGACGCAACTGCAACCGCTCCCGGACGATGACGGGGCCGGTGGGGCGGGTGTGGTGCGTGGGGCACGGTGAACGGGGGCGTGGTGCGTGGCGGCGCGGACCGGCCGTTGTGGCCGCCTCGGCTACCGTCCGCCGGAGGAGCGCCGCCGACGCGGACCGGCAGGGCAGGGCGGCTTCGCGGGCGTCCCCGTCACCGGGGGATGACGGCCAGGGCGGCGATGACCTCCGGCGGCAGGGCCGGGTTGCTCGCGGCGGCTTCGGCGGTGCGGGGGTCGGGCGAGGCCAGGCAGCGGGTGAGGGCCTCGGGGCCGGCCTGGGGGTGGGCCGCGATGGCGCGCAGGGCCTTGCCCGGTACCGGTTCGGTGGTGGCGATGCGGTCGAGCAGGGCGGTCGGGGTGTCCGGGTTGGCGGCCACGGCGGTGGCGACCTTGGTGCCGAACCGGTCGAGCAGGGCGGCGAGTTGCGCGGGCATGAGGCCGGGGTGCGGGGCCACGGCCTTCGCCACCGCCGCGTCCGGGTCGGCGGCGAGCGCGTCCCGTACGGAGGCGGGCAGGTCGCGGTGCCGGGCGACGAGCATCCGCACCCGGGGCTCCGAGGAGCCCGCGAGGTGGGCGAGTTCGGCCGGATCGGCGGTGGCGATCCGGGGGAGCAGGGCCGGCCCGATCCGGACGGCGACGGCGAGCCGCTCGAGCAGGTCGAGCGGTATCCGCGGGTGGAAGGCCAGCCGTCGTCGCACGTCGTAGCCGTCGTCGGTGGCGAGCCGGTGCATCAGCGGCAGGTCGATGCCGGGGTTCTCGGCGAGGTTGCCCCGGATCCAGGGGGTGGGGTCCTCGGCGAGCCGGTGGTAGGTCTCCGCGGACAGCCCCGGGTGCTCGGAGAGCTGGCACCGGACCGACAGGTGGTCGTCGACGTGCCGGGCGGCCGCAGCGCCTGGCGTCGCGGGGTTGCCCGCCGCCTGGCCGCGGACCCGGTCGTCGTCGTCGGCCAGCAGCGCCGTCAGCAGCTCCGGCGGCGCGGCCTCGTTCGCCGCGACCCACCGTCGCACCTCGGCCTCCGGGTGTCCCGCGAGCCGGGCCGACAGGTCGGACCGCAGGGTGTGGCGACCGAACTCGGCCAGCACGTCGGTCTCCTCGTCCTCCGCGAGGAGGTCGGCCACCTCGTCCGGCAGGCCGGGACACGAACCGAGCCGCATCCGGACGTACGGGTCCGGGTCCCGGACCAACTGCCGCGCCCAGGCCGGATCCCCGCGCCCTTCGTCCAGCAGGGCGAGCGCGACGGCCGGCCGGGCGACCGGATCGATGTCCTCCGCGCGCAGCAGCCCGCCGTAGGCGAGCCGGACGGCGGCGTCCTCGTCGCGTTGGGCGAGCCGTCGGACCTGCTCCGGCGCGAGGTCGGCCCGGTCTGCGAGAGCACAGGCCAGCTCCTCGTCGGCGTCGGCGGCGCGGATGAGGTACCCGAGGAGGTCGCGGGGCAGCGCGGGGTTGAGGGCGACGGCGTACAGCAGGGGCGGCATCCGGGCATTGTGCCCGCTGCCAGGCTGGTCCGCCGCCGATTTCCGGCGGACCCGGCCTGGGGTGGTCGGCCCCCGCCGGGGTGCGGTCAGGCCGTCGGAAGCCGTCGGGAGCCGTCGGGAGCCGTCGGGGGGCTCAGGCCACCGGCATGGACATGTACACCGCCCGCCGCCCGTAGCTCGCCGGCACCCCGACCTCCCGGTGCGCCCGGTAGCCGAGCAGCCGCAGCAGGATGTCCGCCCCGCGCACCGCGACCATCGAGATCCGCTCGAACCCCTGCTCGCTCGCCTGCTCGCGGAAGTGCCGCATGAACCCCAGCGCGACGTCCCGCCCGCGCAGGTCCTCGGCGATCACCAGGTCGTGCACGTGCAGGTTTCCCGACTCGTACACCGCCTCCTCCGGCCGGCTGAGGTCCGGGCAGCGCAGCGGCGGGTACGGCAGGCTCAGCAGGTAGCCGCGTACGACGCCGCGCTCCTCCAGCACGAAGCAGGTGTCGGGCGAGCTGCGGGCCCGGGACTGCAACGCCTCCCGGCCCTCGGACAGGCCGTCGGCCGCGTAGGCGGCGTGTTCCAGGTCGACCACGGCGTCCCAGTCCTGCTCGGCCAGCAGCCGGATTCGGAGATCCTCGCTCACTCGGCCGGCTCCTCCGCGCCGGCGCCGATGCCCTCCGCGCGGGCGCCGATCCCTTCTGCACCGCCGCCGATGCCCTCCGCGCGGGCGGCGATCCCTTCTGCACCGCCGCCGATGCCCTCCGCGCGGGCGGCGGCCACCAGCGCCGCCCAGGCTTCCATCAGCACCACCCACCGCTCGGCGTCCTCCTGCGCCTCGTCCAGGAGCTGCCGGCGCCGCCCGGCCACCACGTCCGCGAGCTCGGCGTACTTGCCGCCCAGCTTGCGGTAGGAGCGGTCCAGGACGTCCAGGCAGTGCTCGTTCCCGGCCCGGTCCCAGTCGACGCTGCCCCGCACCAGGCCGAGGATCGGCTCGACCTTCAGCCCGTGCCGCTCGTCCAGCATCCCGCGGCCGAGGTCGATCATCCCGCCGTAGACCGGGTACAGGTACAGCATCGAGAGCAGGAACTTGACGAACCGCATCTGGTAGGAGACGAAGCCGGCGCCGGTGCGGCGCTCGGACGTGTAGTAGTTGACGATGTGGCGGTTGTGGGTGACGCCGGGCAGCCGGGAGTGGACCATGGCGTGCAGCAGGGCGTAGTCGCTGCCGATGGTCTCGATCGAGGGCAGCAGCGGCAGCACCTCGTAGGCCCGGTGGTCCAGGGCGATGTTGCACATGTAGACGTCCCAGATGTCGGGCACGCCGAGGACGGAGTGGTCGGTGCCGAACGGCTCGGCGCCGGCGCCCTTGAAGGAGACGTCCACCATCGCGTCCCGGTCCTCCTCCGACCACACCGGCGGGGTCCACAGGCGCACCACGTCGCGGTAGACGGCCGGGTCCAGCTCGTGGATCTCGCTGATGTCCACGTTGAGTTCGCCGATGAAGGAGCCGCTGACCAGCATCACCGGCTTGTCCGCGTCGGCCGGGTCGAGTTCGGAGCGGGACACGCCGGCCGCCGCCTCGCCGGCCGGCCGGCCGATCGAGAGCAACTCGTGGTGGATCGGGAAGACCTTCCGGCCGTCGCGCACCTGGAAGTCGGCGTCGTCGTTACGCAGGTGCGCCGAGGTGCAGCCCAGGGCGGCCGCGCCCAGGAACAGCCGGTTGACGCAGGAACCGTACGCGACGGCCTGCGGGAGCATCAGGTCGAGCAGCAGCTCCGGGTCGGGGGCGCCGGAGCGCTCGGCCACCCGGTGCAGGAACTCCCGCTGCTGCGCCTCGCCGAGGTGGTGGACGACCACGCCGGGGGTGGGTGCGAGTGCGCTGACGGCGCCCGCGTTCTCCGCGAATCCGGCGGCGTCGGTGGTGTCGAGGATGAGCAGGTGCACCTCGACGTCGAAGGTGGCGACGGCGTAGGCCGCCTCCTCGGCGAGGTCCGCGATGGTGGCGGCGCAGGGGCGCATGGTGGGCAGGGCGAGGCAGACTCTTTGCATGGCGCGGGTGTCTCCGTCGGATCGTCAGATTCGTTGTCACGATGGCGAGTTGGGCGCACAGGGAGGCCCTGGAGCGGGCTTCGACCGGTCCGTCGGACTACCGTGGACTAGACCATTTGTGATGTCAACGATTGACAGCCGGGCCTCGGCGGGGTGGAATGCGCCCTCCTCGCGCGGCCGCGGGCCCGGCAGCGTGTCCGGGCCCGCGGCTCGCACGCGAGAGCGAAATCCCCTCGCCGAGTCGAACGGCCGGGCGAGTGTGGGCGGTTCGATGCCGCGTATTGAGCCGTCGGGGTCAATCCGGACCGCCGATGTGCCGATACCGGAAGCGATGTCCTCATGCCGTTGGGAGGAGACCGCAATGCCTGACCCGTGGCTGCCCGGTGCCGAGGTCCACGACCTCGGCGACCACGCGCCGACCGACCAGCAGTACCCGCCGAAGGCCATCGCGCACATCACCTGGGACCGCAACGCGACCGCCGCCGCGCCGCAGGACTGGTGCTCCTACGAGGACCTGGTGAACTACTTCACCGGCAGCGGCGCCGGCGACGCGCCGCACCTGGTCTGGGACCCGTTCAGCGGCCGGACGGCGCAGCTGTTCCCCGCCGACTCCCGCTCGAAGAGCCTGCTCAGCCCGACCGGGAGCCCGACCCGCACCAACCGGGCCGGCCGCGTGGTGATCCAGATCGAGGCGGTGTTCTTCCCCTACTGCCGCTACGGTGGAAAGGTCTACCCGCGGCTGGTCGACACCCCGTGTGCGGGCTGGGACCGGATCCACGCCTGGATCGCCTCCTGGGGCGTCCCCGACACGTGGCCGATGGGACGCCCGATCGACTTCTCCGGCCACCGCGACGAGCACGTGTGGGAGACCTGCGGCGGCTGGTACGCGCACGCCCACGTACCGTTCAACGACCACACCGACCCCGGATCCTGGCCCGACCTCACGGCCGGCCCCGGCTCCCCGGACACCCCGCCCTCGCAGCAGCACCCGGTGCCCCCGGCCCGCTACCAGGTCTCCATCAACGGCCTGCCGTACGGCTACGGCGCCCAGGGCTACCAGGTGACGGCGGTCGGGCGGGCGCTCGTCTCGCGCGGCTTCGGCGCCCACTACCACGACGGCCCCGGGCCGACCTGGACGGACGCGGACACCGAGAACTACGCGGACTACCAGGTGAGTCTGGGCTACTCCGGCCAGGCGGCGGACGGCGTCCCCGGCGAGGGCTCGCTGAACCGGCTGCTCGGCTACATCCCCGGGCAGCGGTCGGTGTCGGTCGCCCACGTGGTCTCCGCCGCGCGGACCGACCCGGGCGCCGAGCAGGGCCACCGGACGTACGGGGCCGAGGTGGCGATCGTGGAGCAGGCGCTGGTGGACGAGGGACTGCTCGAACAGCGCTGGGCGGACGGCTCGTTCGGCAGCCGTACGGTCACCGCGTACGCGGCCTGGCAGCGGCGCTGCGGGTACGAGGCGGGCGCGGCGGACGGCATTCCCGGACAGGCCTCGCTCCACCGGCTGGGCGCGGCGCAGGGCTTCGCGGTGACCGACTGAGCGACGCGGTTCTCCGGGGGTGGTACTCCTGGGGAAGGTGTGTCGGCGCGTCCGGACGAGGGAGCGTACTCGCCCGGGAGTAGCCGAGGTTACTTCCGTCGTCAGATGCCCGATGAGGGGCGGGCGGGAGAGTCTGGGGCCGTTCGCGTGGCCAGACTCGAAGGAGGTACCCGTGCGCTCGTCCAGCGGAGTCAACGGCGCCGGATCCAACCGGGTCGTCGGAGCTGTCGCGACGCCCGAACCGGTCCCCGGTGGCAGGCGGCGATCCGCCGATCGCCGCCTGCCACCGAGGGCGCGCAAGCCTCTGGTGGTCCTGCACGTCGTCGCCTCGGTGAGCTGGCTGGCACTGATGCTCTGCCTGCTCACCCTGGCGGTGACGGCGCTGACGACCGGGGACGCCGACCGACTGCGCACCGCCTACCGGGCGATGGGCATGCTCGGCGACGCGCTGGTGCTGCCGCTCAGCCTGCTCACCTTCCTGAGCGGGGTGGCGCTCGGGCTCGGCACGTCCTGGGGCCTGTTCCGCTACTACTGGGTGAGCACCAAGTTCTGGCTGACGCTCGCGGCGATGGCGGCCTCGGTCTTCGCCCTCACCGCCCGGCTGCACGATGCGGTGCGCGTGGTGGACGCGCACCCGTCCGGCCCGATCCCGGCGGCGGCGCTCGGCTTCATCCGCTACAACACGGTGATCGTCCCGGCGGTCGCCCTGTCGCTCTACCTGGTGAACGTCATCCTGTCGGTGTACAAGCCCTGGGGTCGCCGTCGCGCCGCCGCCGCGGGTGCGCGTCAGGGCCGAATACCGGGGGCGGGCGCCTGAGTCGCGGGCCGACGGGTCGCCTGAGCCACGGGCCGCCGACTCCGGGCTCCGGGGCCCGGAGTCGGCGGGAATGCCCGCCCGGTGGGCACGCGTTGTCCAGCCATGTGACCAGCGCTACGCCCACCGTCAGGCTCTCCGTGCTCGACCGCTCCCGCACCCGACAGGGCGAGGAGCCGGCCAGGGCGCTGCGGGACACGGTGGACTTCGCCCGCGAGGCCGAGCGGCTCGGGTACCACCGGTTCTGGGTCTCCGAGCACCACGGGGTGCCGGGGGTGGCCGGTTCGGCGCCCACCGTGCTCGCCGCGGCGGTGGCGTCGGCCACCTCGCGGATCCGGGTCGGCACCGGCGGGGTGATGCTGCCCAACCACCGGCCCATGGTGGTGGCCGAGCAGTTCGGGGTGCTCGCCGCGCTGTTCCCCGGCCGGATCGACATGGGCCTCGGCCGCTCGGTGGGGTTCACCGACGGTGTCCGGCGGGCGCTCGGGCGGGAGAAGGACGCGGCGGACGACTTCGGCGCCCAGCTGGCCGAGCTGCTCGGCTACTTCGACGGCTCACAGCAGGTGCACCGCGATGTCCACGCCCGGCCCGCCGAGGGCCTGCACGTTCCGGCCTTCGTGCTGGCCACCGGCGCGGGCGCCGACCTGGCCGCCGACGCCGGGCTGCCGCTGGTCATCGCCGCCGCGCGCGGGGACGACCGGATGCTCGCGGTGATCGACCGCTACCGTGCCCGGTTCCGCTCCTCCGCACGGGCCGCCGAGCCGTACGTGGTGGTCGCGGGGACGGTCGCGGTCGCCGAAACCGCCGAGCGGGCCCACGAGCTGTTGGTCCCGGAGGCTTGGTCCGGCGCGTACTCCCGCACCCACGGCGAGTTCCCGCCGCTGGCCCCCGCCGACGAGATCCGCGCCCGCTCGATGACGGCGCGGGAGCGCGCCGCGTACGAGCAGTCGCTCAAGGGCCACATCGCGGGCACTCCGGAGCAGGCCGCCGCCGAGCTGGCCGCGCTGGTGGAGCGCAGTGGCGCGGACGAGTTCCTGGTCACCACCAGTACCTACGACCGCACCGCGCTGCTCGACTCCTACCGCCTGCTCGCCGAGGCGGTCGGCCAGGCCCGAACCGGGATGCACGATTTCTGACCAGGCGTGATGACCTGCTACTGTTCTTCTCGTCGAGAGGAAGTGATCTTCCGGAGAGCGAAACTCTCGAGCAGGCGTCAGTGGTGCTACCAGAGCACGTCCTACTTTCAGTAGGAAGAGTCCGTGCAACCCGGGCCTGGCGCTCCACCCGAAGGGGCCCGTTCCGTCCAACGGAACGGGCCCCTTCGTCATGTGCGGCACTCATGACCGCCGCCATGGGCGTTCCTCATGGCCCTCGCCATGAGCGTTCCTCATGGCCCTCGCCATGAGCGTTTCTCATCACCTTCGGCATGAGCGTTCCTCATGGCCGGGGCCGCATGTGTTCGCTTCTCGCGTGGATGTCCCTTTATCGCACTTCGGGGCTCGAAACCCTCCGTGGCGGCCTGGTATCGGCCAAGGTCCCGTGCCAGGTGGCCGAGGAATGCCGCTTCCGAACGATCGACCGGCCAGCGGGTTTGCCCATCGGTCAGGTCTGACGCATCGTCATACCTTGGCCGGAACTGGCCGCTAATGATGTGAATATGCCATTGGAATGTTCGTCATACGGAATCCGGCAGTAGCCTTCCGTGTCGAACCTGCCACTGCTGGTGGCGATCCGGCCGGTGCCGCGCAGCGCCCGGCCGCCCAGACCCCGCGAAGGAGCCGGTGTGCCGGGTATCGACGAATGCCTCTCCGGAGCGATGGCGATCGCCGGAGCACGCGCCGCGAGCCTCGTCGACTGGAGTAGCGGGCTCGCCCTCGGCAGCCTCGGAGACAGCCCGACGGGCGAACACGAGACCTCCGCCGCCGAGGCAACGGACCTGGTGCGAGCGGCTGTTGAGAGCCAGACCTTCACGGTGGCGGAGGACCGGCGATCCCCGCTGGAGGACATCATCGTCACGGCCGGCCGCAGCTACCACCTGATCCGCTTCATCGACACGGTCTTCGACAGCCGGCTCGTCCTGCACCTCTGGCTGGACCGTACGGAGGGCAACCTCGCCGTCGCCCGCTTCCGCCTCCAGGCGCTGGCCGAGGAACTGGTGCTGGGGTGAACTCGACGTCCGCGACACCCGATCCGTGTCGGCCGCCCGTCGCATTTCGGCCGCCGGCCCGCTCCTCTGCCACCCCCGGAGCCGCCCCCGGGGCTGTGCCCGGAGCCGTTCCCGGAGCCGTCTCCCGGCGGTGGACCGCGTGACCGCCGCCACCGGCACCGCCCCGCCCCCGGAGTGCGCCGCGCCGACGACCCCGGGCGAGGCGCTCGCCCTGCTCGCCGACCGCCGCGCCACTGGCACCCTGCACGGCCCGCTCGGCACCCTCCACCTCGTCGACGGCCAGGTGGTCGGCGCCGAGTCCCCCCGGGCGCCCGGTCTGGCCGACCTGCTCACCGGCTGCGGCCGGATCACCCCCGAGGGCTGGGCGGAGCTCCTCCACGTCCACGGCCCGCGGGCACGGGTCGGGGACGTGCTGGTCGAACGCAGGCTGCTCACCCGGGGAGAGCTCGAACTCGGCCACCTGGGAACGCTGTTCGACGCCGCCTTCTTCGTCCTCGCCGATCCGGGCGGCGGCCTGTGGCGGTTCGAGTCCGACGCCCGGCACTGGCTCGGGACGGTCGCGACGGTCGATCCGGACCGGCTCCGCCGCGAGGTCGAACGCCGACGCCGGCTCCTCGACCGGATCTGGCCCTGGGCGCAGCTCGACACCGCGCCGGTCCGCCCGGTCGCGCACAATCGCCGACCGTCCCACCGCCCGCCCGGCCGTCGGAGCCGCGAGCTGCTCGACCACGCCGACGGTCGAAGAACCCCGGCGGACCTGGCCCGCCTGCTCGGCCGCTCCGGCTTCGGTGTCACAGCGGACATCCGCCGCCTGGCCGCCGCCGGACTGCTCGACGCACTGGGGCCTGCCGCACCACCGCACACCACTGCGCCGCCGGCCGTCGTACCGCATGCCACCGCGCCGCCGGCTGCGGGCCCTGCCGCCACGGGCGGGAGGCCGCCCGGCGGCCTGCACCGCCGGATCCCCGGCGCCACCCTGCGCGGTGTCACGGCGACCGGCGCTCCAGCCGCCGACGCAGCCCGGGTCGGCACTCCGTTCGCCGTGCCGACCGGCCCTGCGTTCGCCGCCCAGGCCGTCGCCCCGATCGCTCCGATCGCCGCTCACGCCCGCCCCGAACGCCAGCCCACCCCGGCAGCGGCCCACCCGCTGACCGTCCCCGACCCGGACATCGCGCTGCTGACCCGGGTCCGAGACCTTCTGGAGGCCCGACTTTGACCCACTCCCCGCCCGCGACCCCGTCGTTCCGGCCATGAGGCGGGCGCTCAAGCAGCGTGTCGGAAGGAGACAACTGATCGCCTTGGAGACCGAGCTGCTCGCCGAACTGCGTGCCTGCAAGCACCGCGTCCCGCACCTCGCGGGCGGCCTGGTGGCCAGCGTGGACGGCCTGCTCGTCGCGCACGACACCCATGGGGTCGAACCCTCCGGCCTGGCCGCGATGACGGCGGCCTCGCTCTCGCTGGCCCAACGGCTCGCCGACACCACCGGCCAGGGCGAGTTCCGGGAGTCGCTGGTGCGCGGCGAGTACGGCTACGTGGCCACCTACGCGGCCGGCGGCAGCTGCGTGCTGACCCTGCTGGCGCACCCGGACGTCAACGTCGGCCGCCTCCACCTGGAGGCCCGTCGCAGCGCCCAGCGAATCGCCGGGCTGCTCAACGACACCCTCCTGCCCAAGGACCCGCGCGACGCGGGCTGACCCGAACCGCCCACGCCACCACCTCACGACCTCACCACCCCACAGCCCAGCCACCGAAAGGGAGTTACCCAGATGACCGACGCAGCCGGCGCGCTCAAGCAGGCCATGACCACCATCGAGGGCGCCCTCGGCGCCGCCCTGGTCGACTACAACAGCGGCATGGCGCTCGCCACCCTCGACGGCCCCGGCGGCCTGGACCTCAACGTGGCCGCGGCCGGAAACACCGACGTGGTCCGCGCCAAGATGCGCACCATGGACATGCTCGGGCTGCAGGACGGGATCGAGGACATCCTGATCACCCTGTCCAGCCAGTACCACCTGATCCGTCCACTCACCGGGCGCACCGGCAAGGGCCTGTTCCTCTACCTCGCCCTGGACAAGGCCCGCGCCAACCTGGCCATGGCCCGCCACCAGCTCGTCAAGATCGAGGCCGACCTCGAGGTCTGACACCCACCGGGCACCGGAGGAGTCCCCGGCGGCGGCTCAGGCCCCGCCGGGCTCCGTCCCCCGCGTCCCCTGGGTCCCCTGCGTCGCGGGCGGCCCGGTCCATCGGACCTCGCCGCCCGGCAGTGCCTCACACGCCACACCCCCGGCGGTCAGCACGCTCCATGGCGCCAGTTGCGCGTGCGGTGGGACGGACAGCGCACCGCCCCCGGCGAAGCCCAGCTCGAGTCCGCCGGCCAGGGTGATCCGGGCGGAGTCGACGGTCCGCCCGACCAGCGCCAGTAGCGCGGTGCTCGGCTGGAAGGTCAGTGCCGGGAAGTAGTGCCCGACCTCCTCCGGCGCGGCGAACGACGGCGCCGCGAAGCGGAATTCGTGCGCCACCCGGACGGTCACCTCGCCGTCCAGCAGCAGGTTCAGCCGCCCGCCCCCGCTGACCGACTCCACCCGACGGCCGGCCAGCACCTCCGTGATCGCGTTCTGCATACCCCCAGTCTGTCCCAACCGGCCTGTCCCAACCGGCCTGTCCCAACCGATCTTGTCCCGACCGGGTCGCAGCCCAGGCACCTGCCCGCCCGCTATCCGGCAGCCCGGCCGCGCACCAGCTCGACCGGTCCGCCCGTCCCCTCCCGGGCGGCCAGCGCGCCGGCCGTACGGTCCCAGGACGGTCCGCTCAGCAGGGCCCGTGCCTCGGCCGGACCGCAGAGCCGCCACTCCACCAGCTCCGCCTCCTGCAGCACGATCGAGTCGAGCATCCCGTCGGTCACCGTGCCCCCGTCGTAGACGTACACCAGCACGGCGGTGTCCCGGCCAGTCGCCGGGTCCGCCCCGGGGTCGGCGGCCACTCCGGGCTGCCAGTCCAGTGCCAGCAGCGGCCCGGGTTCGACCTCCCACCCCAGCTCCTCGCGGATCTCCCGGCGGGCGCCCGCCCGGGGCGTCTCCCGGTCCGCCTCGACCCCGCCGCCCGGCAGCGTCCAGTACGGCTCCTGCCCGCGCGGCCCGTCCCACGGCCGCAGCCGCACCAGCAGTACCCGCCCGGCGGCGTCGGTGAACAGCGCCCGAGCCTTCGCCCGGATCCGCGGGCGGGTGGCGTAGTAGGTCTGCGGGTCGAGCGGCGGCTCGGGCCGCTGCTCGACCTCCGGGTGCAGTCCGGGGGCGGCGGCCAGGCCGAGGTACTCGGGTACCGGCCCGTCGGCGGGCAGCTCCCGCAGCGTGTGCCCGACCGGCCGGCTGTCCTCCAGCTCCAGGGGCCCGGCCGTGCGCGGTGCCCGTAGGCAGGCCGTCACCCGGCGGGACAGCAGGGGCGGTAGCGCCTGCCCCGCCCGTTCGGTGGTCAGCCACGTCCACCCGCCGACCTCGGCCGCGTCCGGCCGGATCGCCGCGGCCTGTCGCTCCGTCAAGGGCTCGGCCCAGTACAGGTACGCCACGATCGGCGGACGGCCGTGGTGGAGTACCCAGTCGATGCAGGCCAGCGGCCCCAGGCGGGGCGTGAAACCGAGTTCCTCGGCGATCTCGCGCAGCGCGGTGTCCCGGGGTGAGCGGTCCGTCGGCTCCCACCCGCCGCCGGGAATCGCCACCGGGTGCTTACGGTCGTACGGCAGCCGTACGACCAGCAGCCGCCCGTCCCGGTCCGGGAACAGCACCCCGGCTGCCGCCAGGATCCCCCGACCATCCGTGTCCGCGTTCGCCACCCCGACTCCCTCCGTCATGATCTCCCCGGTTACGACAACTCGGGCCACCTCCATGGTTCCCCCCGGGCCGCTGTGCCGATCACCGCCGGGCCGATCACCACGGGGCCCCGGCCCGTCCGCCCGCCGCCCGCCCGTCACCCCAGGGACGCCAGCGCCTGCGCCGTCGCCCGCGCCATCTGCTCGTCGTGCCGGCCGCTCGCGCCGCGCAGGCGGGCGGCGGTCTCGGCTGCGGCGAGCGTCAGCAGTCCGGGCAGCAGGTCGGTGCTGCGGGCGGCGACCCAGCGGGTGCCCTGGGTGGCCATCCACCACAGGTCGGCGGCCGGGCCCGGCGGGGGCTCGGCCGGTGCGGCGATGGGCGGCGGTCCGAGGGGGTGTCCGGCCTCGGCGAGGAGCTCGTGGAACCGGCGGGCGATCAGATGGTGGCCCTCGGCGCTGGGGTGCAGGCGGTCCACGCTCAGCAGGCGCCGCTCCTCCAGCCACGGCAGCTCGGCGAGGTGCAGGTGCACTGCCCGGTGGCGAGTGGTGAGGGCGTGCACCACGGTGTTGACGGCCCGCATCCGTCGGGCGAGCGGGCGGGCGAGCGGCGTCGGGAGGCGGAGCAGGGTGCCGGGGTCGGGCAGGCAGGCGGTCAGCAACACGGCGCCGTGTCCGGACAGTTCACCGAGTGTGGCGGCCAGCTCGAGCGTCGTGCGCCGGATGTCGAAGCCCGCCCGCAGGGTGTCGTTGCCGCCGACCAGCACGGCCGCCAGCTGGGGTCGCAGGATCAGCGCGGCCGGTAGTTGACGGCCTGTCAAGTCGGTGGTGAGCGCCCCGCTGTGGGCCAGATTGGTGAACTCGACGTCCCTGCCCTCGGGTGCCAGTGAGCGTGCCAGGACGGCGGCCCAGCCGCGCCACCCTTCGCCCACCGCGTCCCCGACCCCTTCCGTCAGCGAGTCCCCGAGCGCGACGAACCGCGCCAGCTCGCCCGCCGGTGACCGTTCTTCCGCCACCCGGTCAGGGCCGGTGCCGAGCATGCTCATCCCAACCCCCCCTCCATCATGCCGCCGTTCCGCACGCCGTGCGCCGCCAGGAACGCGGCCACCGCCGCGGGCCAGCCGTACCGCTCCGCCTGGGTCCGGGCGGCCGCCCGCCGTACGCTTTCCGGCCGGTCCAGCAACTGGCGTACCGCGGTGGCGAATCCGCCTCCGGTGTCGGTGGCCGCCACCCCGGCGAGCCCGACCAGTCCGGGCAGCGCGGAGGAGCGGCTCACCGCGACCGGTGTCCCGCAGGCCAGGGCCTCCATGGCGGCGAGCCCGAAGGTCTCCACCGGCCCGGGTGCGAGCACCACGTCCGCGCAGCCCAGCAGCCGGGCCAGTGCCGCGCGCCCGTTCAGGTGTCCGAGGAAGCGCACCGGGAGTCCCAGCCGCGCGGCCCGGTCCGCCAGGCGTCCCCGTAGCGGGCCGGTCCCGGCCACCGCCAGGACGGCGGGCACCCGTCGCGCCCGCAGCGCGGCCAGCGCCTCGACCGCCCGCTCGGGCCGCTTCTCTGCCGAGAGCCGCGAGCAGAGCACCAGCAGCACCTCCTGCGGCGCGGCGTACCGGGCCCGCTCGACCGCCCGTTCGGCCTGCGGCAGCGGCCGCATCGCCTCCAGATCCACTCCCAGCGGCGCCCGGGCCAGGTTCGGCGTGCCGATTCGCCGGAATTCCGCCGCCGCCCAGTCGGTGGTGCACACCACCGAGTCGTACCCACGGGCGGTCGCCGCGTTGAGCCGGTCGGCGGCCGCGCTCGCCAGCGGCCCGGGCACGCCCCAGGTGCGCAGCACCCCGGTGGCGCTCTCGTGCGACACCATCACCGAGCGCACCCCGTGCCGCCGCGCCCAGGCGCCGGTCCAGCGCAGCGTGGTGCGGTCGGACACCTCCAGTCGGTCGGGCGAGATCCGGGTCAGCTCGGCGGCCACCGCCCGGCGGTCGGTGAGCAGCCGGTAGCCGCCACTGGCCGGCAGCACCGGCCCCGGCAGGGTGACCACCAGGCCCTGTTCGGTCTCCTCCTCGGAGCGCCGCTCCCCGGGCACGATCAGCACCGGCCGGTGCCCGGCCGCCCGGTACCCGGCGCCCAGGTGCCGCAGTGCGGTGCGCAGCCCGCCGGAGACCGGGGTGACGAAGTTGGCCAGCCGTACGATCGTCAGCGCCTCGCCGTTCTGGGCGGAGCTCATGCCGGCAGCTCCTCCGGCATGGTGTCCGCAGCCGCCGAGTCCTGCGGGGCAGCCGAGTCCTTCGCCGCCGCTGACCTCTTCACGGCCGGTGCGACCGGCTCCGGCGCGAGGGACCCCGCCGGTACGCCCCGGTGCTCCGCCGGCGCCCCCCGGTGCTCCGCCGGCACTCCTTGGTGCTCCGCCGGCGCCCCCTGGTGCTCCGCCAGCACCTCGGTGTAGTGCCGCAGCAGCAGGTCCCCGACCGCCTCCCAGGTGCGCGCGGTCACTTCCGCCCGCCCCGCCTGCCCGTACGAGGCCCGCCGCGCCGGGTCGGCGGCCAGCTCGGTCACCGCCCGGGCCACCGCTGCGCCGTCCCGGGGCGGTACCAGCAGGCCGGTGCGGTGGTGCGCCACCAGGTCCAGCGGGCCTCCCGCCGCCGGGCCGATCACCGGTACCCCGCTCGCCATCGCTTCCTGGATGGTCTGACAGAAGGTCTCCAGCGGGCCGGTGTGCACGAACACGTCCAGCGTCGCGAAGCAGCGCGCCAGTTCCTCACCCGTCCGGCGGCCCAGGAACACCGCGCCGGGCATCGAGGCCTTCAGCCCGGGGGCGGACGGCCCGTCCCCGACGATCACCACCCGTACCCCGGGCAGCGCCGACGCCGCGGCCAGCAGGTCGACCCGCTTCTCCGGCGCCAGCCGTCCGACGTACCCGACCAGAACCTCCCCACCCGGCGCGAGCGCCCGGTGCAGCGCCTCGTCCCGGTGCCGGGGATGGAACCGCGCCGAGTCCACCCCGCGCGGCCACAGCTGCACCCGGGGTACCCCGTGCGCCGTGAGGTCCTGCGCGGCCGGGGTGGAGGGCGCCAGCGTACGGGCGGCCGCCCGGTGCACGGCCCGGATCCGCCGCCACGCGGCGGCCTCCCCGAGCCCCCGCCCGGCCCGGTAGGCGTGCGCGTACCCGGCGAGGTCCGTCTGGTACACGGCCACGGCGGGCACCCCGAGCCGCGCCGCCACCTGCCCCCCGCGCGCCCCGAGCACGAACGGACTGGCCAGGTGCACGATGTCCGGCCGGTGCCCCGCGACCGCCGCCGCCAGCTGTCGGCTCGGCAACGCGATCCGCACCTGCGGATACCCCGGCAGCGGCATCGACGGAATGCGCACCACGGGGATCTCCGCCGCCTCGGCACTCCCGAAGGACTCCGGCGGGCACTCCGCGCCCCGCGCCGGCGCGGGGGTGACGACAAGGGGCTGATGGCCCCGGCGGACCAGATGCTCGGCCGTCCGCAGCACGCTGTGGGCGACCCCGTTGACCTCGGGCGGGAAGGATTCGGTGACGATGACGACACGCATGCCAGTGTTCTGTCCGGGTCCGGCGTGCACCCGGCCAAAGGGATCTGTCGTACAAGCGAACGCGGGTCGGCGATTTGCACCGCCGACCCGCGTCCCCTGCTACTTGCTACTTGCTACCTGCCACCCGCTGCAGCCCCGGCCTCACATCGACCCGGCCGCCTCCTTGAGCTCCGCGTACGGGGCGAGCTTGCGGATCGACTCGATGCTTCGCAGGCAGTCGTCCTTGCTCTCCTCCGGGTCCCCGGTCACCACGACCGACCCGTTGCTCGCCTTGAGTCGGAACCGGTGCATCCCGCTCTCGTCCGTGTACAGCTCGAATCTACCCGCCATGCCGGTAACTGCCTTTCGCTCGGTTGACCCCCTGGCACCGCACCGTAGGCGCGACCTCGTCGCGCCGCCCGTCAGCCGCGCCGTTCGAGTGGGCGCGGAATCGACGGCGGGGCAGGGTGCAGGGGGGCGCAGCGGTGGGGCCGGGGGGGGGGGGGCGGGGCCCCCCCGGGGGGGCGGGGGGGGGGGGGCGCCCCCCGGGGGGGGCGGGGGGGCGGGGGGGGCCCCCCCCCCCCCCCCGGGGCGGAGCGGGGGCGGGTCAGCAGCCGTTGAGGATGCCGGTGAGCGCGGTCTTCTCGGCGCTGTCGACGCCGAGGCCGTAGTACTGCTTGACCTGCACCCAGGCGCGGGCGTAGGTGCAGCGGTAGGAGGCCTGGGGGAGCCACTCGGCGGGGTCGCGGTCGCCCTTGGGGCGGTTGCTGCCGGCGGAGACCAGGAGCAGTTGGGGGCGGGTGACGTCGTTGGCGAACGCCTGGCGCCTGGCGCCAGGCGGTGGTCCAGGACCAGGCGCCGGAGGCCCAGGCCTCGGCGAGCGGCACCGGCGTGTGGACGCGGCGGGGGCAATGGCGAACGCTCCATCATCTCATCGGATGAGCCGCTGAGTTGCGTGCGCAAGTGTGGCGACCCTGCCCGTCGCCTACGCGGGTGGACCGGGAAGAGAAATCCTCCTGGACATCGGACACGTGCCGGACAAGTCCATTGCCCGGTAAGGGCGTTCACCGCCGTTCCCGGGTTCAGCCGCGGCGTCGGCCCACCATCCAGACGTAGACCAGGATCCCCGCGAAGAGGAACAGGACGCCCTGGTAGACGGCGGCGTAGCCAGCGCCGGCAAGCAGCCAGAGGGAGAAGGCGAAGGCGCCGAGCCCGAGGACGGCGTCCCGGACGAGCCGGCCGTTGTCCACCTTGTCGGTGGCGCCGCGGACCAGCCAGTACAGCTGGGCGGCGGTGGAGAGCAGGTACGGGACGGTCGCGGTGAAGGTGGTGACCAGCACCAGGAGTTCGAAGGCGCCCTTCGCGCCGCTGGCGAAGTTGAGGACGGTCAGTGCCGAGGCCAGGGCGACGCTCACCACCACACCGAAGGTCGGCACACCGCGCCGCTCCTTTCCGAAGGCGGCCGGGAAGAGGCCGTCCTTGGCTGCCGCGTACGGGGCCTGGGCGGCCAGCAGGGTCCAGCCGTTGAGGGCGCCGGCCATCGAGACCAGCGCGGCGACGGCGATCGCCGTGCCGCCCCAGGAGCCGCCGAACATGGCGTCCACGGCATCCGAGAACGGCGCGGTGGAGTGGACGAGCCGCTCGTGCGCGACGCTGCCGAAGACCGCGAGCGTGCCCAGCAGGTAGACCACCGCCGCACCGGCGGTGCCGAGCACACTGGCCCGGCCGACGTTGCGCTCCGGGTCGCGGACGTTGCCCGCGCTCATCGCGGCCGACTCCACGCCCAGGTAGCTGAACAACAGGATCGCCGCGGCGGCGGTCATGCCGCCCGCCCAGCCCTGGCCGTTTCCGTCGAAGGGGCCGAGGTTCTTCGGGTCGAAGAAGAACAGGCCGCCTACCGAGACCAGCAGCAGCGGGATGAACTTCAGGACGGTGGAGACGAGTTGGACGGCCCCGACGTACCGGGTCCCGGCCAGGTTCGCCAGCGCGGGCAGCCACTGGAAGGCCAGTGCGGCCGTGATGCTGAACGCGGTGGAGTGGCCGACGGGCAGCAGCACGTCGAGGTAGCCGACGGCGGCCACGGCGAGCGCGGCGTTGCTGACCCAGGTGGTGATCCAGTACGACCAGGCGGACAGGAAGCCCGCGAAGTCCCCGAAGGCCTCGCGGGCGTAGACGTACGGCCCGCCGGTGCGCGGGGTGCGCCGTGCCAGCTGCCCGAAGACCAGTGCCAGCGCGATCGCGCCCACGGTGAGCACCGCGAAGGAGACCAGGCTGACGGTCCCGTACGGGGCCACGGCGGCCGGGATCATGAAGATGCCGCCGCCGATGATGTTGCCCATCACCAGGGCGGTCGCGGCCGCCGGCCCGAAGCGGCCGTTCTTCGAAGCGGTGGGGTCGACCGGGGCCGGGGTCTCCGGGCGGCTCTGTCGGGTCGCCTGCCGGGTCGCGGCGGGGCTGGTCTGCATGAGGGTGGTGCGCCTTTCGTGGTCCTGCCCGTGCTCCGGTGGCGCGTTCGGTGGAACGTGCGGAGTGTGCGGAGCGGCCGTTCATGCTCGGACCGGGCGGTACCTTGCACCAAATCGACGGGATTTGTTCAGTTTGCCGAGTGCCTCACCGCAAGACTTGCGGTCGCACGGCGGCCTGACGGGCACTCGTCCGGCGCGGTCCGTCCGCCCGCTCGACCTCCTGCTCGACCGTCTGCTCGACAGCCCGCTCGACCCCGCTCGCCCACCCGCCCGCCCGCACGCGCGAACGGCCCCCCGGTTCGTCCGGCAGGGGGAGTTGCGTCATCCGAATGCCTCAGTCGGGTTGCGATGAAGGCGGGTTCGTGCGCGTTCGTGTGCAAACCTGTGCCGGTGCCGCGGGCTGGCCGGGTGTGCTTGTGGCCGGCTCCGGGGCGCTTCTCCTTCCATGCCAGAGACCACCCAAAGGACATCTGATGTCGCTTCGTGGAAACGTCCGCAAGCTCGCCGTGATCGCCGCCGTGACGGGTGCCGCCGCCTTCGCCGCGCCGGTGCCGGCGATGGCCGGTTGGCACGCGTCGGACTCGTCGAGCTCGTCGACCTCGGCGAGCCTGGAGTCGGGTTCGGCCGGTGTCGGCCTGTTCGGCCCGCACGCCAAGTGGCTCAACGCTCACGAGCACACCGACGACAAGTGCACCGGCGACTGCTGATCGAGGACTGATCGACGGCTGAGCCCGGGAACCGCCGCGACGGTTCCCGGGCTCACCGCTGTCCTCTCACCGCTGTCCTCTCACTGCCGTCTGCTCACCGCTGTCTGCTCACCGCCGTCTGCGCACGGCTCACGGCTGTCTGGTCAGCCGAGCCTCCGGGACCAGGGCGGGCCGGGACAGCTGCCCCGGCCACCACATGTGCCGGTCGAGGTCCATGGTGAGCGCCGTGACCAGCACCGAGCGCACCACCAGGGTGTCGAGCAGCACGCCGAGGGCCACCGCGAAGCCGATCTCGGCGAAGCCCACGATCGGCAGGGTGCCGAGGACGGCGAAGGTGCTGGCCAGGATCAGGCCGGCCGAGGTGATCACCCCGCCGGTGGCGGACAGCCCGTTCAACGCCCCCTGCCGGGTGCCGTGCTGGGCGGACTCCTCGCGGACCCGGGTCGTCAGGAAGATGTTGTAGTCGATCCCCAGCGCGACCAGGAAGACGAAGACGAACAGCGGGAACGCGTTGTCCTGGCCCTGGAAGTGGAAGACGTTCGCGAAGAAGAACGCGCTGATCCCGAGCGCCGCCGCGTACGACAGCACCACGGTCGCGATCAGCACCAGCGGCGCCGTGACGGCCCGCAGCAGTACGGCCAGGATCAGCAGCACCACGCCGAGGATGAGCGGGATGATCGCCCGGTTGTCGTTCCCGGAGGCGCGTCCGGCGTCCAGGACGACGGCGGTGTTGCCGCCGACCTTGGCGTCCGCGTTCGGTACGGCGTGCACGGCGTCGCGCACCCGGTCGACGGTGTCCTTGGCGGCCTGGCTGTCCGGCGGGTCGGTGAGGGTGGCCTGGAACAGCGCCTGCCCGTCGTGGAGGACCGGCGGCGTGGTGGCCGCCACCCCGGTCGTGGTCCGGGCCGCTTCCCGGACGGCGGGGGCGCCGGCGCCGGTGGAGATGATGGTGAGCGGCGCGCCCGTCCCGCCGGGGAAGTGCTGCTGCAGCACCTGCTGGCCGACCACCGAATCCGGCTTGCCGGTGAAGGTCCCGGCGGTACTGAGGCCGTTGGCGTCGAGCGAGACCAGCCCGACGCAGCACGCCGCGAGCGCCAGCGCCGTCCCCACCCACACCTTGCGGGGCTGCCGGCCGATCCATCCCCCGATGTGCGCCCAGCGGCCGGTCCTGGTCGGCTCCGGCGTGCCGTACCCGGGCCGGACCGGCCAGAACACCCAGCGGCCGACGATCACCAGCAGCGCCGGCAGCAGGGTGAGCATGGCCACGAGGGCGACCAGGACGCCGATCGCGCAGACCGGGCCGAGGCCGCTGGTGGAGTTCATCTCGGCGATGAGCAGGCAGAGCATGGAGGCGATCACGGTCGCGGAGGAGGCCAGGATGGCGGGCCCGGCCCGGTGCAGGGCGAAGGCCATCGCCTCGTGCCGGTCCTGGTGGCGGCGCAGCTCCTCGCGGTAGCGGGCGGTGAGCAGCAGCGCGTAGTCCGTCCCGGCGCCGAGCACCAGGACGATCAGGATGCCGGCGCTCTGCGCGTTGACGGTCAGGCCGGCGTGCTTGGCGAGCAGGTAGATGAACGCCTCGGCGACGGTCAGCGCCACGGCCGCCGAGACCAGCGGCAGGATCCACAGCACCGGGCTGCGGTAGGTGAGCAGCAGCAGGATGATCACCACGCTGATGGTGGCGACGAGCAGTGAGCTGTCGATGCCCGCGAAGGCCTTGGCCTGGTCGGCGGCGACGCCACCGGGGCCGGTCACGTGGGTGGTCATGCCGTGGCTGCCGGCGGCGGCGGTCTGGCGCAGCTGGTCGACGGCGGGCTTCAGGTCGTTCCAGCCGTTGGTGCCGATGTCGATCGGCACGATGGTCTGCATCGCCTGCCCGTCGGCGGAGAGCACGGGGCCGATCACCGGTCCGACGACGTGCGGTACGGCGGCGAACTCGACGGCCTCACGAGTGGCCTCGGCCCGGTCGACGGGGGTGATGCCGCCGGTCCGCTGGTACACCACGACGGCCTGGGCGGTGTCCACCGGCTGGAAGGTGCGCTGCTCGTTCAGCACCCGGGTGGACTCGGCGTTGCCGGGCAGCCAGCTGGACGCCTGGTTGTCCTCGGCGCCCATGAGCTTGCCGGCCAGCGGGCCGACGGCCACCAGCAGCACCAGCCACAGGGCGAGCACCACCCATTTGCTGTGGCGTCCGCACGGCAGTGCGGCGAGTTTCCGGGTCGGAGACATGGACGACCCCCAGGAAGGCCGGCGGCAGGGACTCGGATCAGCCTCGCACCGCCCCCGGGATCCGGCAGCTCCAGTCGCGGCCATGTGGCGGTCACACGCGACCCCGCCGAGTGGCGGTCACACGCACGCGATCCGCGGCGTGGCGGTCACATGCGACGTGCCGCCCGCGCCCTCAGAGGCGGACCGCCGCCCGCTCCCGCAGCTCCTTCAGCACCGCGATGTCCAGCGCGTGCCCAGTGCCGTCCCCGCCGTGCTTGCGGTCCGGGGTCTCCACCAGCAGTGGCACGCCGGCCGTCTCCGGGTGCTCGAACAGCTCGCGGAACGGCTCCGCGCCGATCATCCCGGCGCCGATGTTGGCGTGCCGGTCCTTGCGGGCGCCGACCACGTCCTCGGAGTCATTGGCGTGGATCAGCCGCAGCCGGCCCGGACCGGCGGCGGAGGCCAGGGCGTCCAGCGCGGCCGTCACCCCACCGGGTACCGCCAGGTCGTGCCCGGCCGCGAAGGCGTGGCAGGTGTCCAGGCAAACTCCCACCTTCGGGTGACCGTCCAGCGCCGCCACGTACTCGGCCAGCTCCTCCAGCCGTGAGCAGAGCGAGCTGCCCTGCCCTGCGGTCGGCTCCAGCAGCAGCCACGGCGCGTCCTCGCCGAGCGCGTCGAGTTCGTCCAGCAGCGGCCGGACGTCCGCGCGGACCTGCGCCATCGCCTCGGCCCGGCGCGAGCCGCCGCCGGGCGCCGTGCCGACCGCCGAGCCGGTGTGCAGCACGACACCGAGTGCGCGGATGGAATGGCCCCGGCGCAGCGAGTGCCGCAGCGAGTCGGCCGAGCGCTCGCGGGTGGCCGGGTTGTCCGAGCCGAAGTTGATCAGGTACGGCGCGTGCACCCAGGCGGGGATGGACCCCTCGGCGCAGGCGACGCGGAACTCCTCGTCCTGCGCCGGGTTACCCGGGGGAGTGGCCCAGCCGCGCGGGTTGGCCACGAACACCTGCACCGTCTCGGCGCCGACCCGCCGCGCGTACGCCAGGCCCGTCCCGGCCAGCCCCCGAGCGGCCACCGGGACGTGGGCACCGATCGGGTTGCGGGCGGTGGCGACGGGCGGTACGAGCGCGGTGGTCATGGCCCCGAGCATGTCACGCGACCGGACGACGGTGTCGGGCAGGCCGGAACGGGCGCCCGACGGCAGGGCTTCCCGAGGCCTGGCGAAACGATCCTCTGTACTCCATCGAGTGAATTGTGCGCTGAAAGGACGGACCACGACGCCCCAACTCCGTCACGATCCGTGACCACATGGACTCCGCGCCCCCTGAGGAGGCAGCCGTGACCACCGCCGAACCCGCCGAGACCGTCGACCTGCGCGCCGACCACCTGATCCGCGACCCCTTCACCGCCTTTGCCGAGCTGCGCGAACGCGCTCCGCTGGCCCGCGCCACCATCCCCGGCGTGGACCCGTTCTGGATCGCCGTCCGCTACCAGGACGTCCGCACCGTGCTGTCGGACCCGCGCTTCGCCAACAACGTGAGCACCGTCGACCACCCGGCGGACCCGGCGGAAACGCCGGACCCGGCAAACGCGCAGGACCCGCAGGTCCCGGCCGACGCACTCACCCCCGCCCACCGCACCGAACAGGTCTGGCGCGCCCGCGGCATGCCGCCCGCGTGCGCCAAGTGCCTGCGCGCCGGCGTCTTCGACGCGGACGGCGCCCGGCACCGCCGGATGCGCGGCCTGGTGCACCCCGCCTTCACGGCCGGCGCGGTCGAGCGCCTGCGCCCCCGGATCGAACGGCTCGCCGAGGAGTACGCCCGGGCGCTGGCCGAGCACGCCGACCGGGACGGCGTGGTCGACCTGGTCGCGCACTTCGCCTACCCGCTGCCCGTCACGGTGATCTGCGAGCTGCTCGGCATCCCCGAGCCCGACCGTCCGCAGTGGCGCTGGAGCTCCTACCTCGGCCGGGGCGCCGGGCCGGGCCTGGACGAGGCGCTGCGCGCCATGGTGGCCGCCGCCCGCGAGCTGATCGAGCGCCGGCGCGCCGAACCGGCCGAGGGCCTGCTCTCCCGGCTGGCCGCCGCCGAGGGCGACACCGTCGACCCGGTCGAGACCGTCTCGCTGATCCTCAACCTGATCGTGGCCGGGCACGAGACCACCGCCACCCTGATCGGCAACGGTACGGCCGCCCTGCTCGGCCACCCCGAGCAGCTGGCACTGGTCCGCGCCGACCCGGGGCGGCTGCCCGCCGCCGTCGACGAGCTGATGCGCTGGTGCGGCCCGACCATCGGTGGGGTGCCGCGCTACGCGACGGAGGACCTCACCCTGGCCGGCACCCGGATCCGCAAGGGCGAGGCGGTGATGCCGATCCTCGCCGGGGCCAACCACGACCCGCGGGTCTACGCCGAGCCGGAACGCCTCGACATCTGCCGGGCGGACGCGCCGGACCACGACGGACAGCACGACGCGCACCTCGGCTTCGGCCACGGCACCCACCGCTGCCTGGGCGCGGCACTGGCGCACGAGGAGGCGGTGGTCGCCTTCGGCGCGCTGCTGCGCACGTACCCGCAGCTGGCCCTCGCGGTCGGACCGGAGGCCGTCGAGCGCGGCCCGAACCCGGCCGCCTGGCACCTCGCCGCCCTGCCCGTACGGCTCGGCCCGCAGGCCCCGGCCGAGGGCTGAGCGCACCCCGGAGCCGGAACACCCCGCGCCCGACCCGTTCCACGCGTGACCGCCTCGCGCCCGACCCGTTCCACGCGCGACCGCCCCGCGCCCGACCCGTTCCACGCGCGACCGCCTCGCGCCCGACCCGTTCCACGCGTGACCGCCTCGCGCCCGACCGCACCCGCGGTCGGGCGCGTCGTCATGTCCGCCCGCGGCGCGCCACGCCGGGCCGTCCCACTCCCGGCCGACGCCCCGTCAGTCCCGCAGCCCAGCCCTGGTGGCGGCCCCACCCGGGCGACCGTACCGTCGACTCGGCCGCACCCACCGGCCGTCACCGCCCGCACACGGCGCGTCAGCCCGTACCGCCGGACCGGGCCGCACACCGCCACACCCCGACGACACCCCACCAAGCCATCACCACGAACACCGCGCGCGCCGAAAGACAGGTCACCACTCATGCCCACGCGACGGATCCACCACCTCGCCGCGGCCACCGCGGCCGCCACCGCCCTGACCACCGCCCTCACCACGCTGGCCGCCGCGCCCGCGGCCCACGCCATCGACATCGGCCCGATGCACCTCGTCCGGCCGGGCGAATCGATTCAGCAGGCCGTCGACGCCGCCCACTCCGGCGACACCGTCCTGCTGCTCCCCGGCACCTACCGGGGCAGCGTCCGCATCACCACCCCCGGCCTCACCCTGCGCGGCTCCGGCCCCGACAGCGTGATCACCCCCGGCAGCGGTACGGAGAACGCCTGCGCCACCGCCGGGCACGGAGTCTGCGTGGTCGGCACCGAGGCGAAGCCGCTGCCCGACGTCACGATCGAGGCCCTCGCCGTCACCGGCTTCGCCAAGAACGGCATCGACGCCAGCGGCACCACCGGCCTGACCGTCCGCCGCACCTACGTCCACGACAACGCCCAGCAGGGCATCAGCCAGGAGATGTCCACCCGGGCCGCCATCCTCGGCAACCGCTCCACCGACAACGGCCAGTCCGGTGTCTTCCTCGCCAACTACGCCTACCGCGAGGGCGGCGCGCCCGACACCGGCGGCACCGTGGTCGAGGGCAACGAACTGACCGGCAACCGGGTCGGCGTCACCGTCCGCCGGCTGCGCGGGCTGGCCGTCCAGGACAACGACATCAGCGGTAACTGCGGCGGTGTCTTCGTCGTCGGCGACGAGGGCGTGCCCCGCGCCGGGAACCTGGACGTGCGGCGCAACAAGGTCGTCGCCAACAACAAGTTCTGCGCGGCGAACCCGCGCCTGGGAGCAATCCAGGGCGCAGGCATCGTGCTCACCGGGACCGAGGACACCCGGGTCACCGACAACGAGGTCCGCGACAACACGGGCACCTCGGACTTCTCCGGCGGCATCGTCCTCTTCAAGAGCGTCGTCGGCGTCTCCAACGCCCGGGCCGTGGTCACCGACAACCACCTGCGCGGCAACGGCCCCGCCGACCTCGCCGACCGCGACGCCGGCGCGGGCAACACCTTCGCCCGCAACACCTGCGAACGCTCCGAGCCGTCCGGCCGCTGCTGAGCACCCCGACCCGCCCGCCGCTCACCCCGACCTCTCGCCGCCCACCCCCCAAGGACCGCCCATGACCACCGCACCCGCCCACGCCAGTCCGCAGGCCGCGATGCGCCTGCGCGAGCTCGTCTTCGGTGCCGCCTGCGCCGCCGCCGTCCGCGCGGCCGCCCGCCTCGGTGTCGCCGACGCGCTCGGCGACACCCCGACCGCCGTCACCGAACTCGCCGCCGCGCTCGACACCGAGCCCCGCCAGCTGCGCCGCCTGCTGCGCGCGCTCACCTGCTACGGCATCTTCGCCGAGAGCGGCGACGACCGCTTCGAGCACACCGAGATGTCCCGCCTGCTGCGCGAGGACGCCCCCAACTCCCTGCGCTACATCTCCCTCTGGTGCACCGAGCCGTGGACCTGGGAGGCCTGGCCGAAGCTGGACGAGGCAGTCCGCTCCGGCCGCAACGTCTTCCCGGAGCTGTTCGGCAAGGAGTTCTTCGACTACCTGCACAGCGACGGCGGCGACTCGGCGAAGGTCTTCGACAAGGCGATGACCACCTCCAGCCGGCAGTCCGCCCAGGACTTCGCCGAGTACCTGGACCTCACCGGCGTCGACTCGGTCGTCGACATCGGCGGCGGCCAGGGCCACGTGCTGGCCAGCCTGCTCGAGAAGCACCCGGCACTGCACGGCACGCTGCTCGACCTGCCCAAGGTCGTCGCCGGTGCCGACCCCCGGCTGCGGGACGGCGGCGTCTTCTCCGCCCGCGCCCGTCTGGTGCCGGGCGACTGCCGGGTGGACATCCCGGTCCGCGCCGACCTCTACATCATCAAGAACATCCTGGAGTGGGACGACGAGAGCACCCGCCGCACCCTTGCCAACGTGATGAAGGCGGCCCGCCCCGGCGCCCGCGTGGTGGTCGTGGAGAACCTCGTCGACAACAGTCCGTCGATGCGCTTCACCACCGCCATGGACCTGCTGCTGATGCTCAACGTGGGCGGTGCCAAGCACTCCGAGGAGAGCATGGTCCGGCTGATGGAGGAGGCCGGTCTGACGGTCACCGAGGTCTGCCCGGTCAACCCCTACCTGCACGCCTTCGAGGCCACCGTCCGCGGCTGACGCGGACGCCGTCACGCTGCACCCACCGCACACGCCGACCGCCGGCCCCCGCATCCCGGGGCCGGCGGTCGTCGTCTGCGTGCGCGGCCTCGGACTTTCAGCTCTGCCGGTCTTCAGCGCTGCAGGCTTTCGGCGCTTCAGGCCTTGTGCGAGGACTCCAGGTGGGCGAAGACCACCACGTTGTCCAGGTAGTCCCGCCGCTTCTTGTCGTACACGCCGCCGCAGGTGATCAGCCGCAGCTGGGCGTCGGGCGCCTTGCCGTACACCTTCTGGTCGGGGAAGGCGTCCTTGGCGAAGGTCTCAACCGAGTCCACCGTGAAGACCGCGACCGTGCCGTCCGCGCGGCTCACCTCGACCTTGTTGCCCGGCAGCAGCAGGCTCAGCAGCAGGAACACCGCCGGGCCCTTGGTGGTGTCCACGTGCCCGGCGACGACCGCGCTGCCGCGCTCGCCCGGGGTCGCGCCGTCCCGGTACCAGCCGACCAGGTTCTTGTCGTCCGGCGGCGGCGCGTTGAGCTGGCCGGCCGGGCCGAGGGTCAGCTCGGTGAACGGCGCGTCCACGGCGATCTGCGGGATCCGCAGCCGGGTCGGCTTGGCGCGCTTGAGCACCGGAGTCCCCGGCGCGGCCGCCGCGGGCGGCGGGGAGGCGGCGGCCGGCGGCCCGGGGACGGCCGGCGCGGTGGCCGCCGGGGGAGCGGCCTGGGTGGCCGCCGCGTCCCTGCTCGGCTCGGTGTCCACCGAGTTGTAGATCAGCAGCAGCCCGACCGCTGCCGCGCCCATCCCGGCGCGCAGCAGCCGGGGCATTCCAGAGGCGGGACCGCCCGTCATTCCTGTCCTCCGCTCAACCGGTTCCGAACGGCCCGCCGCCCCCGGTACGCCTCACCCCGGCCGGGGTGAGGCGCCCGGAGGCGGCGGGAAGCAGCGCATCGGGCCTCAGGCGACCGCGCCGGAGGCACGGCGGCCGCGGCGCAGGGCGTAGGCGCCGGCCCCGAGGCCGCCGAGCAGCAGCACCGCGCCGGAGGCGAGCCCGCCGCCGGACAGCGCCAGACCGCCGCCACCGGTGTGCACGCCGCCGTGCGGGGTCTTGTGGTCCTCGTCCTTGGCTTCGGTGCCCTTGTGCTCTCCGGAGCCCTTCGGCTCCTCCATGCCCTTGTGCTCCTCGGAGGCGGCGCCCTTCTTGTCGTCCGCGGCCTTCGGGGCGCTGTCGGATGTGCCCTTGTCGGCGGGCTTGTCCTGCTTCTCCTGCCAGGTGAGGTTCTTGCCCTGATCGGAGGAGCCGTCGGCGAAGGCCAGGGGGGCACCGACGGTGAGGACGGCGGCGACGGCCGCCCCGGCGAGCAGCGTGCGTGCAGAACGCATGAGGATGATCCTTCCGGCGCGCGGACCCGCGACTGCCGACACGGTGCCGGGCAAGGGGGCTCGCGGGTGGTGCGCCTGATCCACCGTCAACCACCGTGGCGCCGCCTGCCACCGGAGCGTGGCAGCGTCGCTGCGGACTGTGCGCCCTTCGGGTGGAGTCCCGGGTGTGTTCACCCGGCTGCCCGGGCGATCCGGGTGAATCCGGGTGAATCCGGGTGAGCCCGGGGTGAATCCGGTGACGAGCCGACATGGGAGCACGCCCAGGGGCGGGGCGGCGCACGTGGGCCCGCCCCCGGCGCACGGCCGGGGGCGGGCCCATCGGGACACGCCGGTCAGCGGTCCCAGCGGTAGAACTCCCGCGCCATCGCGTCCTTCGGCTCGCGCCAGGTGGCCGGGTCGTAGGCCTGGACGAAGGCGGTCAGCCGGTCGCTGACGGTCCGGAACTCGGGGTGCCCGATGACCTTGGCGACGGCCGGGCCCGGCGGGCGGTCGGCCTCGATCAGGTGCAGGTAGACGTCGCCGAACTGGAAGAGGCTGCGGCCGGTGACACCGATCAGGTGCGGCAGCTCGCCCTGGTCGGACTCGGCGAACACCTCGGCGATGTCCGGCGCCGCCTCGGGCTTCATCCGGGCGACGATCAGGGCCCGGTGCGGGCCGCTCACAGCTCCGCCGCCCGCTTCTCGACCTTCTCGCGGATCAGTTGCATCTGGATCCGCGAGTTCTTGTTGATGTGGTTGACCATGCCGTCGTCGTCGACCGGGGCGGTGGGCTTCATCGCGAAGTCCTGGACCCAGCGCATCCTGGTGCCGGCCGGGACCTCCGCGTACTCCCAGCGGATGTCCATGAACTCGAACGGGCCGGGCTCGACCCGGCGGGCGTTCACCGCCAGCGAGGACTTGTCGGTGGTGCGCTCGGAGACCCAGCTCCACACCTGGCCGTTCTCGTCCGGGTGCATGGTGAGCCGGAACTGCACGCGGTCGCCGTCGCGCTCCAGGACCTCGACCGAGGCGTACTCGCTGAACAGGTCCGGCCAGTTCTCCAGGTCGTTGGTGATCTCCCAGACCAGGTCGAGCGGCGCGGCGATGACGATCTCGTTGTCGGTGTGTCCGGGCATCTCAGGCACCAGCCTTCGCGGAGAGGGAGGAGTTGACCAGCTCGAGGAACTCGGCCGGGGTCTTGGCGGATTCGGCGCCGGAGGTGACCTTGAGGTTGTGCCGGTTCTCCAACTCGCCGACGACGCCGAGCAGTCCGAGCGAGTCGACGCCGAATGCGTCGAACTGCGCGCCCGACTTCGCCAGGGCGTCCGGGTCGACGCTGACGCCTGCCCGGGCCTGCAGCAGGGCGGCGAGTTCCGGATAGCCGAGGGTGTTGCTCATGGGGGTGTCGCTCACGGGGTGTCCCTTCGGGGTGTGACGGAGTTGTTCAGGAGCCCTCCCCGCGCCGGAGCACCAGCGCGGAGTTGGAGCCCATCAGCCCGCGGCTGAGCACCAGGGCGGTGCGCAGCTCGGCCGGGCGGGCGCGGCCGGTCACCAGGGCGAGGTCGTGGCAGACCTCGGTGACGTTGGGGGTGGGCGGCAGGACGCCGTCCTCCATGGCCAGCACGGCGGCGGTCACGTCCAGCATCGGGGCGCCGCAGTAGGCCCGGCCGGTGCCGGTCTTGGGCGCGGTGACCGGGACGCGTTCGGCGGCCGGGCCGAGCGCGTCGGCCAGCGCCAGCGCCTCCGCCCGGTCGGCGGCGGGCACGCCCAGCGCGTCCGCGAAGACCACGTCGATCTCCTCGGGCGCGATCCGGGCCTCGTCCAGCGCGATCCGGATGGCGGCGGCCAGTCCCTCCCGGGACTCCTGCCAGCGGGAGGCCCCGGTGAAGGTGGCGCCGTGCCCGGCCAGGTGCGCGCGGACGGTGGCGCCGCGCCGCAGGGCCGTCTGCTCGTCCTCGAGCATCAGCATCGCGCCGCCCTCGGCGGGGGCGAAGCCGCAGGCCCGCGCGGTGAACGGCAGGTAGGCCTCCTCGGCCCGCTCGGCCAGGCTCAGCTCGGGGTAGCCGAGCTGGCAGACCATCGAGTACGGCGCCAGCGGGGCCTCGGCGGCGCCGACCACCACCGCGTCGGTGCCGCGCGCGATCGAGCGGGCGGCGTGTGCGAGGGCGTCCAGGCCGCCGGCCTCGTCGCTGGCGACGACCGCGCACGGGCCCTTGTAGCCGCCGCGGATCGAGATCTGGCCGGTGCTGGCCGCGTAGAACCAGGCGATGGACTGGTACGGGCCGACGAACTTCGGCCCCTGGCCCCAGAGTTGCTGGAGCTCGCGCTGGCCGAACTCGCCGCCGCCGGAGCCGGCCGCGGTCACCACGCCGACCGCGAAAGGCTGTTCGGCGTCGGGCCGGAAGCGGGAGTCCGCCACCGCCAGGTCGGCGGCGGCCATCGCGTAGTGCGTGAAGCGGTCGGTCTGCACCAGGTAGCGGTTGTCGATCGCCGACTGCGGCTCGAAGTCCCGCACCTGGCCCGCGATCCTGAGCGGCAGCTCGGTGCAGCCCTCGCGGGAAATCCGGTCGAGGACGCTCACGCCCTGCCTGGTGGCCTTCCAGAAGGCGTCGGCCCCGACGCCGTTCGGAGCCACCACGCCGAGGCCGGTGACCACCGCCCGGCGGCCCTGCTGACGTGACGTCATGGAACTCACCCCGTTCTGTTGAGCACGACGGCGGACTGGAATCCGCCGAATCCGCTGCCGACCGAGAGGATGTGGCTCAGTGGCAGCTCGCGCGCGGTGCGCGGCACGTAGTCGAGGTCGCACTCCGGGTCCGGAGTCTCGTAGTTGGCGGTCGGCGGCACGACGCCGTGGGCGAGCGCCAGGGTGCAGGCGACGACCTCGATGGCGCCGATCGCGCCGAGCGAGTGCCCGACCATCGACTTGATCGAGCTCATCGGGGTCTCGAAGGCGTGCCCGCCCAGCGAGCGCTTGACCGCGGCGGTCTCGTGCCGGTCGTTCTGTTTGGTGCCCGAGCCGTGCGCGTTGACGTAGTCGACGTCGGTGCGGTCGACCCGGGCGTGGGCGAGCGCGTGGTCGATCGCCCGGGACATCTCCAGCCCCTCCTTGGTGAGGCCGGTCATGTGGTACGCGTTGCCGAAGGTGGCGAAGCCGCCGATCTCGCCGTAGATCCGGGCGCTGCGGCGGCGGGCGTGCTCCAGCTCCTCCAGCACCAGGACGGCGCCGCCCTCGCCGAGGACGAAGCCGTCGCGGTCGGCGTCGAAGGGGCGGGAGGCGTGCTGCGGGTCGTCGTTGCGCTCGCTGGTGGCCTTGATGGCGTCGAAGCAGGCGACGGTGATCGGCGAGATCGGGGAGTCGGAGGCGCCCGCGATGCAGATGTCGGCGCGGCCCTCCTCGACCGCCTGGAAGCCGTAGCCGATCGCGTCCAGGCCGGAGGTGCAACCGGTGGAGACGGTCTGCACCGGGCCGTGCGCGCCGGTCCGCTCGGCCACCGCGGAGGCGAGCGTGCTGGGCGCGAACGCCCGGTGCAGCTGCGGCTCCGCCTGCCGGTGGTCCACGTCCCAGCGTGCGCCGGCGGCGCTGACCAGGGCGTAGTCGTGCTCCAGCCGGGTGGTGCCGCCGACGGCGGTGCCGAGCGAGACGGCGATCCGCCATGGGTCCACGGCGGCGAGGTCCAGGCCGGCGTCGGCGACCGCCTCGTCGGCCGCGACCATCGCGAACTGCACGTAGCGGTCGGCCCGTTGGACGTCCTGCGGGCTCAGCCCGTGGGCCGCCGGGTCGAAGTCGACCTCGGCGGCGATCCGGGAGCGGAACCCGGCGGGGTCGAAGAGCGTGATGCCCCGGGTCGCGGTGCGGCCGGCCGTGAGGAGGTCCCAGAACGCCCGGACCCCGACCCCGCCGGGCGCGACCACACCGACCCCGGTGACGGCGACCCGCCGCGTCACGAGGCCACCTTGGCGTGTTCCGGCGGGCCGGACGCGGCGGACTCCTCGGTGGTCACGTGGCCGAGGTCGGGGCGCGGGGCGAGCGGGCCGAGGTGGAAGACCATCCGGGCCTCGGTGTCGCCGACGTTGCGGAAGCGGTGGCGCATGTTGATCGGGATCATCAGGCCCTGGTCGGGCTTGAGCGGATGGGGCTTCCCGTCCAGGTCCACCTCCAGCTCGCCGCAGACGACGAACACGAACTCCTCGGAGTAGGGGTGGTAGTGCTCGCCGATCCGCTCGCCGGGCTTGACGATCGCCAGGCCCATGAAGCCGCTGGTCGCCCCGCAGCTGGTCGGGGTGAGCATGGTGCGCAGCTCCGCGCCGTGCCGGCGGTTCTCCGGAGCCTCGTCGACGTTGACGATCCGTGGGTACTGCGTGGTCATGGTGGTCTTCCTCCGGTGCAGTCGGGAGTTGACGGAGCGTCAGTTGTCGCGGGGGTCGCTCGAGCGGCGGTCGGTGACCGGGTTCATGGCGCGGGCGGCGAGGAACGCGCTGAGCCCGGCGACGGTGCGCAAGTCGCCCTGCGGGCCGAGGTCGAGCAGCCGGGCGAGGGTGGCCGCCTCCTGGTCGTCCGCCACGCCGAGGGCGGCCGCCGGGTCGGCCTCGGCCGGAACCCGCAGGTCGACCAGGCGCACCACCACGTCCTCGCGCTGGAAGACGGTGGCCGCCGCGACCGGCCCGGTCGGGTCGGCGGTGGCCATGTTGTCGTGCTCGGCCAGCAGCTCGGCCACGGACCGCCCGTGGCCCGGACGGATGGGGTAGAGCACGGCGTGCCGGTGCAGCCGTCCGGAGGCTGGGGAGCTGGCGATCGCCTGGTGCGTGGCGGGCAGCGCGGCCTTGGCGAAGAAGGCGCGGGCGGCCTGCGGGTCACCGAGCTGGCGGGCCTCCTCCAGGTACGGGTTGATCGCCTCCTCGACGGCCCGCACCTCGGGCTGCATCGCCACGTGGCGCAGCGCGTCGCCCAGGTTGCCGACCACCTCGACGGCCCGCACCACCCGGTTGCCGTGCATGAACAGCGAGGTGCGCTGCAGCCGGGTGTGCTCGTCGACCTCGGCCCTGGGGGAGGCGTAGCCGGAGAGGATCCGCGCCACCTCGGGCTCGCTGCCGGGCTTGACGGTGAAGGTCAGCGCGTGGCGGACCACACCGTCCGGGCCCGGCTCGGCCTTCGGCGGGCCGACGTGGCCGGCGGGCGTGGTGGGCGGCAGCCCGGGCGGCACCTCCATCGGGGCCCGGGTGCCGGTGGTGCCGGCCGCCGAGGTCTCGCGCAGGACGGCGTAGCGCAGTGACCGGAAGTTGTCGCTGACGCAGCCGTGCATCGGCTTGACCATCTCGCGGTGGGCCGGGCTGTCCACCCACTGCAGGAAGGTCTCCTGGTCCTCCCACTCGCTGGTGATCAGCCACTGGCGCGGGTCGTTGATCGACTGGCACAGCTGGTCGCTGACGTGGCCGGGGACCGAGGCCACCTGGTGGCGCAGCTGTTCGTAGACGTCGAGGAAGCGCTGCTGGGCGCCGTCCTGGATCTCCAGCATCAGTACCACCCGCAACCGGGTGTCGGACTCGGCCTGCTGCCTCGGCTGGGGTTCGGACAGAGTTGTCATGATCCACTTTCTGCTCTTGGCCGCACGCTGCGGGCCGTGTCGGCCGCGCCCGGCGGGTGCTCCCCGGCGTGGGAAGGCGGTGCGACGGCGGTCGGCCCGGGCGGTCGGCGCCAGGCCTGAGGTCGATCGTGGGCGGCGCACAGGGTGCGGCGCGAGATTTGCGGGCCATCCGGGCGAAGGAGCGGCACAGGGGGCCCCGGGCGGGGGATGGAAGAGCGGGGCCCCCGGCTGAGCGGGCCCGTCGAGGGCGGCGCGGAGCCCAGTCTTCGGGCCGCCGGATCCCCTGACAGGGTGGAGCAATTGATGAATCCGAAGATCGACGACCGGGTGCCGGTCCTGATCGTGGGCGGCTCGCTGGTCGGGCTGTCGGCCTCACTCTTCCTCGGCCGGCTCGGGGTCGGACACCTGCTGGTCGAGAAGCACGCCGACACCTCGCATCACCCGCGCGGCCGAGGCAACAACATCCGCACGATGGAGCTGTACCGGGTGGCCGGGATCGAGCCGGCGATCCGCGAGGCGGCCTCGATCCTCGCCCCCAACCACGGCATCCTGCAGGCGCCCTCGCTGACCGGCGCCGAGCAGGAGTGGCTGTTCCGCGAGATCGACCCGGGCGGCCGGCTGGCCCGGTTCAGCCCCAGCTCGTGGTGCCTGTGCAGCCAGAACGACCTGGAGCCGGTGCTCCTGCGGGCGGCCCGCGACCTGGGCGGGGACGTGCGGTTCAGCACCGAGCTGGTCTCCTTCGAGCAGGACGCCGACGGCGTGACCTCGGTGCTGCGCAGCCGGGAGAGCGGCGAGGAGCGGGTGGTGCGCTCGGAGTTCCTGATCGCGGCGGACGGCCCGCGCAGCCCGGTCCGGGAACGGCTGGGCATCGGCCGGACCGGAAAGGGCGAGCTGTTCCACAACGTCAGCATCACCTTCCGGGCCAAGCGGCTGGCGGAGGTGGTCGGCGACCGGCACTTCATCGCCTGCTACCTGACCAATCCGGAGGCGGACGGCGCGCTGCTGCCGGTGGACAACCAGGAGGAGTGGGTCTTCCACGCGCCGTGGCACCCCGAGCACGGCGAGCCGCTGGAGGCCTTCACCGACGAGCGCTGCGAGCGGCACATCCGCACCGCCGTCGGTCTGCCGGAGCTGGACGTCGAGGTGACCGGCCGGGCGCCCTGGCACGCGGCCGAACGGGTGGCCGAGCGGTACGGCGCCGGGCGGGTCTTCCTCGCCGGGGACTCCGCCCACGAGATGTCCCCGACCGGCGCCTTCGGCTCCAACACCGGCATCCAGGACGCCCACAACCTGGCCTGGAAGGTGGCCGCCGTGCTGTGCGGCTGGGCCGGGCCGCGGCTGCTGGAGACGTACGGGCAGGAGCGGCGCCCGGTCGCCCAGGTGACCAGCGAGCGTGCCTCGGCCCGCTCGGCCGAGCACAGCCACCCGGGCTACGCGGTGGTGCCGGGCGTCGGGCGGCAGGCCGGGGTGCTCGCGGTGGCGCTCGGTTACCGCTACCCGGTCGGCGCGGTGATCGGCACCGACCGGGCGGGCGCCGTCGTCCCCGAGCAGTTCGAGTCGGCGGGCGAGCCGGGCAGCCGCGCCCCGCACCAGTGGCTGCGGCGGGCGGGCGTGAAGCTCTCCACGCTGGACCTGTACGAGCAGGCGATGGTGCTGCTCACCGGCCCCGACGGCGCGGCCTGGCACGCGGGCGCCCGGCGGGCGGCGGACAAGCTGGCCGTCCCGCTGGACGCCTTCCGGATCGGCGACGGTGCCGAGGACGACCTGGCCCCGGAGCCGGGCACGGACTTCGCCGCCCTGCACGGCATCGGCCCGCAGGGCGCGGTCCTGGTCCGCCCGGACGGCTTCGTCGCGTGGCGCTCGTCCGGTCCGGCGCTGGACCCGGAGGCCGAGCTGGGCACGGTGCTGCGGACGGTGCTGGGCCTCTGAGGCATGCGGAAGGGCCCGCCGGTCGCTCGACCGGCGGGCCCTTCCTGGTGGTCGGGGGCGGGGTCAGTGGCCGCCCGCGTCGATCACCTCGACGTCGGCGACCTCACGCTCGATCTCCTCGGCCGGCAGGGCGACCCGGATCGCCCAGTAGTAGATGCCGAGCGCGAACACCGCGACGAGCGCCATGTCGTACCACATCGGGATCAGGCCGGTGCCGTCGCCGAAGCCGCCCTGCCAGGAGACCAGGCCCAGGCCCAGCAGGTAGACCGGCAGCCACTGGGCGGCCTTCCAGTTCAGCCGGGGCGCGTTCGCCAGGCCCTTCTTGATCGCGTACACCGCGTAGCCGCCGAGCAGCAGGTAGCCGAGCACGATCGCGATGCCCAGGCGGGACAGGATGTGCCAGCCGGACCAGTAGATGATCAGGCTGGAGACCACGAACGCGGCCGGGGAGATCACGCCGCCCAGCGGCAGCCGGTAGGAGCGCTCACGGTCGGGCAGGCGGCGGCGCAGCGCGCCGAAGGCCAGCGGGGCGCCGGCGTACATCAGCACGCTGGCGGAGGTGATGAAGCCGACCAGCTCCTGCCAGCTCGGGAAGGGCAGGAAGCAGATCACGCCGGTGATGAAGGAGATGATCAGGCCGAACCACGGCACGCCGTTCTTGTCCAGGTGCTCGAACTTCTGCGGCGCGTAGCCGTTCTTGCTCAGGCCGTAGGAGATGCGCGAGGTGGAGGTGGTGTAGATCAGGCCGGTGCCACCGGGGGAGATGATCGCGTCGGCCTTCAGGATCCAGGCCAGCCAGCCGAGGCCGACCAGGGTGGCGAGACCCGCGAAGGGGCCGTCGATGCCGGGGAAGTCGAGCTTGTCCCAGCCGTTGGCGAAGGCGCTGACCGGCAGTGCGCCGATGAAGACGACCTGCAGCAGGGTGTAGATCATGGTGCCGATGGCGACCGACCCGAGCACGGCGCGGGGGATGTCGCGCTTGGGGTTGCGGCTCTCACCGGCGATCTGGATGGCCTGCTCGAAGCCGAGCAGCGCGAAGATGATGCCACTGGAGCTGATCGCCGCGAGCACGCCCTTGGCACCGAACGGGGCGAAGCCGTGCGAGGTGAAGTTCGAGCCGTGGAAGCTGGTGATCGCCAGGATGAAGATCGTGAACAGCGGGACGAAGATCTTCAGCCAGGTGGTGGCGGTGTTGGTCCGGGCGAGGGCCTTCACGCCGAGGAAGTTGACGGCGACGAAGACGCCCATCAGCAGGGTGGCGACGATGAACCCGCTGGTGGTGAGGGTGCCGTTGGTGTTCTGGAGCCCACTGGCCCAGGGCATGTCCTTCGCGTAGCCGATCATCGCCTCGACCTCGATCGGCGCGACGGTGGCGGCTTGGAGCCAGGAGAACCAGCCGAAGGACATGCCGGCCAGGCCGCCGAAGGCGTAGTGCGGGTAGCGCGCGGTGCCGCCGGCAACGGGGAAGAGCCCGCCGAGCTCGGCGTGCACCAGTGCGAGGAGCACGATGGCGACCGCGCCTATGCCCCAGGAGATGACGGCCGCCGGTCCGGCGGCGACGACGCCGTTCTTGGCGCCGAACAGCCAGCCGGAGCCGATGATCGAGCCGACCGAGGCCCACATGAGGCCGACGAGGCCGATGGAGCGGTTGAGCGACCGGGTGGTGGTGCCGGATTCGGGGCCGGTGCTCTGCCCGGGCGGCGAGATCTGGTTGAGGGAAGCCATTGGCGATCTCTCTGTGTGTGGGGGCTCCGGGGTGGGCGGAGCGCGGAGAGTTGCCACACAGTAGGGCTATTCATAGACCTCTGCACAGATTTCATTACTGAATGTTTACTTTCTTTGCCGGATATCCGTGCTGGTAGGAGGCATTCTGTTCAGTTGTCTGTTACGTTACCTGTGGGTAGGTCCAGGATTTGAGCGTCGATTGAGCTTCGCTCCGCGAGCCTGCAATATGGACACCCTCGGTGATTCATGGAAATGGCGATCCCCGCATAGTGATGCGCGGGAAGGCGGCAGCCGCGGTGACCGGGCCGGCTTCTTCGGCGTCGGTCACCGCGGCTGCGGGGGTGCGGGGGTGCGTCAGGCGGTGGCGTCCCGACCGGCCAGCCAGGCCGCGGTGAGGTCCCAGACCTGACGCAGGGCGTCGGGTCGGGCCATGTCCTCGTGGCGGCAGTCCAGCGGGTGCTCGGTGCGGTCGCCGGTGATGTGCGGCGTCCAGACGTCCCGGTGCGGGACGCCCCGCCCGCGGTCGTCCCGGGCCGACACGAGCAGCGCGTCACCGTCGAAGCGGCGCGGGCGGTGCGCCCGCAGCAGACGGAAGTTGTTCGCGATCACCCGGGAGGCGGTCGCGAGCTCCTCGGCCGTCAGCTCGATGGACAGCGTGCTCTGGTCGATGAGCTCCTCGAACCCCTCCGGCTCGGTGTCCTCGGCCGGCTCCGCGCCTGCGGCCGGGCGGGTCGGGAGGTGGGCGTCGAGCAGCACCAGGGCGGCCACCCGCTCACCGGCCTCCCGCAACTGGGTGGCGATCTCCTGCGCCACCACGCCACCGAAGGACCAGCCCAGCAGGTGGTACGGCCCGGCGGGCTGGACGGCGCGCATCCGCTCGACGTACTGCGCGGCCATCTCCCGGATCGATCCCGGCAGTTCACCGCCGCCGTCCAGCCCGGCGGCCTGCAGGCCGTAGAGCGGGTAGTCCGTCGGCAGGTACCTGGCCAGCGGCGAGTAGCACCAGCTCGGGCCGCCGACCGGGTGGACGCAGAAGAACGGCTCCCGGCTGCCCGTGGTGCGCAGCGGCAGCAGCAGGCCCAGCGCCTCGCGGGTGTCGGGCAGGCCGAGCCGCTCCGCCAGCCCGGCCACGGTGGGCGCGGTGAACAGCGTCTGGATGCCCACCTCGACGCCCAGCACCGCGCGGATCCGGCTGACCAGGCGGGCGGCCAGCAGGGAGTGGCCGCCGAGCTCGAAGAAGCCGTCGTCCACCCCCACCCGCGGCAGCTCCAGCACCTCGGCGAAGATGCCGCAGAGGATCTCCTCCTGCACGGTGCCCGGGGCGCGGCCGGCCGTCGTCGTGCCGTACGCCGGGGCGGGCAGGGCCCGCCGGTCGAGCTTGCCGTTGACGGTGAGCGGCAGGGCGTCCAGGAGCAGGACGGCGGACGGCACCATGTAGTCCGGCAGTCGGTCGGCGAGGAACTGCCGGAGCTGTCCGGGCAGGTCGGCGCCGTCGTCCGCCGGGACCGCGTAGGCGACCAGCCGCCGGTCGCCCGGGGTGTCCTCGCGGACCAGGACGGCCGCCTGGCCGACCCGGGGATGGGCGGCGACGGTCGCCTCGATCTCGCCGAGCTCGATCCGGAAGCCGCGGATCTTCACCTGGTCGTCGGCGCGGCCCACGAACTCCAGCTCCCCGTCGGCGCTCCAGCGGACCACATCGCCGGTGCGGTACATCCGCTCGCCGGGCTCGCCGTACGGGCAGGCAGTGAAGCGCTCGGCGGTCAGCCCGGGCCGGCCGAGGTAGCCCCGGGCCAGGTTGGCGCCCGCCAGGTACAGCTCGCCGGCCACGCCCGGCGGCACCGGGCGCAGGGCGGCGTCCAGCACGTAGACCCGGGAGTTGCCGAGCGGGCGGCCGATCGACGAGGCGGCCTCGTCGGACGCCCCGGCGGATCGGGCCGCCGACGGGATCGGCGCGCTGCCACGGGAGTTGACGGGCTTCCCGGTGACCCAGACGGTGGCCTCGGTGGGCCCGTACATGTTGACCGTGGCCGGGGCCCGCTCGGCCAGGCGCCGGTACCAGCCGTCGAGCCGGCTCACGTCCAGCGCCTCGCCGCCCAGCACCAGGGTGCGTAGCGGCAGCCGGGCCCGGTCGGCGTCGGCCGGGTCAGGGTCGGCGGGGTCGGGGTCGGCCGGGTCGGCGGGGCCGGGGGCGTGGGGGCCTTCCTGGGTTGCGGCCTGAGCCAACTGGTAGAAGGCGGAGGGTGTTTGGTTGAGGACGGTGACCTGTTCGCGGAGCAGCAGGTCGAGGAAGGCCTGCGGCGAGCGGGAGGTCTCGAAGGGGACGATCACCAGGCGGCCGCCGTGCAGGAGTGCACCCCACAGCTCCCAGACGGAGAAGTCGAAGGCGTAGGAGTGGAACCAGGTCCACACGTCGTCCGGGCCGAAGTCGAACCAGTCGGCGGTGCCGGCCAGCAGGAAGGCCACGTTCTGCTGCGGGACCACCACGCCCTTGGGGCGGCCGGTGGAGCCGGAGGTGTAGATCACGTAGGCCGGGTGGGAGGGCAGCAGCGGTGCGCGGCGCTGGGCGTCCGACAGGTCGTCGTCCGCCAGGCCGGCCAGCCGCCGCTCGGTCGCCCGCTCGTCCAGCAGCAGCACCGGGAGATCGGTCCCCGGCACGGCCCCGGCCGTCGCCGTGGACGCCAGCACCACGGTGGGAGCGGCCTCGCCGAACACGTAGGCGATCCGGTCCGCCGGGTAGTCGGGGTCGATCGGCAGGTAGGCGCCGCCGGCCTTGAGCACCGCGAGCAGGGCGACCACCAGCTCCACCGAGCGGTCCAGGCAGACCGTGACCAGCGACTCCGGGCCGACACCGAGGTCGACCAGCAGCCGGGCCAGCCGGTTGGCTCGGGCGTTCAACTCGCCGTAGCTGAGGCGCTGTTCGCCGAAGGCCACGGCTTCGGCCAGCGGGCGGCGGACCGCCTGGGCCTCGAACAGCTGCGGCAGCGTGACCGGCGGCACCGGCAGCGCGGTGTCGTTCCACCCCTTCAGGATCCGGTGCCGCTCCTCGGCGTCGAGCACGGCTACCGTGCTGACCGGGGCCTGCGGGGCCGCCGTCAGCGCGGTCAGCACCCGCACCCAGCGCTCACCGATCAGCTCGACCGTGGCCCGGTCGAAGAGGTCGGTGGCGTAGGTGATGCGGGCGGTGAGGCCGGCGGGGGTGCCGGTGGGGTCGTGTTGTTCGCTGACGTCGAGTTGGAGGTCGAACTTGGCGGCCGGGGCGCCGGTGGGCAGTGCCGTGACGGTCAGGTCGGGCAGGTCCAGGACGGCTTCGGCGTTGTTCTGTACGGCGAGCATGACCTGGAAGAGGGGGTGTCGGGCCATCGAGCGTACGGGGGCGAGTTCTTCGACGAGGCGTTCGAAGGGGATGTCCTGGTGGGCGAAGGCGGCGAGGCCGGTTTCGCGGACGCGGCCGAGCAGTTCTTCGAAGGTGGGGTCGTCGGTGAGGTCGGTGCGCAGGACGAGGGTGTTGACGAAGAGGCCGACGAGGTCGTCGAGGTTTTCGTCGGTGCGGCCGGCGATCGGGGAGCCGATGGGGATGTCCGGTCCGGCGCCGAGGCGGGAGAGCAGGACGGCGAGTGCGGCCTGGAGCACCATGAACATGGTGGCGCCGTTGCTGCGGGCGACCTCGGTGAGGGCGGCGTGCAGGTCGGGGGCGATGGGCAGGTCGACCAGGGCGCCGTGCTGGGTGGCGACGGGCGGGCGCGGCCGGTCGAAGGGCAGCTCCAGCTCGGCCGGGATGTCGGCCAGGGCCTGCTGCCAGTAGGCGAGTTGTTTGCTGAGCAGGCTTTCGGGGTCGTGGTCGTCGCCGAGTAGGTCGCGTTGCCAGAGGGTGTAGTCGGCGTACTGGACGGGCAGGGGCTCCCATTCGGGTGCCCGGCCGTCGAGGCGCGCGGTGTAGGCGGTGGCCAGGTCGCGGGCGAGCGGACCGAAGGACCAGCCGTCACCGGCGGTGTGGTGGACCGCCAGGGCGAGCACGTGGTCCTGCGGCGACAGCGTGAACAGCTCGGCCTTGATGGGGAGTTCGCTCGCGAGGTCGAAGGTGTGCCCGGTGGTGCGGGCCAGGGCGGCGGCCAGTTCCGGTTCGGAGGTCTCGGTGACGGTGAGCCGGAAGCCGAACCGGTCGGCGGGGAGGACGAGTTGGTGGGGCCGTCCGTCGACGGCGGGGAGGAGGGTGCGCAGTGCCTCGTGGCGGGCGATCAGGTCGGCAAGGGCGGCCTGGAGGGCGTCGCGGTCGAGATCGCCGGTGAGACGGAGCGCGGTGGGGATGTTGTAGGCGGCGCTCGGCCCGGTCAACTCGCCGAGGAACCACAGGCGTTGCTGGGCGAACGACAGCGGGACGGTTTCGGGCCGGGGCTGGGTGGCCGTGATCGGCGGGCGGGCTTCGGTGGTGGTGTCGAGTCGCCGCGCCAGGGCGGCGGGGGTGGGTGCTTCGAAGAGGGTGCGCAGGGGGAGTTCGGTGCCGAGGGTGGTGCGGATGCGGCTGACGAGGCGGGTGGCGAGGAGGGAGTGTCCGCCGAGGTCGAAGAAGCTGTCGTCGAGGCCGACCGAGGGCAGGCCCAGGACCTCGGCGAAGACGGTGCAGAGCAGCTCTTCGCGGAGGGTCGTCGGGGTCCGACCGGCGCCGGTCGAGTACGCGGGGACGGGCAGCGCCCTGCGGTCCAGCTTGCCGTTGACGGTCAGCGGGAGGGCGTCCAGGACCAGGATCGCCGAGGGCACGAGGTACTCGGGCAGCCGCTGGGCGGCGTACTGACGTATCAGGGCGGCGAGTTCATCGTCGCTGTGGCGGTCGGTGGCGGCCGTCCTGGCGGCCGTCTTGGCGGCCGGGACGAGGTAGGCGACGAGGCGCTTGTCGCCGGGGGTGTCCTCGCGGACGATGACGGCGGCCTGGGCGACGGCGGGGTGGCCGGCGAGGACGGCCTGGATCTCGCCGGGCTCGATGCGGAAGCCGCGGATCTTGACCTGGTCGTCGGCGCGGCCGACGAACTCGAGTTCGCCGTCGGTGGTCCAGCGGACCACGTCGCCGGTGCGGTACATCCGCTCGCCGGGCTCGCCGTACGGGCAGGCCACGAAGCGTTCGGCGGTCAGCCCGGGCCGGCCGAGGTAGCCCCGGGCCAGGCCGGTGCCCGCGATGTACAGCTCGCCGGCCACCCGCGGGGGCACCGGGCGCAGCGACTCGTCCAGGACGAAGACCTGCGTGTTGTCCAACGGGCGGCCGATCGGCGGGATCGCCACCGGCAGCGGCGCGGCCGGGAGCCGGTGCCCGCTGGCGTAGGTGGTGGTCTCGGTCGGCCCGTAGACGTGCGACACCGCGGTGTCCGGGCAGGCCGCCAGCACCGCCGCCATCGCGGCGGGCGAGGCCGCCTCGCCACCCGTCAGCAGCTCGCCCAGGCCGGCCAGCGCCTCCGGCTCGTCCTCGGCCAGCAGGTTGAACAGCGCGGTGGTGAAGAACGCGCCCGTCACCCGCTGTTCGGTGAGTACCGACCGGAACACCGCGGGGTCCGTCTCACCGACGGGCGCGAGCACCACCGTGCCGCCGGACAGCAGCGGCACCCACAGCTCGTAGGTGGAGCCGTCGAAGGCGAGCGGGGAGTGCAGCAGGACACGGCGGTGCGCGACCGGGTGGAACATCCGGTCGGCGGCGAGGGCCGCGACGTTGCGGTGCGTCGCCATGACGCCCTTCGGGACGCCGGTGGAGCCGGAGGTGTACATCGCGTAGGCCACCTGCTCGGGGTGCGCCGCGACGGCCGGCGCGGTGCCGGGGAAGTCCGCCACCGCCGCCGGGTCCGTGCTCAACAGGACGGCCCCGGCGGGAAGTTCGACGTCCTGGCCGAGCCGGCCGTCGGACAGCACCGCCCGGGCCGAGCTCTCCCGGAGGATCTGCTGGATCCGCGCGGCCGGATACCGGGTGTCGAGCGGGATGTAGGTGCCGCCGGCCTTGAGCACGCCCAGGACCGCGACGATCAGCTCCACGGACCGCTCGCCGAGCAGCACCACCCGGCTCTCCGGGCCGACGCCGGCGGCGATCAGGCGGTGGGCGAGGCGGTTGCTGCGGGTGTCGAGCTCGGCGTAGGTGAGCTGCCGGTCCTCGTCGGTGAGGGCGACGGCGTCGGGGGTGCGGGCCGCCTGGGCCGCGAAGAGGGCGGTGAGTGACTGGGCGGGGTGGTGGGTGGTGGTGTCGTTCCAGGTGGTGAGGAGGTGGTGGCGGTCCTCGGGGGTCAGCAGGTCGATGGTGTGGACGGGAGTGGTGGGGTCGGTGGCCAGGACGCCGAGGAGGTGGGTCCAGTGGCGGGCGAGCAGTTCGATCGACGCCCGGTCGAAGAGGTCGGTGGCGTAGGTGATGCGGGCTGTGAGGCCGGCGGGGGTGCCGGTGGGGTCGTGTTGTTCGCTGACGTCGAGTTGGAGGTCGAACTTGGCGGCCGGGGCGCCGGTGGGCAGTGCCGTGACGGTCAGGTCGGGCAGGTCCAGGACGGCTTCGGCGTTGTTCTGTACGGCGAGCATGACCTGGAAGAGCGGGTGTCGGGCCATCGAGCGTACGGGGGCGAGTTCTTCGACGAGGCGTTCGAAGGGGATGTCCTGGTGGGCGAAGGCGGCGAGGCCGGTTTCGCGGACGCGGCCGAGCAGTTCTTCGAAGGTGGGGTCGTCGGTGAGGTCGGTGCGCAGGACGAGGGTGTTGACGAAGAGGCCGACGAGGTCGTCGAGGTTTTCGTCGGTGCGGCCGGCGATCGGCGTGCCGATGGGGATGTCCGGTCCGGCGCCGAGGCGGGAGAGCAGGACGGCGAGTGCGGCCTGGAGCACCATGAACATGGTGGCGCCGTTGCTGCGGGCGACCTCGGTGAGGGCGGCGTGCAGCTCGGCGGGGACGACCAGGTCGGTGGTCGCGCCGCGCTGGGTGGCGACGGCCGGCCTCGGGTGGTCGTACGGGAGGGCGAGTTCCTCGGGCACCTCGCTCAACGCCTCGCGCCAGTAGGTGAGTTGTTCGCTGAGCAGGCTTTCGGGGTCGTGGTCGTCGCCGAGTAGGTCGCGTTGCCAGAGGGTGTAGTCGGCGTACTGGACGGGCAGGGGCTCCCATTCGGGTGCCCGGCCGTCGAGGCGCGCGGTGTAGGCGGTGGAGAGGTCGTGGCCGAGTGGGGCGAGGGACCAGCCGTCGCCGGCGATGTGGTGGATGGTGACGGTGAGGACGTGGTCGTCCGGTGCGAGGGTGAACAGTTCGGCGCGGATGGGGAGTTCGGTGGTGAGGTCGAAGGCTCGGGTGGCGGTGCGGGTGATCGCCTCGGCGAGCTCGGACTCGGTGAGCTTGTGCTCGGTGGGGTCGGACTCGGTGGGGTCGTGCTTGGCGAACTCGGTGACGGTGAGCTCGAAGGCGAGCTCCTGCGGTGCGAGTAGCCGCTGGCGGGGATCGCCGTCCCCGGCGGGGAAGACGGTACGCAGGACCTCGTGCCGGGTGATCAGGTCGACCAGGGCGGCCTGAAGGGCCTCCCGGTCGAGGTCGCCGGTGAGACGCAGGGCGATCGGGATGTTGTAGGCGGCGCTCGCCCCGGTCAACTCGCCCAGGAACCAGAGGCGTTGCTGTGCGAACGACAGCGGGACCCGCCCAGGCCGTTCGATGGCGGTGATCGCCGGTCGCGCCGCCTGGCCGCTCTCCAGGTGCCGCGCCAGCTCGGCGGGCGTGGGGCGTTCGAAGAGGGTCCGGATGCCGACCTCGATGCCGAGGGTGGTGCGGATGCGGCTGACGAGGCGGGTGGCGAGGAGGGAGTGGCCGCCGAGGTCGAAGAAGTTGTCGGTGGGGGTGACTCGGGGCAGGTCGAGGACCTGGGCGAAGACGGCGCAGAGGATTTCCTCGTGCGGGGTGGTGGGGGGGCGGTCGGTCTGGGTGGTGTAGGTGGGGGTGGGCAGGGCGCGGTGGTCGAGCTTGCCGTTGACGGTGACGGGCAGCGCGTCGAGGACCACGGTCGCCGACGGCACCATGTAGTCCGGCAGTCGCTCGGCGGCGTACCGGCGTATCCGGACGGCGAGTTCGTCGTCGCTGCGGTGATCGGTGGCGGTGGGGACGACGTAGGCGACGAGGCGCTTGTCGCCGGGGGTGTCCTCGCGGGCGACGACGGCGGCCTGGGCGACGGCGGGATGGGTGGCCAGGGTGGCCTGGATCTCGCCGAGTTCGATGCGGAAGCCGCGGAGCTTGACCTGCTCGTCGGCGCGGCCGGCGAAGACAAGTTGGCCGTCCTCGGTCCAGCGGGCGAGGTCGCCGGTGCGGTACATGCGTTCGCCGGGCTCGCCGTAGGGGCACGCGACGAAGCGTTCGGCGGTGAGGCTGGGGCGGTTGAGGTAGCCGCGGGCCAACTGGCGTCCTGCGAGGTAGAGTTCGCCCTCCACGCCCGGCGAAACCGGCTCCAGGCGCGCGTTCAGCACGTACACCCGGGTGTTGGGCAGCGGCCGCCCGATCGGGGCCGCGACGGCACCCGAAAGCGCGTCGCTCATCACCGAACCCACGGTGTTCTCGGTCGGCCCGTAGCCGTTGATCATCGTGCGGCCGACCGACCAGCGTTCCACCAGACCCGGAGGGCAGGCCTCGCCGGCGGTCACCAGGGTCATGCCGTCCGGCAGTGCGCCCTCGGGCAGCTCCGCCAGCGCGGCCGGCGGCAGCACGGCGTGCGTCACGCGGTGCTCGGCCAGGATCTCGGCCAGCTCCTTGGCGGACAGCAGCCGCTCCTTCGGCGCCGCGACCAGGCAGGCCCCGGAGAGCAGCGCGGCGTAGATCTCCCAGGCCGCGCCGTCGAAGCTCGGTGACGCGAACTGTGGCACCCGCGAGTCGGGGCCGATCCCGAACTTGGCGATCTGCCCGAGTGCGAAGTTCACGATGGCGCGGTGGGGGATGGTGACGCCCTTGGGGCGGCCGGTGGAGCCGGAGGTGTAGATGACGTAGGCGGGGTGGTCGGGGTGGAGGGTGAG
>NZ_JBITFB010000030.1:0-124747 GCF_044455625.1 Kitasatospora sp. NPDC051164 | reverse complement strand
TGCACACCTACAATCACCACCGCGGACACACCGCGCTCGCAGGCAAGCCACCCGCCAGCCGCGTCCCCAACCTCACTGGTCAGTACACCTAGCCGGCCCGACTCGTGAGGCCCTGAGGTCCGTGAGGTCTCCTGAGGTCCGTGAGGCTCCTGAGGTCGGGGACGGGGCCTCCCGGCCCGGTCGGCTCGACCTGGTTCGCCTGCGGATATGTTCCGCCAGGCGATCGGTAAGCTAATCTGCCCAGCCGTGAGACGGATCGAACTCAGCCGCGTGCGCCGCGGAGCGCGGAACAGACCGCACGACAAGGCCGCAGCGGCCCCAGCGAGGCTCGGCTGGCTGGACGCGCTGCGCGGCCTCGCCGCCCTCGCCGTGGCCATGCACCACTTCGGGCTGCGGTTCTTCATCCCGCACGGCACGGCGCTGACCCACCACTTCGACCTCGGCCTGTTCGGGGTCATGCTGTTCTTCCTGGTCAGCGGCTACATCGTGCCCGCCTCCCTGGAACGCCGAGGCGACATGCAGGCGTTCTGGGTCGGCCGGGCATTCCGGATCTACCCGGCACTCATCGCCGGGTTCGTCGCGGCGCTGGTGATCCTCCCGGCCGGGCACAACATGCTGATCGACCGATCCGTCTTCGATCGCCCGCTGCTCTCGCTCGGGGCCAACAGCATGCTGCTCCAGGACCTGCTGGGCGTGCCCAACGCCATCGGCATCATGTGGAGCCTCACCTACGAGATGGTGTTCTACTACTTCGTGTCCGCCCTGTTCGTGCTCCGCAAGCACCGGCAGAGCGGACCGATCGCCGTGGGCTTCGCCACCTGCGCGGTCCTGCTCGGCGGGGTGATCGCCCCGGCGAACCTCGCCAAGCAGGGACTCTCGACCGAGAACCTGGTCCTGGCCACCGGACTCGTCGCGGCCATGGGCCTGCTCTGCGCGATCAGCGGCAACTCCCAGCTCACCCGCACCGGAGCCCTGCTGCTCGGCGCGCTCGGCGTCCTGCTGGCGTTCGGCAGCAGCCGGTCCGCGCTGTTCGAAACGATGATGATCTTCGCGACCATGTTCGCCGGAACCGTCATCTACCGCGCGGAGCACGGCCAGATCGACCGCATCCAGGCCATCGCCTACTGCGGCTTCGTCTTCCTCGCCGGGGTCCTCGGCGGACGCATGTACAACCACGGGGACGCCCTGTGGCGGACCTGGACCACCAGCTGGATGGCGTGGTCCTTCGCCTACGCCGGAGCCTGGATCATGCTGATCCTGGGGATGGCGCTGAAGAAGCGGCGCTTCCCGAAGGCGCTCACCTGGCTGGGCACCGTCAGCTACTCGGTGTACCTGCTGCACTGGCTGGTCATCGACGGCATGGACTGGCTCTACGGCATGCCGTGGCTGTTCCAGGGGGCGCCGGCGCCGAAGTCGACCAAGTTCGCGATCGTCTTCACCCTGACCTTCCTCGCCATCACGCTCGCGGTCAGCTACCTGATGTACCGGCTGGTCGAGGTGCCGTTCCAGAAGCTCGGCCGGCGGTTCCTCACCTGGCTCCGGCGGCACACCGGCGGCCCGACCGACACCCGGGGCGCCGGCGCTCCGCTCCCCGCCCAGGGCGGCGCTCCGGCCGCGGAAGCGGTGCCCGTACCGGTGCCCGCCGGGGCTGCTCCGGTGCCTGGCAGGGCTACTCCGATGCCTGGCGGGTTCGTGCCGGCGCCTGGCGGGCCCGTAGCAGCGTCCGGCAGGTCTGCTCCGACCGCGCCGACCGCGCCCGTGGGTGGCGCTCCCGCCGCCCCCGAGCCCGTGTGACCCGGTCACTGAGTCGGCCGGTTTGGGGCGGGCGGTGGGCCCCTGGTAGCGTGGTCAGCTGCACCTGGCCTCGGCATGCCCTCTCAGCTGGACCGACGGCCGCCCGGTGTGATCCCGTTCAGAACCTTTAGACAGACTGAGGCTCCTTCGTGGCGAACATCAAGTCCCAGATCAAGCGCAACAAGACCAACGAGAAGGCGCGCCTGCGCAACAAGGCCGTCAAGTCCTCGCTGAAGACCGCTCTGCGCAAGGCCCGTGAGGCCGCTGCCGCCGGCGAGACCGAGAAGGCCGCCGTGCTGGCCCGCGCCGCCTCCAAGGCGCTCGACAAGGCCGTGAGCAAGGGCGTCATCCACGCCAACCAGGCCGCCAACAAGAAGTCGGCCATCACCAAGCGCGTCAACACGGCCGTCCAGGCCTGACGCCCCCGGGGGTTCCGACCCCCGATCGTCCCAGGACGATCCGGCCCTCTACCCGGATCCTGAGACGCACGAGACTCGCACCGCACGCGGCCTGCGTTCGCCACGCGGGTGCGGTGCACGAAGCAGTACGGCAGGCGCCGCAGTCGGCCTCCTCCCCGGAGGCCACTGCGGCGCCTGTCGCGTTCCACGGTCCGGCCGCTATGGTCGGTCAGGTGCGATCGAGGTGCGGGGGAGCGCCCCGACGCCAGGCCCAGGGGGGAACTTCATGACGACGCCACCGCCACCGCCACCGTCGGCGCCGAACGGGCCGGGATACGGCTTCCCGCAGCAGCAGGGAGTGCACCCGGTACCGGGGGCGCAGCCCGTGCCCCATGCGCCGGGGCCCGCGGGCTTCGGTCCGCCGCCGGGCTTGCCCACGTCGCCCGGGATGCCGACCGCTCCGGGCGCAGGGACGCCGCCCCGCTCCGGAGGGAACCTGCGGCGCAACGCCGTCTGGGCCTTCGTCGGCGCCATACTCGCCTCGGCCGGCTGGACCGCCGCCGTGGTGGCCGTCCCCGGCATGGTCAGCAGCGACTCCTCGCCGCGCAGCCTCGGCAGCTACCACCTCTCGGACGACTTCTGCGCCACCGCGAAGCCCACCAAGCTGCTGCAGACGTACTCCGTCTCGGACACCTCGGCGCCGACCCACCACACCGACCGGCACCCGGCCCTGGACAGCATGAACTGCTCGATGAGCCTCAAGCGGACCGGCGGTAACAGCGACAGCGAGTACGCCTCGGTCTACCTGCGCGCCGACCTGCACAAGGCCGTCAACCCCGCGCCCGAGCTGGCGGCCAACAAGGAGCTGTACCGGGCCCGCGGCTACCAGGTCACCGACGTCCCCGGGATCGGCGAGGAAGCGTACTTCCTGTACAAGGACGACGCCTCGGACAAGTACCACAGCGTCTACGCGGAGCTGGACATCCGCGACGGCGGGATGACGTACTACATCAACTACAGCGCCAGCTACACCGAGGGGAAGGCCAAGCCGCCGTCCAAGGACGACCTGCGCAGCGCCCTGCAGTCCGACGGCCAGGACGCCGTCCGGGCCATGAAGAAGTAGCCCTCCGGCCCGGCCCCGCTGTTCGCGTCGGCCCGCGCCGAGCCCCGCCGAGCACCGCCGGGCCCGCCGCGTCGATTGGCCCCGCCGCGTCGGTGGGCGTCAGTAGGCGGGGTGTCAGTACGCGGGGCGGGAGCCGGCCCGCGCGGCCCGGGCGACGGCGACCACCGCGCGCTCCAGGGCGAAGGCCGGGTCGTCCGACCCGCCCTTGACGGCGGCGTCGGCCTGGGCGATCGCGGTCAGCGCGGTGGCCACCCCGTCGCCCGTCCAGCCGCGCATCTGCTGGCGGACCCGGTCGACCTTCCACGGCGGCATGCCCAGCTCGCGGGCCAGGTCGGCTGGGCGCATGTTCCGCCCGGTGGTCGCCAGCCGCCCGATGCTGCGCACGCCGGAGGCCAGCGCGTAGGTGATGCCGGTCGGCGGCTGACCGACGGCCAGGGCCCAGCGCAGCCGCTCCAGCGCCTCGGCCGCCCGGCCGGTGACCGCCAGGTCGGCCACCTCGAAGCCGGTCGCCTCGGCCCGGCCGCTGTAGTAGCGGGCCACCACCGTCTCGTCGATCGTGCCCTCGACGTCCGAGGTCAGCTGGTTGCACGCGGCCGCGAGTTCGCGCAGGTCGCTGCCGAGCGCGTCCAGCAGCGTCTGGCAGGCCTCCGGGGTCGCCGAGCGGCCCAGCGTGCGGAACTCGCCCTTGACGAAGGCCAGCCGCTCGCTCGCCTTGGTCAGCTTGGCGCAGGCCACCTCGCGGCCGCCCGCCTTGCGCCCGGCGTCCAGCAGGCCCTTGCCCTTCGCACCGCCGGCGTGCACCAGCATCATGATCACTTCTTCGGCCGGGGCCTCGATGTACGCCTTGACCTCCTTCACCGAGTCGGCGGAGAGGTCCTGGGCGGCGCGGACCACGATGACCTTGCGCTCGGCGAACAGCGACGGCGTGGTCAGCTCGGCCAGGCTGCCGGGCTGCAGCCCGCCGGGCGGCAGATCCCGTACGTCAGTGTCCGGGTCCGCAGCCTTCGCCGCCGCCACCACCTGGGCGACCGCGCGGTCCAGCAGCAGCTCCTCCTGGCCGACCGCGAGGGTCAGCGGGGCGAGCAGATCGTCGGGTGCACTCTTCCTGGCCATCGCCTACCAGCATCCCACGGGCCGCGGACACTCCCGCCCGCCCGATCGGCCGAGCCGGGCAGCCTGGACAATGGCCGGGTGACCGAGAACCACACCACCGACCTCGCGGACCTCGACGACCCGCACGCCCGGCAGCTGCTCGTCCTGCCCGACCGCGACACCGCCGAAGAAGCCGCCGAGGAGCTCAGCGCCACCCAACCCGACCTCGGCGAGCTCGAGATCGTACGCGACGCGCTCGCCGGCGAGGACGACGCCGAAGACGCCCAGTGGCTCATCGTGGTCGAAGCCCCGGACACCGGCTGGACCCCCGCCCTGCTGCACGCGCTCGACGCCCTGGCCACCGAGCACGAGGGCTGGCGCGAGCAGGCCTGAGGGCCGGGCCTGACGGGCCTGCCGGGCCTGCCGGGCGGATCGTGCCGTCAGGCCTGACGGATCGAGTCTTGCCGGGGAACCCTGCTCCCGGCTCTGCGAAGTGCTGTGGGGCGGGCCAGTTAGGGCCAATTTTATTCCTGCTATTTTCGGCGCGCTCCGGGCTTGGCCCGGAGCGCGCCGAAACGTTTCTCCTGGCCCCGCCCCCGCCACTCCACTCCTCCCCCAACCCAACCCCCAACCCCTTTCCCTTCCCCACTTCGTGGTTGGGAGGAGGAGGAAAGCCGGGGTCACGCGGGCGGGGCCCGCGGTGTGCCCGGGGTCTGCCCGGGGCGGGTGGGGACCACCGAGTCGGTCGCGCCGCGGGCACGCGACTTGTGGGCCGCGTGGGTGGGCTGCGGGTGGACGGAAACGCCGAGAGTGGCCGGAGAGTCGCCGGTCACCGCGATGTCGCCCGCCCGGTCGGTCCGCAGCACGGTCGCGCCGAGCGCGCGCAGCCGGTCGACCGTCTTCGGGGAAGGGTGTCCGTAGGCGTTGCCCTCGCCGCAGGAGATGAGGGCCAGTCGGGGCCGCAGGGCGCCGGCAAGGTCCCAGTCCTGGTGGGCCGAACCGTGGTGCGCGACCTTCAGGACGTCGACCCTCCCCAGGCGGCCCAACAGGGCCGACTGGGCCGGTGGTTCGAGATCTCCGAGCAGTGCCATCCGTAGTCCTCCTGTCAGTGTCACCATCAGTGCGACGCTCGCGTTGTTCGCCCCGGGCGCCTCGATGTCCGCCCCCGGAACGGGCCACACCACGTCCCAGGCCAACTCCGCTCCGATCGACCGCCGTTCGCCGCGGCCGGCCCTCAGCATCAGAACTCCGGCCCCGGCGGCCCAGCCCCTCACCCGGGCCGCCTCGCCCGGCGGCTCGTCCAGCGTCGTGCCCTCGACCGCGCCGACCTTGCGCCCCCGCAACACCCCTGGCATGCCCTCGACATGGTCAGCGTGGAAGTGTGTCAGCAGCACGAGCGGCACCGTCGTGATGCCGAGGTCGCGCAGGCATCTGTCGGCGGCGTCCGGGTCCGGCCCGGCATCGATCACCACGGCGCTGTCCGGCGCACCGGCCGCGAGGGCCAACATGTCTCCCTGGCCGACGTCGCACATCGCCAGGCGCCACCCCGGCGGTGGCCAGCCCGTGGCGATCCGGGTGAGTTGCGGCGGGCGCAGCAGTACGGCCAGCAGGACCACCAGCAACGCGCTCGTCACCAGTACCCGCACCCTGCGGCGCCCGGGGCGGGGGCGGACGGGCGCCCGGATGTCGGGCTCCGCCCGGCGGGGCAGCAGGAGCGGCGCCGCCCAGCAGACTGCCAGGACCGCCAATGCGACTGTCGCCGTTCCGAACCAACCTCCCGGCCAGGACAGTTGGCCGCCCGGCAGCTCGGCGCCGCGTCGCGCGACCAGGGCGAGCCAGCCGGCCGGCACGCCGGCCGGCATCGCGAGCAGGCCTGCCAGGGCCGGAAAGAGCGGCTGCAGGACGAGCACTCCGAAGCCGAGCAGCGTCGCCGGGGCCACCGCCAGCTCGGCCAGCAGGTTGCACGGGATGCCGACCAGGCTGATGTGCCCGGACAGCACCACCGTCACCGGCGCGCACAGTGCCTGCGCGGCCGCCGTCGCCGCGAAGGCGCCGGCCAGGTGGTGCGGCCAGCGCCGGGCCCGCAGGGCCTCGGCCCAGTGCGGCCCAAGGACGAGCAACCCGGCCGTGGCGAGCACCGAGAGCAGGAAGCCGAACGAGCGCGACAGGAACGGGTCCAGCAGGACCAGCACCAGAACGGCTCCGGCGAGCGCGGGCACGGCCCGGCGGGGGCGGCCGGTGGCCAGGGCCAGCATGCCGATCAGCCCCGTCCCGGCCGCCCGTAGCACACTGGGCTCGGGGCGGCAGACGGTCACGAAGGCCAGCGTCAGCCCCGTGCCGAGCAGGGCGGCGGTGCGCAGCGACAGCCCCAGCACCGCGGCCAGCCCGCGCCGTTCCGCAGTGCCGGCCTGGCCGGGCGCGCCGAGCAGTGCGCCGAGGACGATCGCCAGGTTGGCCCCGCTGACCGCCACCAGGTGGACCAGGTCGGTGGCCTGGAAGGCGTCTTCGAGGTCGTCGGGCAGGCGCGAGGTGTCGCCCACCACCAGGCCCGGGAGCAGCCCGCGCGCGTCCGGCGGGAGCCCGTCGGTGGCCGCGCGCAGGCCCTCGCGCAGCCGGCCGGCGATTCGCTGCGGCAGGCTCGGCGGTGCCAGCTGCCGGGGCGGGCCGTGGACGAGCAGCAGCGCCGCGGACTCGGTGTCATGGCCCTCCCCCGCCGGCTGCACCTCGGCCTCCACGGCCAGCCGCTCGGACGGGAGCAGCCGCTGCCAGGTCTCGCTGTCTGCCCCTCGGACCATGACGGTCACGGGTGTGCGCGTCCGGGTGGTCCGCCTGTCCGGGAGCAGGACGACGCGGTCGGCCATCGCGTCCACGGTGAGGAGCGCCTGCCCGCCGATGGTGCCGCCCCGGGAGGTGTGGACCTTGGGGTCTCCCGTGACGGTCAGCTCCACCTCCACCGCCGGGGCGGGGGCGGGCGCGGCCGGCGACCGTGGCGCGGCGTGCTCGGCCGCGCGGGCGAGTTCGGGCAGCGGGCCCCGGTGCAGGTCGGCCGTGTGCAGCGGGGTGGCGATCGCGGCCGCCGCTCCGGTGAGCAGGGCGGCGGCCAGCGTCACCGCGGCCCCGCGCCGGCGCAGGACGCCCGGCCGGATGAGCAGCAGAGCGGCCGCGAGCGCGGCGACGCCCGCCATCGCGAAGACGGAGGCCTCGTACCCCGACTCCAGGCGCAGGAGCGCCGCCGTGACCACCCAGGCCGAGACGGCGGGCAGCAGAAGCCGGAAGTCGGCGTCCGAGGAGCGGGCAGGCGGGTTCGATGCGGTGGCTGCGGACACGGCGGTACCTCCCTTCGCAGCGAGGGGGACGGACGCGGGAAGCGTCAGAGGGTGAGCAGCGGACGGAGTTCCGCGTACGTACGGGTGCCGATGCCGCTGACCTGTCGGAGCTGGTCGAGGGAGCGGAAGGAGCCGTGCAAGGTGCGGTAGGCGAGGATGCGCTGGGCGAGGGTCGGGCCGACGCCGGGGAGGGTGTCGAGCTGTTCGAGGGTGGCGCGGTTGAGGCTGACGGGTGGTCGGGGTACGGCGGGGCCCGGGGGTCCGCTGCCGGTTCCGGCGGGCGGGGCCGGGGCGGGGGCAGGGGCCTGCTCGCCGACCAGCAGCTGCTCACCGTCCGTCAGGACGCGGGCCAGGTTGAGGTTCTTGGTGTCCGTCTCCGGTAGCACTCCGCCCGCGGCCCGCAGGGCGTCGGCCACCCGCGAGCCGCCGGGCAGGGTGTGCAGGCCGGGGGCGTGGACCCGCCCACCGACGTCGATCACGACGGCCGTACCGACGCCGACCCCAGCGCCGGCGCCGGGCACGGCGCCGCCCGAGACGGCGGGACCGGCCTCGACGGCACCGACCGCACCGACCCCTGACGTCGCATCGGCGGGGGCCGACGCGTCCGGCCCCGGCAACGCCGAGGCAGCCGCCAGCGCGGGAACGGCGACCGTCTCCGGTCTGGCCAGCCAGAAGTGCTGGACGGCATAGCCGACCGCGAACAGCAGCAGGATGACCAGCCCGGCCACCGCGCGCCGGTCGAGCACCACCGCCGGAGCGAACGAACCGAACCGCGGACGCGCCCCGGCGCCCGGCGGCTCCACAGCAGCGCCCGGTGGCTCCGCGGTGGCGCCCAGACCCGCACCGCCACCCGCACCCGCACCCACACCCGGTGGCAACGGCGCCGCGCCCGTCGGCGGCCCGGTCGCCGGCAGCTCCCCCGTCGCGGACGAGACCGCACCCGCAGCGGCACCCGCAGCCGCCCCCGGGGAACCTCCCCCGCCTCCCCCCGTGCCCCGGCCGCCCACCGGCTCGTCGGCCGTCGGCAGCAGCGCCGCCATCCGCAGCCGCACCGTCTCGTTGATCGCTTGGCGCTTCGCCGCGCCCGGGCCCATCGTCGTCATGCCGAGGACGGTAGGAGTCCCCCGACGAGCGCGCCGAAATTACCGAAAGCCTGTGGATAACCCGGGGGTTGTGGACAAAAATTGTCACTCACACGAGCGAGCAAGGCCATCACAAGTTGACCGGCACGGCGCTCGGCCCGCCGTTCCCGAACCGCCCGAAACCAGCCCGCCCCGTCAGCGCGGAGCGACCACCACCGCGAGCAGCCCCGGCCCGACATGCGCGCCGATCACCGCCCCCACCTCTCCGACGTACAGCTCCCGCAGTCCCGGCACCCGCGCCCGCAGCCGCTCCGCGAGCGGCTCGGCCCGGTCCTCGGCGGCGAGGTGGTGCACGGTGATGTCGACTTCCCGCTCCCCCGACCGCTCGACCGCGATCTCCTCCAGCCGCGCGATCGCCCGCGACGCCGTCCGCACCTTCTCCAGCGGCTCGATCCGCCCCCCGTCCAGGTGCAGCAGCGGCTTGACCGCCAGCGCCGACCCGAGCAGCGCCCGCGCCGCCCCGATCCGCCCGCCCCTGCGCAGGTGCTCCAGGGTGTCGACGTAGAAGAAGCCGTTGGTCTCCGCCGCCCGCCGGCCCGCCGCCTCGGCCGCCCCGGCCAGGCCCTGCCCGGCCGCGATCGCCTCGGCCGCCGCCAGCACCCCGTACCCGAGCGCCATCCCGACCAGCCGGCTGTCCACCACGCGCACCGGGACGGGCGCCTCGGCGGCCGCCAGCCGGGCGGCCTCGACGGTGCCGGACAGCTCTGCCGAGATGTGCACCGAGACGATCCCCTTCGCCCCGGCTTCGGCGGCCGCCCGGTACGCGGCGGCGAAGGTCTCCGGGTTCGGCCGTGAGGTGGTCACCCGCTGCTTGCCGTGCAGCGCCTCGGCGACGTCTTTCGGGGAGATCTCGACGCCCTCGCTCAGGACCGAGTCACCGACCGCGACGCTCAGCGGGACCACCGTGATCCCGTGCCGGTCGAGGGCCTCCTGCGGCAGATAGGCCGTGGAATCGGTGACAAGCGCGAGGTCGGAGGGCATGAGGCGGAGGTTACTCCCCGTTCGTGCGCGGGAACAGCGGCCGTCGGCGGACCACCGCGCCGCGGACGCGAGGTACCCGCGAACCGCCAGCGAGCCAACCCACGAACTGCTCAGAGAGCCGAGCCCGGTGAGCACCGGGGAAATCAGCCCGCCGAGGGCCCCGCCGAAGGCTTTCGCAGCCGCTGCGCCAGCTTGGCCAGCGGATCGGCGAGCCCCAACAGCTCCTCCGCGCTCGCACGCCCCTTCCCGTCCGTCAGCCCGGCCCGGGCCGTACCCGCGGCCGTACCCGCGGCCGCCTCCGCCGAGCCACCGGCACTCGAGCCGGACCCTGCACCGGCGCGACCAGAGTCGGCGGAAGCAGAACCGGCGGGAGCAGGACCGGCCCCGTCCCAGTGCCGCAGCGCCCCCGCCTCGCTCTCGCATTCCTGGCTGAGCCGGCTCAGCTCGTCCTCGGCGAACCGGTGCATCCGGTCCTGCGCCGCCCAGCGCATGGTCTCCGCCGCGTGCGTGATCCGTTCCGCCCGCTCGCGCAGCTCCGGCAGCTTGGCGGCGATCCGCGCGGTGTCCGGCTCGCGTTCGAGCATCCGCAGCTCGCCGTCGAGCTCCGCCGCGTGGGCGTCGAGCCGAGCGAGCAGGGCGAGCGCTTCGGCGAGCTGGCCGTCCTGCCCGAGTCCGCCTTCGAGCACCTGCCGGGTGCCGTCGAGCGAGGTCCGCAGGCCGAGCCGGACGGTGGCGATCTGCGCGGGCGGGCCGATCTTGGTGTACGTCTTCGCCTTGAGGGTGGCGGTCTCCACGGCGCGCCGGGCGTTCGCCTCGTGCTTCTCGATCTTCGCGCCGACGGCCTTGGCCGCCTTGACCGTGCCGACCACCGCCAGGACGACCCCCGCGATCCCGAAGAGCAGGACCAGGCCGATCATCACGCCGAACACGTCCATCGTGCGCCACCTTCCGCCACCGTTTCGGCCCCCACCGGGCCCAACGCGGGCCTCATCGCCGAGGGTTCCACGGTAGCGCCGGAGCCCTCCCCGGGGCGGCCCGAGCGGGCCCCGCGGCCCGAGATCAGGGACAGATCCGGGATCTCCCCGAGGGCCCCGAGCCCGTCCCCCTCCCCCTCGACAGGACCCCGAGCCCGTCCCCCTCCCCCTCGACAGGACCCCGAGCCCGTCCCCGTCCCCCTCACATGGCACCGGGCGGGCGCCCCGAAGGACGCCCGCCCGGTCAGCCCCGGCCCCGGAATCAGCCGGTGACGATGTTCACCAGCTTGGGAGCACGCGCGATGACCTTGCGCACCTCCGCGCCGCCGATCGCCGTGACCACCGCAGGGTCCGCCAGCGCCAGCGCCTCCAGCTCGGCGTCCGAGATGCTCGGCGCGACCTCCAGCCGGGCCTTGACCTTGCCCTTGATCTGCACGACGCAGGTCACCGACTCGTCGACCACGTACGCCGGGTCGGCGACCGGGTAGTCGGTGTGCGCCAGCGACTCGCCGTGGCCCAGCCGGCGCCACAGCTCCTCGGCGATGTGCGGGGCCAGCGGCGCGACCATCAGCACCAGCTGCTCGGCCACGGCGCGCGGCGTCGAGCCGCGCTTGACCAGGAAGTTGTTCAGCTCGATGGCCTTGGCGACGGCCGTGTTGAAGCGCAGCGCGGCCATGTCGCCGCGGATGCCGTCGATCGCCTTGTGCAGGGCGCGCAGCGTCGCCTCGTCCGGCGTCTCCTCGGTGACGACCAGTTCGCCGGTGGTCTCGGAGACGACGTTGCGCCACAGCCGCTGCAGGAAGCGGTAGGAGCCGACGACGGCGCGGGTGTCCCACGGGCGGGAGACGTCCAGCGGGCCCATCGACATCTCGTACAGGCGCAGCGTGTCGGCGCCGTACTCGTCGGCGATGTCGTCCGGCGCGACGGCGTTCTTCAGGGACTTGCCCATCTTCCCGGCCTCGCGCTTGACCGGCTCGCCCTGCCAGGAGTACTGGCCGTCGCGCTCCTCGACCTCGGTGGCGGGCACCGGGAAGCCGCGCTCGTCGCGGTAGACGTCGGCGGTGATCATGCCCTGGTTGAACAGCTTGTGGAACGGCTCGACGGAGGAGACGTGGCCCAGGTCGTGCAGCACCTTGTGCCAGAAGCGCGCATACAGCAGGTGCAGCACGGCGTGCTCGGCACCGCCGACGTACAGGTCGACGCCGCCGGCCGGCTTGGTCTCCGTCGGGCCCAGCCAGTACTGCTCGTTGGCCGGGTCGACGACCGCCGAGGAGTTGGCCGGGTCGACGTAGCGCAGCTCGTACCAGCACGAACCCGCCCAGTTGGGCATGGTGTTGGTCTCGCGGCGGTACTGCTTCGGCCCGTCGCCCAGGTCCAGCTCGACGTTGACCCAGGCTTCGTTGCGCGACAGCGGGGTCTCGGGCGAGGAGCTGGAGTCGAACGCGTCGTAGGTGCGCGGCGAGTAGTCGTCGACCTCGGGGACCTCGACGGGCAGCATCGAGTCGGGCAGCGCGTGCATGACGCCGTCCTCGTCGTAGACGATCGGGAAGGGCTCGCCCCAGTACCGCTGGCGGCTGAACAGCCAGTCGCGCAGGCGGTAGTTGACGGTGCCCTCGCCGATGCCGCGCTCGGCCAGCCAGGCGGTCACGTGGGCCTTGGCGTCGACGACGCTCAGGCCGTCCAGGGTCAGCCCGTCACCGGAACCCGCGGAGCCCTGCTCCCGGGCGGAGTTGACGATGACGGAGTCGTACGTGTCGAACGCGTCGTCCCACTGCGTCGGGTCCTCGCCGCGTCCGTCGGTCGGCTCGACGACGCAGCGCATCGGCAGGGCGAAGGCGCGGGCGAAGGCGAAGTCGCGGTGGTCGTGGGCGGGGACGGCCATGATGGCGCCGGTGCCGTAGCCCATCAGCACGTAGTCGGCGATGAACACCGGGACGGACGCGCCGCTGACCGGGTTGACGGCGTAGGCGCCGGTGAAGACGCCGGTCTTGACCTTGGCGTCGACCTGGCGCTCGACGTCCGACTTGGCGGCGGCGGTGGCCCGGTAGGCGGCGACGGCCTCGGCGGGGGTGGCGGCGCCGCCGGTCCACTCGGCGGGCACGTCCTGCGGCCAGGCGGTGGGGACGATCGAGTCGACCAGGCCGTGCTCGGGCGCCAGCACCATGTAGGTGGCGCCGAACAGGGTGTCGGGGCGGGTGGTGAAGACGGTGATCTTCTCTCCGGAACCGACCGCGAAGTCGACCCGGGCGCCTTCGGAGCGTCCGATCCAGTTGCGCTGCTGCAGCTTGATGGCCTCGGGCCAGTCCAGCAGGTCCAGGTCCTCGATCAGCCGGTCGGAGTACGCGGTGATGCGCATCATCCACTGGCGCAGGTTGGACTTGAACACCGGGAAGTTGCCGCGCTCGGAGCGGCCGTCCGCGGTGACCTCCTCGTTGGCCAGTACGGTGCCCAGGCCGGGGCACCAGTTGACCGGCACCTCCTTGGCGTACGCCAGGCGGTACTCGCTCAGCGCCTCGTCGCGCTCGGCGGCGGACAGGGACGCCCACGGGCGCCCGTCCGGGGTCTGCCGCTCGCCGGACTCGAACTGCGCGACCAGCTCGGTGATCGGACGGGCCTTGCGGGCGGCCTCGTCGTACCAGGAGTTGAAGATCTGCAGGAAGATCCACTGGGTCCAGCGGTAGTACTCCGGGTCGATCGTGGAGATCGAGCGGCGCGGGTCGTGGCCCAGGCCCAGCCGGCGCAGCTGGTGGCGCATGTTGGCGATGTTGGCCTCGGTGGAGACCCGCGGGTGGGTGCCGGTCTGCACCGCGTACTGCTCGGCGGGCAGGCCGAAGGCGTCGTAGCCCAGCGTGTGCAGCACGTTGTGGCCGGTCATCCGCTGGTAGCGGGCGAAGACGTCGGTGGCGATGTAGCCCAGCGGGTGGCCGACGTGCAGGCCCGCGCCCGAGGGGTACGGGAACATGTCCATGATGAAGCTGTGCGGCTTCGCGGCGACGTCACCGGCCGACGGGTCGGCCAGCGCACCGGTGGGGTTGGGGGCGTGGAAGGTGCCCTCCTTCTCCCAGATGTCCTGCCAGCGGGACTCGATCTCGGCCGCCAGCGCGGCGCTGTACCGGAACTGCTCGGTCGCGGTCTCGGCCGCGCCGGACGCAGGGGTCGTCTCGCTCATGGTCCTTCAAGCTCCATCGATGTCGGTTGGCGAACCGCGCAGGAGGCCGGCCCGTGGGCCCCGCCCGGGACGGGGTCGGGGGCGGAAAACAAAAAAGCCCCTCGCAGGAGGGGACGCCACGCCGACTCCGGCACCGCCCGAGGGCTCAGCCGGTCCTGGTCAGCGCGGCCGGCTAAGGAGCAGGCGCACGGTTCGCATGGGCTCAGGGTACCGCAAGCGACTCAGCGCGCTCCCGGGTATACCCGCCGGGACGGCCGCCCCGCACCAGCCTCGCCGAGCAGCCGGACCGCCACCACGGCAGCCCCACGGCGACCGTCCCACCAGGACAGCCCCACGCACCCGGAACCAGCGGCCAACCGCCGCACCACCGCCCCAACACCCCACCGCACCCGCACCCGCACCCGCACCCGCACCCGCACCACCACCCCGCCACCCTCACCGCGCTGCCGCCACCCGCCCCGCCGCGTCGAAGTCCCGCAGCGCCTTAGCCAGCCGCTCGGACTGCATCCCCGCCGCGAGCGAGCGCGCCAGCGCCGCCGTGCGGGCCGCCTCCCGCTGGTCGCCGAGCCGCCGGTGGGTCTCGGCGAGGCGCACCATCAGCAGCACCTTGGAGCGGGCCCGCCCGGGGCCGAGTCCGGCCACGGCCTCGGCGAGCAGGGCCTTCGCGAGCCGGTTCCGGCCGAGCGCCAGCCACGCTTCCCCCACCATCCCGGCGAGGGAGGCACGGGCCTCCTCCGTGCCGGGCACGCCGTCCAGTTCGGCGAAGGCGCGGGCGGCGGCGGCCTCGGCCCGCTCCGGCTCGTCCCGGCGGCCGTACGCGCGGGCGAGCCGGCCGAGCTGGCGGGCCCGGCCGGTGGGGCCGAGCGCGGCTCCGTGGGCCTCCAGGGCGGTTTCGAGTGCGGAGACGGCGTCCAGGCCGCGTCCGCCCGGGCCCTGGGTGGCGAGCACGACCAGCGCGCCGAGCACGGCGACCCCGAGCCGGGGGTCTCCGCTGACGTGGGCGGCGCGCAGGGCGGCGACGAAGGCACGCTGGGCGGCCGCGTCGTGGCCGAGGTCGTACGCGGCCCAGCCGGCCAGCCGGGCGAGCCGGCTGGCCGTGCCGTAGAGCTCGCGTCCCAGCCGTTCGTCGTACGCGCCGAGTTCCAGCAGTTTGGCCAGCATGGCGAGTTCGGCCCGGGTGGGGCCGAGGACAAGGCCGCCGCCGCAGGAGCGTTCGAGCCGCTGCTTGCTGCGGTAGGACAGGCCGAGTTCGCCGACGAGTCCGGCTTCGACGCGCAGCGCGCCCTCGCCGCCTCCGACGGGTGGCGGCGGGGAGGCGAGCCGGGCGGCGGCCTGGTCGAGGTCGGCGTTGCGGAACAGGTCGGTGAGGCGGACCGGTCCGGCGTCGGTGGCGGCTTCGCGCAGCGCGGTCTGGGCGGTGTCGGCGGTCCACGGGTCGGTGAGAAGCCGGGGCGAGAGGATCTTGGCGCCGCGGTGGCCGCCCATCCGGCCCCAGAGCTGCTCGTAGGTGACGGCGATGCCGAGGGTGCGGCTGAGGACCTCGCAGACCGCCTGGTCGTGCGGGCTGCGTGGCACCATGCCGCGGTCGCGCCACTTGTACGGGGCGGTGGAGCTGATGGCCAGGCCCGGCGGCAGCGCGAGGCTCACTTCACGGGCGAGCCGTTCCGGACTCCAGCCGAGTTGGTGGAGTATCCGGGCCAGTTCCTCGTTCCGCCTTCGCTCCAGATCGGCCATGGCACGACGGTAGCGGGATTTTGGGTGCTCCCGCCGGTGGCGGAGGCGAAACGGCGAAGAGCCGCCTCCCGAAACGGGAGGCGGCTCTCGACTGCTGTGGAGCTACGGGGAATTGAACCCCGGACCTCTTGCATGCCATGCAAGCGCTCTACCAACTGAGCTACAGCCCCTTGACCTGCGATGTCACCGGGTTCTTGGCCGTTTCCGTCCGGTTTCCCTCGGCGACATCGACTACTTTACACGGTCGGGGGCGTGCTCCAGAAATCCGTTTCCCGAGGTCCCGGCGGGGGCTCCCGAGGAGCGGCGCTCCGCGCCCCCGAGTCCGCCCCCCGCCCCCCGCCTTCCACCCTCCACCCTCCGTCCCCTGCCGCAGGACCGTCCCCTATGCACGACGGCGCCTTCCCCCTGCCGCACGACGGCGCCGCCCCCCTACCGCACAGCAGGGCCGTCCCCCTACCGCACGGCCCGCCGGCTGCGCGCGGCGAAGCCCGCGGCGGCCAGGACCGCGACGGCGTTGACCAGCAGCGTGGTCTGCAGCGCGTGTCCGGAGTCGGCGGCCGGTGCGGGCAGGTCGACCTGCCCGAGGAACACCGAGCCGAGCACCGCGACCCCGATCACCTGCCCGAGCTGGATGACCGTCACCATGACCCCGCTGGCGTCGGCCGCGTCCTCGGGCGCCACCCCCGCGAGCGCCCGGCCGAACAGCGGCGCGTACGCGCAGCCGGCGATCAGGCCGAGCGCGGCCATCTCGGCCAGCGGTCCCGCGCCGATCTCGGCGCCGCCGCCGAGCAGGACGCCCAGCAGCAGGTAGCCACCGCCGAGGAGCACCGCGGCGAGCGTCGGCAGGGCCGCGTGCAGCCGTCCGGGCAGCCGGTGCCAGTGCATGCTGGACATGCCGAAGCCGATGGCGACGGGCGCCGAGCAGAGCCCGGCCTTCAGGGCGGTGTGGCCGAGCGCGGCCTGCTGGTGCAGGGCGAAGGAGAACATGAAGCCGGCGAAGGCGGCCATGATCGCGAACAGTCCGGCCGCCGCCGGCCGCAGCCCGGGGGCGCGCAGCACCCGTCCGGGGATCAGCGGCTGCCCGCCGCCGCGGGCGATCCGGCGCTCGACCACGACGAACAGGCCGAACAGCAGCACGCTGCCCGCGATCATCGCCCAGCCCCAGGCGGGCCAGCCGAGCTCGTGGCCGAGGACGAGCGGCACCACCAGCAGGCCGAGTGCCGCGCCGAGCACCACCAGGCCGGGGATGTCGAAGCCGCGCGAGGCGTCGCCGGGGGTCCGGGGCAGCAGCCGGGCGCCGGCGGCCAGCAGCAGCACCCCGATCGGCACGTTGACGAGGAACACCGGCCGCCACCCGCTGCCGAACAGGTCGGCGCTGACCAGCACGCCGCCGAGCACCTGGCCGAGCGCCATGCCGCCGGCCAGCACCGCCGAGTAGAGGCCGAGCACCCGGGTGCGGGCGGCGCCGGTGAAGGTGCGCTGCAGCAGGCTCATCACCTGGGGCACCATCAGTGCCGAGCCGGCGCCCTGGAGCAGTCGGAAGGCGATCAGCCAGCCGGTGGACGGGGCGAGGCCGCAGGCCAGCGAGGTGGCGGTGAACGCGGCCAGGCCGATCTGGAACAGTCGGCTGTAGCCGTACCGGGCGCCCAGCCGGGCCCCGGTGATGAGCAGCACGGCGTAGGCGATGGTGTAGCCGGCGATCACCAGTTGCAGGGCGGCGCCGGAGGCGCCCAGGTCGGTCCGGATGGTGGGTACCGCGACATTGACGATGGAGACGTCGAGGACGGCCATGAACTGCCCGCACAGGACGAGCGTGAGGAGGAGCCCGGGCCGTACGGCCGGGGCCCCGGTGGTGCGTCCGGCCACGCCGGGCCGGATCTGAAGGTCCGTCATGGCCACCAGCCTGCGGCCGTGCCGGTACTGGTGGTTAGAGCCTGCTGATCCTGGTACTGGCAGCACCTGTATCGCCCGGCGGACCTGCGGCACGATGGTGGCCATGACCGTCCTGGAGGAACTGCCGACCGCCACGGGCGGGCGCGACCGCCGCCGCACCGAGCTGGCCCGTTTCCTGAAGGCCTGCCGGGCGCGGGTCACTCCCGAGGAGGTCGGGTTGCCGCCCGGGCTGCGCCGTCGTACGCCGGGGCTGCGGCGCGAGGAGGTCGCGCAGCTCGCCGGGGTCGGGGTCACCTGGTACACGTGGCTGGAGCAGGGGCGGCCGATCAACGCGAGCGAGCAGGTGCTGCTGGCGGTGGCCCGGGCACTGCGGTTGGACGGCACCGAACGCGAGCACCTGTTCCGGCTGGCCGGGATGTCCCCGTCGCCGCACGCGCAGCCGGCCCCGCCGGAGCTGAGCCCGTCGATCCAAGTGATCCTGGACTCGCTCGCCCCGCTGCCGGCGGCGGTCTCCAACACCCGCTTCGACGTGCTGAGCTACAACGGGCCGTACCGCTCGCTGTTCGGCGCCGAGCGGATGCGCCCGTCCCGTGGGGTCGCCTTCAACAGCCTCTGGTGCATGCTGACCGCGCCGCCGTGCTGCAACCCGTGCGAGAACCGTGACGAGGCGCTGCCGCGGATGGTGGCGGTGCTGCGGTCGGCCTACGGCAAGCACGTGGGCGAGCCGGCCTGGGAGCAGCATGTGCAGGAGCTGTCGGCGCGCAGTGAGCTGTTCCGGGAGCTGTGGGACCGCCAGGAGGTCGCGCCGCCGGAGACCTGGCTGCGGTTGTTCCGTCATCCGGAGCTCGGGGTGCTGCGGCTGAACGCCACCTATCTGACGATGCCGGGCGTGCCGGAGTGCTACATCGTCGTGTACGTGCCGGCCGGCCCGGAGGACCGGGAGCGGGTCGAGCTGCTCGGTTCGCTGCCGCCGGGCGGCTGGACGCACATCTGCGTGTAGCGGGGGCTTAGGGCCCGGAACGCCGGAAGGCCGCCACCCGATGGGTGACGGCCTTCCGAACTCCTGTGGAGCTACGGGGAATTGAACCCCGGACCTCTTGCATGCCATGCAAGCGCTCTACCAACTGAGCTACAGCCCCGCGACACGGGCGACCCTGGATGACCACGACCGCCGATGCGGAGTGGAGCTACGGGGAATTGAACCCCGGACCTCTTGCATGCCATGCAAGCGCTCTACCAACTGAGCTACAGCCCCGCACTTCACCGGATCTTCCGCTTCCCTTTCGGGCCGCGTTCCCTTCCGTGCGAACGAGGAAGACTCTAGCTGGTCAGGGCCGGAACTGCGAAATCCGGCCCTTCGAGGCCCCCGCACGCCCGTGTCAGACGACCGCGGCGGAGCCTCTCAGGCGTCGCCCCAGGTGTCGCCTCAGGTGTCGTCGCCGATGACCGGCTGCGGGAGCGTGCCCGCGTTGTGCTCCAGCAGGCGCCAGCCGCGCGCCCCCTGGCCCAGCACCGACCAGCAGCAGTTGGACAGTCCGCCGAAGCACTCCCACTGGGCCGGCTCCAGGTCCAGCAGCCGCCCGAGCATGGTGCGGATCGTCCCGCCGTGGCTGACCACGACCAGGGTGCCGTCGTCCGGCAGCTTGGCCGCGGCCGCCAGCACCACCGGCACCGAGCGGTCGGCGACCTCGGTGGCCAGTTCGCCGCCACCGCCGCGCCGCACCGGCTCGCCGGCCGCCCAGGCCGCGTACTCCTCCGGGAAGCGTTCGCGGATCTCGGCGTTGGTCAGGCCCTGCCAGGAGCCCGCGTAGGTCTCCCGCAGGCCCTCGTGGTGGGTCACGTCGAGTCCGGTGACCTTGGCGAGCTCGTCGGCGGTGCGTCGGGCGCGCTCGAGGTCCGAGGAGATCAGCAGGTCGGGGTGGAGCCCGGAGAGCAGCCGGGCCGCCCGCTGGGCCTGCAGCACGCCCTGGCCGGTCAGCTCGATGTCAGTGGTGCCCTGGAACCGCGATTCGAGGTTCCAGGAGGTCTGACCGTGTCGCCAGAAGACGATGCGCGGGCCGCGCGCGCCGCGGCTCAGTGCAGGTCCTCGGGCTTGCCGAAGTCGTCGGCCGGGGCGAGCGCGTTGCCGGCCTCGTCGGTGTGCGCGTCGGGGCGGTTGCGGGAGGCCAGGGCGTCCTCGGGCAGCGGCAGCTCGGGGCAGTCCTTCCAGAGCCGGTCGAGCGAGTAGAAGGAGCGCTCCTCGGAGTGCTGGACGTGCACGACGATGTCCAGGTAGTCGAGCAGGATCCAGCGGCCGTCGCGCTCGCCCTCGCGGCGCACCGGCTTGATGTCCAGCTGCTCGCGCAGCTGGTCCTCGATCTCCTCGGCGATCGAGCGGACCTGGCGGTCGTTGTTCGCGGAGGCGATCAGGAAGGCGTCGGTGATCGACAGCACCTCGCTGACGTCGAAGGCGATGATGTTGTGCGCGAGCTTGTCGGCCGCCGCCTGGGCGGCGACGGTGATGAGCTGCTGGCTGTGGTCGGTGACGGTCACGGTGTTCTTCCGGCTCGGCGGCGTGGGGCGGCGCCCCGGCACACGGCCGGGGTCGCCTTCCAGGATCTCACGCCGCCAGGGCGGGCCCGGAACCGTTTTCCGGGGCCGCCCGGCCGTGGCACCACCGCGGGCCGGGCCGTCGAACGGCCCGGCCGCCGGCTCTACTGGTTCTTCGGCGCCTGGTAGTCCTTGCCGAGGACGACCAGCAGGTCCGCGTTCTGGGTGTCCCCGGTGACCTTCTTCACCGCCGTGTCCGGCAGGCCGAGGCTGGTCGCCAGCGACTTCGCCGTGCCCTGCCGGGCGTCGTCGGTGTAGCGGATCTCACTGCTTGCCTGCGCGGCGGTCTTGGCTCCGCCGGGGATGAACGTCAGGCCCGAGTTGACGATCTGGACCTGCGCGGCGGCGGCCGCCGCGTCGTTGCCGCTGGCGTCCTGCAGCGCGACCCGGGCCGGGGCGTCGCCGACGGCCGCGGACTTCACGGTGCCGCCCAGGACGTCCTTGACCTGCTTGCCGGCGGTCGCCTCGTCCAGGCTGCCGTCCGGCTTGACGGTCAGCGCGGTGGTGCCGACGTGGCCGTCCTTCGCCTGCTGGGCGAGCTGGGCGAGCACCCCGGCGAGGGCGTCCTCGGGCAGCGAGGGGTCGAGCACCGCGTTCATCCGGTGCACGTCGTCCTTGGCGTCCTTGAACTCGGTCGGCATGGTGCGCAGCACGGCCTCCATGACCTGCCCGAACCGGGCCAGCTGGACGTCCCGGCTCTCGCCGGGGTTCTGCAGCGTGGCGTACGCGACCGCGGCCTTCCCGCTGAGCATGGTGTTCTTCCCGGCCGCGGACAGCAGCTTGCCGTCCGGCTTGCCGCCCTCGTGGGTCTCGGCGTTGGTGTCCACCCGGACGCCGCCGAGCTGGGAGACCAGCAGTTCCAGGTACGGGGTGTCCAGGCGCCAGGTGCCGGCCACCGGGGCGCCGAGCACGGTGGACAGGCCGTCCCGGGTCGCCGAGGCGCCGATGGCGTCCATGGCCTGGCCGACGGTGGTGACCGGCGGGTCGGCGGGGCCGGGCAGCCGCAGGGTGTCGGGCAGCAGCAGCACGGTGCCCTTCTTCCCGGAGGCGTCGTCGACCAGCAGCGCGCTGGACACCTTGCCCTGCAGGTCGCGCAGGTGGACGACGTTGACCTGGCGCCCGCCGGCCGCGGCGGCCGCGGTCGGCTTGTCGCCGCTGAACCACAGGTAGCCGCCGACGCCGCCCGCCGCGAGCGCCAGCACCACACCGAGGCCGATCAGCCGGTTGCGCAGCTTGCGGCGGCGCTCGGCGCGCACCTCGCTGCGGGACTCGGCGAACTTCAGCCAGTCGATGACGTCCTCGGACTCCTCCGGCTCCTCGTCGACGAAGGTGAACTCGCCCGTGGTGTAGCTGTCCTTGGGCGCCTTGCTCCCGGCCTTGCCACCGCGCGCCCCGGCGACCTGCTCGGACGGCGCCGCGGGCTCGGCTGGCGCCGCCTCGGCGGCGGGCCTGGGCACCCGCGGACGCGGCGTCACGGGTGCGGAAGGAGCGACGGGCGCAGCGGCGACGGGCGAGGCGGCCTCGGGCTGCGCCTGCGGCTCGGCGACCCCCGGGGCGGCGGCCTGGTACGGCTGCTGGTAGCCCTGCTGCCCCTGGTACCCCTGCTGCTGGTAGCCGTACGGGTCCTGGGTGTACACCGGCTGCCCGTACTGGTCGTACTGCGGCTGCTGCCCGTACGACTCGTAGGACTCGTACGACTGCTGCTGCGGGAACTGCCCGGCCTGACCGACCTCACCGGTCTGCCGGGCCTGCTGGTACCCCTCGTAGCCCTGCTGCCCCTGGTACCCCTGCTGCTGGTAGCCGTACGGGTCCTGGGTGTACACCGGCTGCCCGTACTGGTCGTACTGCGGCTGCTGCTGCTCGTACGACTCGTACGACTGCTGCTGCGGGTGCTGCCGGTACCCCTGGCCCTGGCCGTGGCCCTGCCCCTGGTACGGCTGCTGGTACTGCCCGGTGGACCAGTCCTCCGGCCGCTGCTGGCCATCGCTGCGTTCGGTCATGCGCCGCTCCTGGCTCAGGTCCCGCGCGGCGCGTACAGCGCCCGCTTGTCGATGTAGCGGACCACGCCGTCCGGAACGAGGTACCAGACCGGCTCGCCCTTGGCGACCCGGTTGCGGCAGTCCGTGGAGGAGATGGCCAGCGCCGGGACCTCCACCAGGGAGACCCCGCCCACCGGAAGCCCGGCGTCCGACAGAGTGTGCCCCGGGCGGGTGCATCCGATGAAGTGGGCCAGCGAGAAGAGTTCGTCGGAGTCGCGCCAGGACAGGATCTGGGCGAGCGCGTCGGCGCCGGTGATGAAGAAGAGGTCGGCGTCCGGGTGCAGGGCGTGCAGGTCGCGCAGGGTGTCGACGGTGTAGGTGGGGCCCTTGCGGTCGATGTCGATCCGGCTGACGGAGAACTGCGGGTTCTCGGCGGTGGCGATGACCGTCATCAGGTAGCGGTCCTCGGCCGGCGTGACGTGGCGGTCGCTCTTCTGCCACGGCTGCCCGGTCGGAACGAAGATCACCTCGTCCAGGTGGAACGCGCTCGCGACCTCACTGGCGGCGACGAGGTGGCCGTGGTGGATCGGGTCGAAGGTCCCGCCCATCACCCCGAGTCGCTTCTTCACCGGCTCCGGTCCGCCGGGATTCCCGGCCTGCTCTCCCATGCCGCCACACCTTACGCGACGCCCGTTACGGTGCGGGAACGCCCGGGTGGGGGTTGCTCGCAGACCCGGTGGGGGTTGTCCGCAGATGCGTGAGGGAGCGGCCGGCCGGTGGCCGGACGCTCCCCGAGCGGTCCCCGAACCGGGCTCAGCGGTCCCGGTTGAAACGGGTGGTGATGAAGAGCAGGAGCAGCAGGATCACCAGGGCGGCGCCACCCGTCAGGGCCGGGTTCAGGCTGTCGTGGTTGCCCCCCTCGCCCTCGGCGAGCAGGTTCAGAACGGGGAGTGCGGCAGCAGTGCTCATGGTCGTCGGGACCTTCTCGGCTCGGTTGAACGGACCTGGGGGTTGTTCCGGGCCGGTGAGGGCCCACCCGTCATCGTACGGGGGGTGGCACGGCAACCGCTCGGCGGCCCACCGCCGCTGACCGGACGTGAGCCGGTACGAGCCACCGGAAGGCGGGAGGCCAAGAACCGATGCCCGGCCGAGAGCGAGGCCGGGGGCCAGGCCGGGAGCCAGGCCGTGGGCCTAGTTGCCGCGGAAGGCGCGGGCCATCAGCCAGACCAGCAGGCCGATGCCCACGAAGGACGCGATCACGATGATCCGCAGGAAGAGGCCCGGGCCGGCCTCGTCGGAGATGGGCGCGGCCAGGCTGACAAGCGTGTCGGTGGACATCTGCGGGGCTCCTCGAACTGCTCGGTACCGCGGCCGGGTCCGGTCTCGGTGGTCCAGGGCATTCAGGGTAAACCGGCCTCACACCGGCGCCGCCCACCGACCCCTTCGGCGCGGCCGGGCCCGCACGTACGCTGGCCCGCGGGGACGAGTACGCAACCACGGACGTTGCACAGACAGTCGTTTCAGGCGAAGACCAGCGGGGGGCCGGCCAGCGGGCCGCGGCCGCCGTCGACCAGGAGGTACTCAGACCATGACCGACACGACCGCGAAGACCCCGAGCCGCCGCCGCGAGCGTTTCCCCGGGATCTCCACCCGGGCCTGGGAGCACCCGGCGGACCGCTCGGCGCTGGTCGCCCTGCGCAAGCTGTCCGGCTTCGACGACATCCTGAAGAAGCTCGCCGGGCTGGTCTCCGAGCGGGCGATCCGGCTGATGTTCCTGGCCACCGCGGTGAAGACCTCCGAGCGCCAGTTCCCCGAGCTGTACGACATGGTGCGCGACACCGCCTACGTGCTCGACCTGGAGCAGGTCCCGGACCTGTACGTGACCCAGGACCCGACGGTCAACGCGTTCACCATCGGCATCGACACCCCGATAATCGTGGTCACCAGCGGCCTGGTCGAGCTGCTCGACGAGGAGGAGCTGCGCTCGGTCATCGGCCACGAGGTCGGCCACGCGATGTCCGGCCACGCCGTCTACCGGACGATGCTGATGATCCTCACCAACATCGCGGCCCGGATCGCCTGGGTGCCGCTCGGCAACCTGGCGATCATGGCCCTCGTCACCGCGCTCAAGGAGTGGTTCCGCAAGGCGGAGCTGTCCAGCGACCGGGCCGGCCTGCTCGCCGGGCAGGACCTCCAGGCGTCCATGCGGGCCCTGATGAAGCTGGCCGGCGGGCACAACCTGGCCGAGATGAACGTCGACGCCTTCCTGGAGCAGGCAGCGGAGTACGAGAGGGCCGGCGACCTGCGCGACGGCGTGCTCAAGCTGCTCCAGCTGCTGCCGCAGACCCACCCCTTCGCGGTGGTCCGGGTCGCCCAGCTGAAGAAGTGGGCGGAGAGCGACGAGTACCGCTCGATCATGACGGGCGCCTACCCGCGCCGCGCGGACGACTCGGACACCTCGGTCGGCGAGCAGTGGAAGGCCGCCGCCGACCACTACACGACCTCGGTGAAGGAGAGCAAGGACCCGCTGATGGGCCTGCTCCGCGACGTCGCCGGCGGCGCCGCGACGGTGGGCGGCAAGCTCCGCGACACCTTCACCGGCGGCAACCGCGGCGCCTCGAACGGCTCGACCGCTTCGACCGACCACAGCGACAACTGACGGCTGACGGCTGACGGCTGACCCCAGCGGCCGCTGACCGCTGAGCACCGACGACGGCCGGTGACCCGCCCGGGTCACCGGCCGTCCGCCTCCGCGGCTCCGGCTCCCCGTCCCGTCAGCTCCCCGCCAGCACCCCGCACACCTGCCACGCCGGCCGGGCGTGGTTGCCGGGGTCGACCGCCGTCGGCGGCGTGACCACCGTGCCCTGCCCGGTGGCCAGCACCGGCTGCAGGAAGCCCGCCATCGAGGTGCCGCAGGGCGCCGGCCCGGCCTGCAGCACCGAGTCCACCAGCCGCAGCTGCGCCGAGGCCAGGTCGACCCGGTCGAACTGGAAGGTCAGCTGCCGCCGCACGGTCTCCAGGGTGACCGGCGCTCCGGCCGGGGCTCCGGCCGGCTTCAGCGCGTAGACGAAGGTGTGGTCGGTGGTGATCTGCAGCGTCCCGCTGTCCGCCTCGTCGATCCGCATCGCGCCGACCACCTTCACGGTGTCCGAGGCCAGTGCGACCTGCGCGGGGTCGAACCGGACCAGCCAGCCGGTCACCGCATGGTGCCGGTCGTCCACCGGCTGGGTCACGCTCGCGTCGAACTCCGCCTGCTCACCGGGTGTGACGAAGGCCCGCACGTCCGCGGTGGCGCCCTGGACCAGGGCGGTCGGGGCCAGCGAGGAGGAGACCAGGTAGCGCTGGACGGTGTCGAGCGCCTTGGTCACCTCGACCCGGCTGAAGTGCTCGGTGGGCGCCCCGGTCGGGGTGTTCAGCCCGACCGTGCCGTCCCCGTACCCGGGCGGCAGCGCGGCGAAGGGGTTCGCCGGGTCGGCTACCGGGTGGACGGCCGAAGCCGGGCTCAACGCGACCAGACTGACGGTCAGTTGGCTTCCCTCGGGCCGTGCCGCGAGCCCCTTCGGCGAGGTGACCCCGAAGTACACCGCGGCCCCGAAGGCGAGCAGGATGAGCAGCAGCAGGGCGAGTGCCTGGCGCGGCACGGTGCCCAGCGGGCCCAGCCGCACCCGCTTCCGGGTGGCCTTGCCGAAGGAGCCCGCCAGTCGCTCCCGGGCGGACAGCTCCTGGATCCGGGCGGCCCGGACGAACGATTCGTCGAACACGACGGACCGGAATTCGTCCTCGTTGCCGGAGCCGCCCTCGGGCGTACCCTCAGGAGGCTCTCGCGGGTCACCCATAACACCAGGGTAGGCGGACACCCGCGCCGCCACGAGGGCCCCTGCGCAGATTCCTGGGGACGCTCCGTGACCACCCGCCCCGGGCGTGCGCCCGCGCGGCGTCCCGGGCGGCGACTAGCCCGCCGGTGCGCCGACCACCAGCGACGGCTCGGCCGGCGCGGGGCGCAGGTCCACCCCGGCGCTGCTGTTGCCGGACTCCGGTCTCCGGGGCGTGCCCGAGGTGCCGCCCGTGCCCTGGTAGATCGCCGCGACCGCGACCGCCACCAGGCTCACGCCCATGATCACGGCGAGCACCCAGGCCACCGGCCGGTGCCAGCGCTGCTGGGCCACGTACCGGCCGCGGGCGCGCACCGGGTCGTAGCCGGGCCGCCACCGGCGCCGGCCCCGGCGGTCGGCCGACCGGCCCGGGCCCGACCAGGGGTCGGGGTAGAGGTGGTCCGCGTCGAGTCCGCTCGGGTACGGGCGCAGCTCCAGCGGGAGCCCGTCGCCGGCCGAGACCTCATAGCCCCAGCCCGGGCCCGCCGTCTCCGGCTCGAACCGGGCCTCGGCGGCGGCGAGTTGCCGCTCCTTGGCGGTCGGCTCGTGCACGGCGGCGGACCGGACGAAGGCCTCATCGAAGACCACGGTGGCGAACTCGTCGTCCGCACCACCGTGGTCGGCGCCGTCGGGGTACGGCAAGCCCCCCACATCCTCAGCCACGGATTCAGCGTATTACCGGTCGGGCGTTTTGTCTGTGGCTCCCGGCAGTTGGTCCGTCACACGTGTGACGGACCAACTGCCGGGTCCCGCTCAGCGGGCGTCCGGGGCCCCGCCGACAGTCTGCGCCGCCTCGCCCCGCACGTGCCCGTCACCGGTGACGATGTACTTGGTGCTGGTCAGCTCGGGCAGGCCCATCGGGCCGCGGGCGTGCAGCTTCTGGGTGGAGATGCCGATCTCCGCGCCGAAGCCGAATTCGCTGCCGTCGGTGAAGCGGGTGGAGGCGTTGACGGCCACCGTGGTCGAGTCGACCAGCTGGGTGAAGCGCCGGGCGGCGGCCTGCGAGGTGGTGACGATCGCCTCGGTGTGGCCGGAGGACCAGCGGCGGATGTGCTCGACCGCCGCCTCCAGCGAGGGCACCACGGCCGCGGCCAGGTCCAGCGAGAGGTACTCCGCGCCCCAGTCCTCGTCGGTCGCGGGCACCACGGCGGCCGGGCCGCCCTCGGCGGCCTTGAGCACCGCCTCGTCGCCGTGCACGGTCACCCCGGCCTCGGCGAGGGCGGTCAGGGCGAGCGGCAGGAAGGCGTCCGCGACGTCCTGGTGGACCAGCAGCGTCTCGGCCGCGTTGCAGACGCTGACCCGCTGCGCCTTGGAGTTCAGCAGGATGCCGACGGCCATCGCGAGGTCGGTGTCGGCGTCCACGTACACGTGGCAGTTGCCGGTGCCGGTCTCGATCACCGGGACGGTCGAGCCCTCGACGACAGTGCGGATCAGCGAGGCGCCGCCGCGCGGGATCAGTACGTCGACCAGGCCGCGGGCGCGCATCAGCTCCTGCACGGAGTCGCGGCCCTCCCCCGGCACCAGCTGGATCGCGTCGGCGGGAAGCCCGGCCGCGGCGACGGCGTCCCGCAGGACGGCGACCAGCGCGGTGTTGGAGCGGTAGGCCGAGGCCGAGCCGCGCAGCAGCGCCGCGTTGCCGGACTTGAGGCAGAGCGCGGCGGCGTCGGCGGTGACGTTCGGGCGGGCCTCGTAGATGATGCCGACCACGCCGAGCGGCACCCGGACCTGCCGCACGTCCAGGCCGTTCGGCAGGGTGTAGCCGCGCACCACCTCGCCGACCGGGTCGGGCAGTCCGGCCACGTCGCGCACGTCGGAGGCGATCGCGGCGATCCGCTCGCCGGTCAGGGTCAGCCGGTCGATCACCGACTCGGGCGTCCCGGCCTCCCGGGCCCGGGCCACGTCCTCGGCGTTGGCCGCGACGATCTCGGCGCTGCGGGCCACCAGCGCGTCCGCGATCGCCAGCAGCGCGGCGTCCTTCGCCTTGCGCGGCAGCGGGGCGAGCGCCGCGGCGGCCTCCCGGGCTCGGCGCGCTACGGCGAGGACGGGGCTGTCGGCGGTGGCGAGGTCGCTGGTCATGCCGCCAAGGGTAGCGACTGTGCCCGCCCCGCCCGCCCGCGTTTCGCCATCCGAACAGGGCCGGTCGGTACGGGTACGTGCCGCCCGTGCGAACGCGCGAACGTGCGAGGAGGTCCGGTCGGTACGCGTGGTCCGGTCAGTACGGGTAGACGCCGCCCAGTTTCGGCGACGGGGTGCCGAAGCCCTCCGCGACCCGCTTGTGGTACGTCGCCCGGTCGACCACTTCCAGCCCGACGATCTCCCACGGCGGGAGGTTGGCGGTGACCTTGTGCTCGCCCCAGAGCCGCAGCGCGATCGCCGCCGCGTCGTGCAGGTCCCGGGCCTGCTCCCAGTACCGGATCTCGGCGTGGTCGGCCGCGTAGCGGGCGGTCAGGAAGAACGAGTGGTCGTGCGCCAGCTGCTCCAGTGAGGCGCGCAGCGAGGACAGCGGGGTGACCTGCCCGGCCACGCTCAGCACCACGTGCCACAGCCGCGCCTGTTCGGGCACGGTGGGCGGCTCCGCCGCGTCCGCGCGCTGGGACCGCAGTCCGCGCGACCCGCCGGGTCCCTGCAGCGGCGGACCGGCCGGCTCGGCGGGGCCGTCCCCGCGTCCGCCGTCGATGCTGGTGAGCCGCCGGCCCGCCGTCCCTCCGGTCAGCGCTGCCTCGCGCCTGCGTTCCACCGGCGGCCTCCTGTTCGGCGATCTCGTGTCGTCCCCACCGGCCCCGTCGGCCCTTCGGCCGACCGGTTGGGCTGCGCCCCTCCTCGCCCGCGGCCGGGCCGTTCCCGGTACGGAACGGCCCGCCGTCCGCACTGTGCCGATCGGCCGGCGGCCGGTGCCGGCCCGCCGGCCGGTCAGCCGCGCAGAACGACCAGGTCGTCGCGGTGGACGACCTCGCGCTCGTATGCGGCGCCGAACTCCTGGGCCAGGTCGCGGGTGGACCGGCCGAGCAGGCGGGGCAACTCCCTCGCATCAAAGTTGACCAGTCCGCGAGCCACGATGTGGCCGTTTTCGGCAAGAAGGTCCACCGGATCACCCGCGGCGAACTCCCCGTCGACCTTGGTGACCCCGGCCGGCAGCAGTGAGGCGCCGCCGGAGACGACCGCCTCGACGGCGCCCGCGTCCAGGTGCAGGGCGCCGCGCGGGCTGCTCGCGTGGGCCAGCCAGAGCATCCGGTCGGAGGTGCGGGCGCCGGTGCGCAGGAAGAGCGTGCCGGTGGGGCGGCCGGCCAGGGCGTCGGCGGCCTGGCTGGCCGCGGTGAGCACGACCGGGATGCCCGCGCCGGTGGCGATCCGGGCCGCCTCGACCTTGGTGACCATGCCGCCGGTGCCGACCCCGGCCTTGCCCGCGCTGCCGATCTCGATGCCGTCGAGGTCGTGCGGGCCGCCCACCCGGGCGATCCGGCTGGTGCCGGGGCGGGACGGGTCGCCGTCGTAGAGGCCGTCCACGTCGGAGAGCAGCACCAGCAGGTCGGCCCGGACGAGGTGGGCGACCAGTGCGGCGAGCCGGTCGTTGTCGCCGAATTTGATTTCGGCGGTGGCGACGGTGTCGTTCTCGTTGACGATCGGCATCGCGCCCATCGCCAGCAGCTGGTCCAGGGTGCGGTAGGCGTTGCGGTAGTGGGCGCGGCGGCTGGCGTCCTCGGCGGTGAGCAGCACCTGGCCGACCCGGATGCCGTACCGGGCGAAGGAGGCGGTGTACCGGGCGACCAGCAGTCCCTGGCCGACGCTGGCGGCGGCCTGCTGGCGGGCCAGGTCCTTGGGCCGCTTGTCCAGGCCGAGCGGGGCGAGTCCGGCGGCGATGGCGCCGGAGGAGACGAGTACGACCTCCGGGGCGTCGGGGCGGTTGCGCACCTTGGCGAGCGCGTCCACCAGGGCGTCGACGCGGTCGGCGTCCAGGCCGCCGGCCGCCGTGGTGAGTGAGGAGGAGCCGACCTTGACCACGATCCGCCGTGCGGTCAGCACCTCCTCCCGCAGAGAGTCCTCGCTCATCTCGCTGTACGCCCTTCCGGTGTGGTGCGGGTACGGCGGGCCCGGGCCCGGTCGTCACTCCCGAAATCTACGCGATTCGTGCGGGTCCCCCGCAGGCTGTTTCACCGGCTGGACCCGGCCTGGTCACGGGCTTGCCACAGACCGTCCGCCAATCCGGATGGCTGGTATGGTCCCTGACCGAAAGCCAGATCGGGGGACGGCTTCTTGCCCGCTGGACCCATTTTCGTCTTCGACTCTTCGTGTCACGAGAAGGCGGCGGCGCCGCACTGGGCAGGCCGGCAACGGTTCGCGGCCGCACGCCCAGGAGAAAAGCGCATCATGCGTTCGTACACCACCAAGCTGACCGTCGCCGCCCTTTCGGTGGCCACCGCCCTGTCCCTCGCGGCCTGTGGCCCGGACAACGCCGACCCGGCCGCTCCGGCGGGCGGCTCCACCGGTGCCGCTCCGGCGCCGACCAGCGGCGCCCCGGATGCCACCGCCGGCGGTGCGGCCACCGGCGGAGGGGCGGCCACCGGCGGTGCGAGCGGCGGTTCGACCGCCGCCCCGACCGGCGGGGCCACCGGCGGCGCGGCCGCGGCCGGAGCGACCGGCGGTGCGGCCACGGGCGGTGCCGGTACGGCCGGCGCCGCGGGCGGCGGGGCCGGTGGCGGCAAGCTGCCGCAGGCCGGCACCTCGGTGAAGTTCGGCCAGCCCGCCACCGTGGACTTCGCCGACAAGACCTTCAACGCCGCCGCCAAGCTGGAGATCAACGTCACCGGCGTCGCCCCGGGCTCGCTCAAGGACTTCCAGGACGCCAAGGCCAACACCACCGGCCTGGACGGCCGCGCGCTGTACTACGTCAGCTGGACCATGAAGAACCTCGGGGACACCAAGCTGACCTTCGCCGCCCCCGATTCCAAGTTCAGGGTCTACGACGCCTCCGGCAACCTCGGGATGTTCGCCAACCCGGTCGGCTCGACCCCGATCGCCAAGTGCACCACCCCGAGCTTCTCGGGCGCCACCAAGGGCGTCGAGTTCAAGGGCTGCGACATCGTCAGCTTCCCGGCCGGCGGCTCCCCGGCGATGGTCGGCTACGGCGACTCGACCGACGTCTCCAAGGTCCAGGCGGCCTGGACCAAGTGACGCCGCGCCACCCCTGAGCACGGGAACGGCCCCCGCCACCTCGACAGGTGGCGGGGGCCGTTCGCGTCAGCCGGTCCGACCGGCTCAGTCCTCGTCGTCGTCGCCCTCGACGGCGGCCTGGCGGCCGCTGGACAGCGCCTCGAAGGCGAGGAACTCGGCCTCGGCCGCGTCCCGGCCCTTCTGCTTCTCGCGGCGGCGGTCGACCGCCGGGCGCTGGGTCTCCATGCGGTGGTCCTCACCGCGGCGACCGAGCATCTCCGCGCCGGCGGCCATGGTCGGCTCCCAGTCGAAGACGACGGCGTTCTCGTCCGGGCCGATGATGACGGTGTCGCCCTCGTGCGCCCCGACCTTCCAGAGCTTGTCCTCGACGCCGAGGCGGGCCAGCCGGTCGGCGAGGTAGCCGACGGCCTCGTCGTTGGAGAAGTCGGTCTGGCGGACCCAGCGCTCCGGCTTGACACCGCGGATGCGGTACGCGCCCTCCTCCTCGGTGATGGTGAAGCCGGCGTCGTCGACGGCCTTGGGCCGCAGCACGATCCGGGTCGACTCCTCGACCGGCTTGGCGGCGCGCGCCTCGGCGACGATCCCGCCCATCGCGAAGCTCAGCTCGCGCAGGCCCTTGCGGGAGGCGGCGGAAACCTCGAACACCCGGTAGCCGCGCTCCTCCAGGGAGGTGCGGGTCAGGTCGGCGATGTCCTGGCCGTCCGGCACGTCCACCTTGTTGAGCGCGACCAGGCGCGGGCGGTCGTCCAGGCCGCCGTACTCGGCGAGCTCGGCCTCGATGGTCTCCAGGTCGGTCAGCGGGTCGCGGCCGGGCTCCAGGGTGGCGCAGTCCAGCACGTGCACCAGCACCGAGCAGCGCTCGACGTGCCGCAGGAACTCCAGGCCCAGGCCGCGGCCCTGGCTGGCGCCGGGGATCAGGCCGGGCACGTCGGCGACGGTGTAGACGATCTCGCCCGCGGTGACCACCCCGAGGTTGGGGATCAGGGTGGTGAACGGGTAGTCCGCGATCTTCGGCTTGGCGGCGGAGAGCACCGAGATCAGCGAGGACTTGCCGGCGCTCGGGTAGCCCACCAGGGCCACGTCGGCGACGGACTTGAGCTCCATCACGATGTCGCGGGCCTCGCCGGGCTCGCCGAGCAGCGCGAAGCCGGGCGCCTTGCGGCGGGCCGAGGCCAGCGCGGCGTTGCCGAGGCCGCCGTGGCCGCCCTGGGCGGCGACGAAGCTGGTGCCGTGTCCGACCAGGTCGGCCAGCACGTTGCCCTGGCGGTCCAGCACCACGGTGCCGTCCGGCACGACGAGGACGAGGTCCTCGCCGGCCGCGCCGGTGCGGTGGCCGCCCGCGCCCGGCTTGCCGTTGGTGGCCTTGCGCTTGGGCGAGTGGTGGTACTCGAGCAGGGTGGTGACCTGCGAGTCCACGGTGAGGATGACGCTGCCGCCCTCACCGCCGTTGCCGCCGTCCGGGCCGCCGAGCGGCTTGAACTTCTCGCGGTGCACGGAGGCGCAGCCGTGGCCCCCGTTACCCGCGGCGACGTGAAGTTCGACGCGGTCCACGAAGGTGGTCATGGGTGTGCCTCCAGTGCGCGAGAGTCTGCTTGCTACCTGCGTAAAGCGTGAAGGGTGGACCGGAGAATTCCGGCCCACCCCTCACAGTGAGTCTTTATACGACTCGGGAGTCCGCGGGGACTCAGGCCTCGACGGCCACGATGTTGACGACCTTGCGGCCGCGACGGTTGCCGAACTGCACGGCACCGGCGGTCAGCGCGAACAGGGTGTCGTCGCCACCGCGACCGACGCCCGCACCCGGGTGGAAGTGGGTGCCGCGCTGGCGGACGATGATCTCGCCGGCCGAGACGACCTGGCCGCCGAAGCGCTTCACGCCGAGGCGCTGGGCGTTCGAGTCACGGCCGTTACGGGTAGAGCTTGCGCCCTTCTTGTGTGCCATATCTCGCTATCCCCTTACTTGCTGACCGAGTCGATGCTGGTGATGCGCACCGCGGTGTGGCGCTGACGGTGGCCCTGACGGCGGCGGTAGCCGGTCTTGTTCTTGTAACGCAGGATGACGATCTTGTCACCCTTGGTCTGGTCGACCACCTCGGCGTGAGTCTTCACGCCGGCCAGGACCCACGGGTCGGAGGTGACCGCGTCACCGTCGACGATGAGGATGGTCGAGAGCTCGACCGAGTCACCCGGCTTGGCCTCGATACGGTCGATCTCCAGCACGTCGCCGACGGCGACCTTGTGCTGGCGGCCGCCTGCGCGAACGATCGCGTACATGCGGTACCTGCTTTCCTTGCTCGGTCGGAACCCCCGACGCCAGCCACCTGGGTACGGACACAGGAGCCTCTCCCCGGCCCTCCGCGCGGACGCGGCGACCTCGGGAAGGTGATGTGCTCGGGAGCAATGGCGTAGACACGCCGATGGTCAAGAATACGGACCGGCAGCCCGAGGGGCAAACCGGCCCGTACGGCCCGGGGCGGGATGGCTCCCGCCCCGGGCGTGGGCACTACTCGGCCGCCGTATCACCCTCGGCGGCCGCGGCCTTCTTGGCCGCCGCACTGGTCCGCTTGGTCGCGGTCTTGCGGGCGGTGGTCTTCTTGGCCGCCGTAGCCGTCTTCTTGGCGGCGGTCTTCTTGGCGGCGGTCTTCTGCGTGGCGGTCTTCTGCGCGGCGGTCTTCTGCGCGGCGGTCTTGCGGGCGGCCCGCTTCTTCGGCGCCGGCGCCTCCTCGGCGGCAGCCTCCTCGACCGTGGCCTCGACGGCGGGAGCCTCGGCGGCCTCCGCAGCCGGGGCCTCGACGACCGCGGCCTCCGCGACGACGACCGGCTCACCCGGCGCCTCGGCGGCGGCCTCCACGGCGGCCTCCACGACGACCGGGGCGGCGGCCTCCAGTGCCGCCTCCAGCGCCGCCTCGGCCTTGGCCTGCAGCACGACGATCTCGGCGCTGCCCGGCGAACCTGCCGGAGCCGTCGCCTTGCGCACCGCGCGGCGACGCGGACGGCCCGCCGGAGCGGCCACCGGGGCTTCCTCGACGACCGGCGTCGGGGCGGCCGGAGCCTCGGCCTCGGCCGCGGCCTCGACGCCCGGGACCTCCAGGGCCAGCTGGCCCTCGATCTCCTCGCGCACCGGCTCGGCCGGCAGCTCGGCGACGGCCGCGACGGCGGCCTGCGCGACCTGCTCGGCGGCCTCGGCCACCGCCTCGGTCACGACGGCCTCGACACCCAGCGGCTCCTCCTGGCCCGCGCCGCCCTTGCCCCGGCGACGGCGCTTGCCGCCCGAGACGGCCTCGCCCGCCGGGGCGGACGGGGCGTGGACGTGGACGCTCGGCTGCTCCATGTGGACGATCACACCGCGGCCGTTGCAGTGCACGCACGGCTCGGAGAAGGACTCCAGCAGGCCCTGGCCGACCCGCTTGCGGGTCATCTGTACCAGGCCCAGCGAGGTGACCTCGGCCACCTGGTGCTTGGTCCGGTCCCGGCCCAGGCACTCCAGCAGGCGGCGCAGCACCAGGTCGCGGTTGGACTCCAGCACCATGTCGATGAAGTCGATCACGATGATGCCGCCGAGGTCGCGCAGCCGCAGCTGGCGCACGATCTCCTCGGCCGCCTCGATGTTGTTCCGGGTGACCGTCTCCTCCAGGTTGCCGCCCTGGCCGACGAACTTCCCGGTGTTGACGTCGATGACGACCATCGCCTCGGTGCGGTCGATCACCAGCGAACCGCCGCTGGGCAGCCAGACCTTGCGGTCCAGCGCCTTCATCAGCTGCTCGTCGATCCGGTAGGTGGCGAAGACGTCCACCTCGGAGGTCCACCGCTGGAGGCGCTCGGCGAGGTCCGGGGCCACGTTGGAGACGTACTCGTGGATGGTCTTCCACGCCTCGTCGCCGGAGACGATGACCTTGGTGAAGTCCTCGTTGAAGATGTCGCGGACGACCCGGACGGTCATGTCCGGCTCGCCGTACAGCAGCGCCGGAGCGTTGCCGGTCGCGGCCTTCTTCTGGATGTCCTCCCACTGCTGCTGCAGCCGCTGGACGTCGCGGGTCAGCTCCTCCTCGGAGGCGCCCTCGGCGGCGGTGCGCACGATGACGCCCGCGTCGTCCGGGACGATCTTCTTGAGGATCTGCTTCAGGCGGGCGCGCTCGTTCTCGGGGAGCTTGCGCGAGATGCCGGTCATCGAGCCCTCGGGCACGTACACCAGGTAGCGGCCGGGCAGCGAGATCTGGCTGGTCAGGCGGGCGCCCTTGTGGCCGATCGGGTCCTTGGAGACCTGCACCAGCACGGACTGGCCGGACTTCAGCACCGACTCGATCCGGCGCGGGCCGCCGTGGCCGAGCGCGCCGAAGTTGACCTCGCCGGCGTACAGCACCGCGTTGCGGCCCTTGCCGATGTCGACGAAGGCGGCCTCCATCGACGGCAGCACGTTCTGGACCTTGCCCAGGTACACGTTGCCGACGTACGAGGTGGCCTGCTCCTTGTTGACGTAGTGCTCGACCAGCACGCCGTCCTCGAGGACGCCGATCTGGGTGCGCTGGCCGTTCTGGCGCACCACCATGACGCGCTCGACCGACTCACGGCGGGCCAGGAACTCGGCCTCGGTGATGATCGGCACCCGGCGGCGGCCCAGCTCGCGGCCCTCGCGGCGGCGCTGCTTCTTCGCCTCCAGACGGGTCGAGCCCTTGATGGACTGCACCTCGTCCGGGTCGAAGGACGGCTCGGTGGAGCGGCGGCGCGGCTCGCGCACCTTCACCACCGTACGGACGCCGTCCTCGGTGGTCTCGGCGGTCTCGACGGCGCCGGCCTCACCGCTGCGACGGCGGCGGCGACGGCGGCGACGGGACGAGGACAGGCCGGCGGCCAGGTCGTCGTCGTCCTCGTCCTCCTCGTCGGCCGCGGCCGGCTCCTCGGCGGCGGGCTGCTCGACCTCGACGGCCTCGGCGGCCTCGAACTCCTCCGCCTCGCCACGGCGACGGCGGCGGCCGCCCCGGCGGCGACGGCGCGACGGACGGCCGTCCTCCTCCCACTCGCCCTCGGTCTCCGGACCGGCGGCGGGGGCCTCGACGACGGGCACCTCGACGGCCGGGGCCTCGATCGGCGCGACGGCGGCCGGCGCCTCGGCGACCGGCTTGGCGGGGGCCGACTTGGCGGGGGTCGGCTTGGTGGCGGCTGCCCTGGCGGTGCTCGGCTTGCCGGCGGCCGACTTGCGGCGGCCCGGCTCGACCCGGGCACGGACCCGGCGGCGGCGGCCGACGCCGCTGTACTCGAACTCGTCTTCCTCGTGCGCGGCGGCGGCCGGGGCCTCGACCGGCGCCGGGGCCTCGGCCTCGGCGGGCTGCTGCGGCGCGGACACCGCGGACGGCGCGACGTAGGGGGCCGGCTCCTGGAAGACCGGGGCCTGGAAGACCGCGGTGGCCGGGCGGACGGCGCGGCGGCGCACCCGGTGGTGCGGCTCGGCCTCGGCGGCCGGGGCGACGACGGGGGCCGGGGCGACGGGCTCGGCCGTCGGCGCGGCGGCGGCCTCGACGGCCTCCTCCTCGGTCTCCTCCGCGACGGCGTGCTCCTCGGCCTGCGGCTCCTCGACCGGGGCCTCGACGACCGGCGCGGCTTCGACCACGCGGCGGCGGCGGGGGCGGCGGGCCGGAGCGGCGGGGGCCTCCTCGGCCGCCGACTCGGCGGCGACGGGGGTCTCGACGGCCGGTGCCTCGACGACGGGGGCTTCGGCAGCGGGCGCCTCGACGGCGGGCGCGCCCGCCGGGGACTCGGCGCGCTTACGGGTGCGGCGGGCCCGGGCGGGCTTCTCCGCGACCGGCTCGGCAGCCGGAGCCGGGGCGGCCTGCTCCGCCGCGGGGGCCTCTGCGGCCTCCGGCGCGGTGGTCACGATCGGGGTCGCCTCCGGCGCCCCGGCCGGGGCCTCGGCGCGCTTGCGGGTCCGACGGGCCCGGACCGGCTTCTCGGCGACCGGCTCGGCGGCCGGGGCCGGAGCGGTCTCGGCCGCCGGCGCCTCGGCCGGCAGGACCGTCTCGGCCGCCTCGGCGGCCGCACCCTGCGGGGTGCCCGCCGGGCGGGAGACCGCGCGGCGACGACGGCGCGGCGGCGCGGCGGACGCGCCCTCGCTGCCGGTCGCGGCGGTTTCGTTCTGTTCCGTGGCCGCAGTCTGCTGCGGATCGGTGTTATCGAGCATGCGGGTGGATCTCCCGTCAGGCCCCCGGGCTCCGCATCCGGGCACGGCGCGACACCGGTGGGCGGCCGGCATCGCGAGATGCTCGGGCCGGACCCTTTCACGGTGCCGCCGCGCGGACGCGAGGCCGCACAGGGGCTCGTAGTCTCGCTCGGCGCCCCACGCTCGGCGGGGTGTCGAAAGTCTTCTGGTTCTGACCAGTCTTCTGAGGTTTTCCCAAGCTGCGCCGTCCCCCAACCCCGGGTGGCTCCCGGACGGGGCCCCGGGCCCACCGGCCGTCCTGGCCGGCAGGCCCCGGGTGGCAAGGCCTGTGCTGCGACGACGCTCGCTCCCCTGGGGAGCCGCGGGAACCCTGGAGAGACCATCGGGTCCAGTGAGTCACTGGACCCGGCCTCCGCCCGCTAGGCGGGCGCGGTAGCGCGCGGCCCGGCGCCCGGCTCCGAGCCGGCCTGGGCCGCGGCGCGGTCGAGCGCCAGCGGGTCGGTCACCGTGCCGGTCCCCTCGTCGAGCGGCCCCTGCGCCAGCCTGGTCACCTCTGCGGGGACCGGCGGCGCCAGGTCGGCCGTCGCACGGAGACCGGACAATACGTCGTCAGGTCGTACGGCGGGTGTGGCGTGTCGTACTACCAGGCGCAGTATCGCACAGGGACGGCCGGTCCGAACATCGAGGTCGGTTCCGGCCTCCGTGTCCGCACCGCCGTCGACCTGGGACGGGACGATCTCGAGCGCCGCCACCGCACCGCGCGCGTCGAAGACCCGCACGCCGTTCTTGGTGAGGCGTTCGACCTCGACCCGCTCCTCGGCGAGGAAGCGCGCCACCGCGCCGGCCGCCTCGTCCGGCTCGACGCCGTCCAGCCGGACCAGCCACTCGGAGGCCTGCAGGCGTTCCACGAAGTTCGGCGTCCGCACCTCGACCGCGTCGATCACGTCCAGGCCCGTCGGCAGTGACTCGTCCAGCTGCGCCCGCAGCTGTTCGGGGTCGCGGAAGGCGGCCAGGCCGATCTCCAGGTACTCCGCCTCGCTCGCCACCCCGGTCGGGGCCGCGTTCGCGTAGGAGACCTTCGGGTGCGGGGTGAAGCCGGCCGAGTAGGCCATCGGAACGGCGGACCGGCGCAGGGCGCGCTCGAAGGCGCGCTGGAAGTCGCGGTGGCTGGTGAAGCGGAGCCGGCCGCGCTTGGTGTAGCGGAGACGAATCCGCTGCACCGTCGGCGCGGGCGGCGGACCGTCGGGCGTACGGCGTGCCAGGGTCGCTCAGTCCTTAGTCAGTTGTCCCCGTCCGGCGTGGCGTGTTCCCGCCACTGTCCGGACTCTGTCACCTCAAAGGGTACGCGCCCCGCCGACCCGCTCGCTCCGCCCCTGGTCAGCCACATACCCGAGACCCCCGGCCGAAGGTTCCGGCCGGGGGTCCAGGGTGTGGGAACCGTCACCCGCCGACGACCGCCCGCCGACGACCGACGGCTACTTGTTGACGACGGTCAGCGGCAGCAGCTTCTTGCCGGTGGGGCCGATCTGGATCTGGGTGTCCATCTGGGGCTACATGGATACGGCCCCAAAACCGTGGACAGGTTCCCTGACATGGCGAAACGCTCCCGTACCGCACGTGCCGAGCACCAGAAGGCCTACACCGTCGAAGCCGAGTGGACCGCAGCAGATCTGGCGCTGCTGGAAGAACTGAAGAGAGCCGAGGCCGCCCTCCCGGTGGACGCGCCCCGAGCCCTGCTCTCGGTCCGTCTCTCCGTGCTCACGGAAGACACCACCTCCCCCGTCCGCCAGGAGCTCGACCTCCGCCGCGAGGCCCTGAACCGGGGCTGCCGGGTGGTCGGCGTGGCCAGCGACCTCAACGTCTCGGCCACGAAGGTCCCGCCGTGGAAGCGGAAGCAGCTGGGCGACTGGCTGAACAACCGGGCGCCGGAGTTCGACGTCCTCCTCTTCTGGAAGCTCGACCGCTTCATCCGCCGGCTGTCCGATCTGAACACCATGATCGACTGGGCGCTGAAGTACGGGAAGAACCTGATCTCCAAGCACGACTCGATCGACCTCACCACGGTCGTCGGCAAGATCATGGTCACGCTCATCGGCGGGATCGCCGAGATCGAGGCCAGCAACACCAGCACGCGCGTCGCGAGCCTCTGGGACTACGCGAAGACCCAGTCCGCCTGGCTGGTCGGCAAGCCGGCGTTCGGGTACACCACCGCGGAGGACGAGAAGGGGAACGTCGTCCTTGTCATCGAGGCCGACGCCCACAAGGCCCTGCACTGGTGCCGGCGGATGGCCCGCCGCGGTGTGTCCGCCCGCCGCATGGTGCGGCTGCTGAAGCGCGCGGGTCTCGCCAGCGACGGCCTCACACCGTCCACCCTCCTCCGGCAGCTGCGGAACCCCGCGCTGATGGGCTACCGGGTAGAAGAGGACAAGGTGGGCGGCGTCCGCCGATCCAAGCTCATCCTCGACAAGGACGGGAAGCCCATCCGGGTGGCCCCGGCGATCTTCGAGGACGACGACTTCCACGAGCTCCAGGCCGACCTCGACAGTCGCAGCAGGAACCAGCCGCAGCGCAAGCCGGGCGGAGCCACCAAGTTCCTCGGCGTCCTCATCTGCATCGACTGCACGACGAACATGACGGTGCAGCTGAACCACGTCAAGGGCCGGGACTACGCCTACCTTCGGTGCCAGGGCTGCAAGGCCGGGGGCGCGGGCTTCCCCAACCCCGAAGGGGTCTACGCCAAGCTCGTCAGCGACGTGCTGTCCGTCCTCGGCGACGAGGCCGTGCAGGTCCGGGAGTACGCGCGAGGTGCCGAGGCCCGGGCCCAGGTGACGCAGCTGGAGAAGTCCGTCGCCTACTACATGAAGGAGCTCGAACCCGGCGGCCGCTTCACGAAGACCCGGTTCACCCGTGAACAGGCCGAGGCGACGCTGGACAGGCTGATCGCCGAGCTCGGGGAGATCGACCCCGAGACCACCGAGGACCGGTGGGTGAACGTGGCCAACGGCAAGACGTTCCGACAGCGGTGGGAGGACGGCGGCGTCGAGGCCATGTCTGCCGACCTGCTCCGGGTCGGCGTCCGGTGCGAAGTCACCCGCACCAAGATCAAGGGCCAGCGCGCGCCGGAGGTGAAGATGAGGCTCATGATCCCCAAGGACTACCGGGAGCGCCTGGTCGTCAAGGAAGACCACTTCGCGAGCAAGCTCTGACGGCGGCGGCAGACACGCGGCAGCCCCCGGTCATCAAGGCCGGGGGCTGCCGTCGTCAGTGCTTGGCGGGGTCGTACGGCTCCTCGTTGCCGTCGTCGTCCACGATGATGATCTCGCTCCTGACGATCGGCGCCTTCGCCTGCCCCGAAGGCCCGGCCCGCTCGGCAGGGCCTCTCGGCACAGGTGCCGCGCTGGTCACCTTGTCTCACCGGACCGGTCGGAGCGGTTCACGGCGTCACGGGCCACCTCCCGGTTGGCGGCGAGATCCTCAGCGATCCCCGCAGCGATGAGCGCTTCGGCCGGGGTGTGGCCGGTTCCGACGAAGCGCCAGACGCCTTCGGCTACGGTCTCGCCGTCCCAGTCGGCGTACAAGCCGCGGGCGTGTTCGGCGCGGGCGGCTCTGAGCTGTCCATATGTAGTGGAGTAAGCCCGCGTCTTGGTGAGGCAGTGGCCGCGGTAGCCGAGCATGTGGGCCCAGGCGCGCAGGCGCAGGTGTCGCAGTTCGGGCAGACCACCGAGTCGCCAGGCGGTGGCGATGAGCGCTCGGACGTGCGGGTCGACGCGCAGCGCCTGTATCTCCGCCAAGGATTCGATGCGGCGGTCGACAGCGCCAGCGGCTTCCACGCTCTTGCTCGTGTACTTGGCGACGTAGGCCGCGACCGCGTCGTCCGTGAGTCGTCCGCCGTCCCCGTTGGTGAGGGGATGCGCGTCGAGCTGAGTGCCGAAGCGGAGCCGTCCGCCGTTGTAGGCCGCCGAGTCGGGGCACGGCAGCGCCACGGCAGCAGCTGCGGAGTGGACGGTCTCCAGAAGGAGGTCTCCCGTTGCCCAGGGCTGGGGCGGAGCAGCGGGGCCGTCCGGACCGTCGAGGCGGATGACGGCGTGGAAGTGGACGGCGCCGCGCCTCTGGTATTCGGCGACTTTGGCGGCGGAGACCCGGATCAGGGTGCGCACCTCCGACCGGCCGACGCTCCTCCGGGCGGCGAGGTGGTTGTAGAGGTTGTCGCGGAAGGCCTTCCACAGCGCAGGGGCCATGGCGTTCCACAGGATGTGGCCCGGGTAGTCGTAGCAGTCGGCGCAGAGCGGCTGCCCGATGAGCGGGTCCGTGTCCGGGTGGGTCCGGCCGCAGCCATGTCGGCCGCCGTGTTCGCAGGGTCGGCGCCGGGTGGAGTGACACATCCCCGCACGGTGAACCGGTCCGAAGGAGGGCGCGGTCAGGGTGATGAACAACCGCGGGTGCGTTCGCACCGTTTCAGGGATCCCCTTGCCACCGATGAGGCCGGAGCGGACCAGGTGGAAGGTGTCGCCGCTGTGCTCACGTGAGCAGGGCACGCAGCGGGTGGCCCGGCGGTTGCGGCAGCGGACCGCGAGCCGGCCGCCGGGTTCGGTGGCGGTGGTGAAGTGGCGCAGGACTTCGCCGGTGGCGGAGTCGATGGTGGTGGTGTACCCGGCAAGGTGGACAGGTTCGGCGCAACCACCGGTAGCGCGGATCTGCTCCAGCCAACGGTTCAGGCCGGGCATCTCACCGAGGCGAACCAAGTCTCTTTCTACGATGGGGAGTTGGCGCAGCCGCGCCTCCCGGTCGAGGAAGGCGCGGCGTGCGGCGGGGTCGTTGTACGGGTTGGTGCGGGTCATGGTGGGTGTCTCCAGGGCCAGGGTTCACCGGGCCCCGGCCGGGCCACGGGTGTGGCGGCTCGGCCGGGGGCTGCGTTGTGGTGGGTGGAGCCGGTCCGGCGGTCGGGGGTCGGGCCGCCGGTGGGGGTTGGGTGAGTTGGCACGGTGATCACGTCTTTCAGGCGGTGTGGGTGAGGCCTTGGAGGATCCAGGTGACGGCGTGGACGACGGGGTCGGTCCAGCCGATGCGGTCGAGGTGGATGCCGAGGAGGCCGACCAGGACGATGTGCCAGGTGCGCAGTTCGCCGGAGCGGACCAGGAGATAGGTGACGACGGCGAGGAAGGCGATCAGCACCGCGGTCATGTCCATCAGACGTAGACCCCTTCACTCGGTTCGTCCGTCTGGTGAAGGCCGGGCCAGGTCGGCGCGAGCCGAGCGTGCTTTCTGGCGGCTCGACGGGCCTGGTCGGGGGTGATGTGGATCGAGCGGGCCCTGATCCACCTACCGTCGGTGTCGGCAGTGATGGCGACACCCTGCTCCCCGAGGGTGATCCGCTGCGCTGCTTCCAGGGCGTCCTTGTTGAGATCGCCGAGCGCCATCTCCGCCGTGCCCGGGTCACTCACTCGGTGACAGATGCGGCCGGCCAACTGGGCACGCAGAGCGGTGACGCCGGGACCGAGGTCGGAGCCGACCCGCTGTCCGGCGATGACCAGGTGGACGCCGAGGGCCGCGCCGAGCTGGGCGAGCCTGAGCAGGTTGGTGGAGATCTCCCCGACTTCCGCCTTGTCCTCCTTGGTCGCGACCAGGTACAGCTCCGCGACCTCGTCCACGATCAGGACGACGGGTGTCTTGCGGAGCTTGGCCGGCAGATCCCAGACTGATCGGGCCCCGACCGACCGGCAGAGCTCCATCCGGGCCTCTGTCTCCGCCACCAGTTCCGCGAGCAGGTGAGCGGCTTCCGCCCGGTTGGAAGCCAGCGCCGACAGCCGCTCCTCGAACAGGGACAGCTCCATGCCGCCCTTGAGGTCGATGCCGAACAGGGCGACCCGCTGCGGGGCGAGTTCCTTCACCAGCGCGGCGATCAGGGTCGACTTGCCGGAGCGGGTCGCACCGACGATCAGCCAGTGCGGGGCGCGCCGGAAGTCGATCGCCCAGGCCCGGCCGTCCTCCAGCAGGCCGACCACCGCCCGCAGCGCGCGCTGCTTCAGCTGGTAGGGCACGACGGGTGCCCGGAGCGGGTCCCAGGCGAGCGCGGACAGGGTCACGAACCCGCGCTCATCCGAGAACACCCGGACCGCGTGGACCCGCCAGGCGTGCGTGAGGGCTTCCGCGGCGGAGACGAAGTGCTCCGGCACCTGACCGGGATGGAGCCGCACCGCGACGTCCAGGCCGCCCCGCCTCAGCTTCGGCATACCCAGCCGGGGCGGGACCGGTCGTAGCGGGTCACCGCGAACGACCATGTCTCCGACCAGGGCACGCCCGGGACGCTTGGCCGCCGCGAGGCCGAGGTTCGTGGTCAGCCTCCGCCACGTCACCCGGACCCGGACGACCGTGACCGGGTAGCCGAGCAGGCACCACCACACGTACGGGTAGCTGCGCCGCAGCCCCGGAGCCGTACTGAGCAGGATCAGCACCGTTGCCAGCAGCGCCACCCAGAGAAGCTGGAGAACGATCACCGCCGTCCCCCGTTCTCCATGGCCGCGTTGTACGCCTCGGTCTCCAGGTCCCGGGCGTGGCCGGCGGCCTTGGTGGCGACGATGGCGATGTGGTGGAAGAGCTGAGCGCCCTCGTCGTCCCGGCCGAACGGGTCGACCTCTTCGCTCAGGTCGCCGAGTTCGCGCAGCAGGCCGCGCAGCTTCACACGCGTCGCGCCGCTCATCAGGCGTCGCCGCCCTTGCGCGGGGCCGCGGGGGCCGCTGCGGGGACCGGGGTGATGGCGTCGGCGCGGAAGGACAGGCCGTGCCGGTCCCCCATCGCCCAGGAGAAGGCGGTCAGGCCGGTGACGTGCACCCGCACGCCCTCCACCACGCCGGCCGGTTCGCCGGACACGCTGATCTCGATGATCGAGGCCCGCCGGCCGTCCTGCCGGACCGCAACCCCGACCGTGTAGACGGTCTGGCCCTCCCGGTCCTTCCTCACCTCCCCGGTCTCCCGGTTCGCCACCCGCGCTTCGGGGGCAACGATGCAGGTCATCGTGCCCAGCCTGGTTCCGTCGACGGGAATGGACTGCATGAGCGCACGCTCCTTCGACACCAAGGCCGCCTGACATCAGTCGTCAAACGTACTTACCTTTGGTGAGCCGATGATGCTCCTCCTTGACGCCCCAGCGCAAGCGATTCATGCTTACGTTTAACGGCTACTGACTGACGACAGACCTACAAACGCCGCCCGAGCTGGGCAGACACCACTGACGAAGCAGCCGACCACGACACGGCACACGCGAAGCGGGCCACCCCCGGCGCCCGCACCAAGGGGTCAACACGATGGCGATCATCCGGAACGAGGCACTGCACAAGCAGGTGGCCGCAGCCATGCGACAGTCCATCGCCACCGGCGAGTGGCCGCCCGGAACGCAGCTGCCGACGGAGACCGATCTCGCCCAGAAGTACGGCGTGTCCCGACCGACCGTCAGGCTCGCCGTCGCCGCGCTCCGCAGCGAGGGCCAGTTGGACGTGAAGCAAGGCCGCGGCACCTTCGTCCGCACCGCCGTCCACGGCCCGGCCGGCAGCCTGGACCGCACCATCACCACTCAGGGCAGCACTTACTCAACGCCCATCGACGCCTGGTTCGGACACTCCGAGGAGCCCACGGTCTACCGAACCCGCACCGACGCGATCACCGCGCCGCTGCTGGAGATGGACCAGGACGAACTCATGCTCGGCTGCGACCGCCTCATCACCGACCCCACCGGCGACGGCCGCGCCCTCCACCGCCTCCTGCTCCCCATGGAACGCATCGAGGCCACCCCACTCGCCCAACAGCCCGCCGCCATCCCGGCCGAGGCCTACGCGCTCCTCGCCACCGCCGGCCACAACATCGCCTGGCACGAGCGAGTCACCGCCCGCATCCCCCAGCCCGACGAGCGCGAAGCCCTCCACCTCTCCGAAGCCGCCGTCCTCCTGGTCGCCCACCGCATCACCTACGACCAGGCCACCAGCCGCCCCCTCATCCTCGAAGAGACCCGCCTCGGCGCCGAAACCACCGCGCTCACCTACGCCATCGAGGCCCGAACCGCCAAGGCCACCAGCTAACCACCAGGCACAACCCAGCCCCCACGTCCACACCGGGCGCGGGGGCTGTCGCAACTCTTCTTCACTTACTCAAGGGGCGCGCACAGCGCGCCAGCGCGCGGCCCTGCCGCTCGCCGTCGCTCCTGTCTGCGCCCCGCTTCGGCGGCGGCCGGCCGCGCCCACCGAACGTGCAGCGGCCCAGAAAACGCCGAGGTCAGAACCCGTCGTGGCTGGGGCCGGGCGGCTCCGCGGTTTTACCCACCTCCCCGGACCGGGACCCGCGTCGAGCAAGACCGGGGGGCCACTCGGCCAAACTGCGGTCAGGCCCAAAAGCCCTGACCGAGTCGCAGCAGCTTACGGCCCCCCGATCATGCTCGACCCCAGCCCGGGCAGGACACCGGCCAAAACCGCTCCGCCGCCCGTATCTGCGGCAGCGTAAGTTTAGGAGGCCCTTCCTTGCTGGATTCTTCTGCGCGCAAACTCGAATGAGCGGTTGGGTACTGGGGAGTCAGTGGACACGATTTGAAGATATTCCGAATTCAGCTTCTGCAGCCTGTCCAGGGCGCCAGGCAGGTCGATTTCTGCCGAAACAAGCCGCAACTCAAGCTTTATTTTATGGCGCAATGTTGTGTAGGATCTTGCAGAGCTGAGAAAGTCGGTAGCCTTTTTGGTTCCGCCAAGGAAAGAGGCGGTTGCTGCTACCGCTCCAGAAACTGCAGAGAGCGCGCCCCATTCGGGGTGTGAAGCCATTGCAGAAATAAACCCAGAAATAGCAGAGGTACATGCCGGCAGGAAAGTCATGAGCCTGCCCCAAAGCTCGGCCCGTTTCGATGCCTCAAAGTACGCCTGGGCACTATACAGGCAGTTTTGATGCATTTCCTCCAGCTGGGAAATAATTGAATCAGATTGAGCTTGAGTAGGCGGTGTCGTCATGAGGACTCCTAGGAAACTGGGATGCGCGGCCCGCTGCGCAGATATCTGCACACCCATTTAAGCTCTGGAAAATATTCTTCAACGTCATTCAAGTAGCGCTCGGAGAGGTTTCCGGATTCATAAAGGGCCATCAGCAGAGCTCTTCGCATTGTGATGCTCGGCTCTTCCTCGAACTTGTGCCGAAGAAGCTGCGACTCCGCAAAGGAAGCGGCTCTGCCGAGGTACCTCCCGGCGAACTCGCGTGGAAAATCCTCACGATTTCTGTCTTCGAGGATATTCCAAGCCGAATCCTTGATTCGGGCATCGGTGAGCCCATGTCCCGTGGAGAGGAAGTAGCGGAGAATCCGCTGCTCCAGATAGGGGAAGCTTGAGCTGGCTCCGGAGGTCAAAAACCCAGAAAGCTTTCGCTGAATTTCTAGAGTCCGTCCACGGCATGCTTTCAGGTACCGAAATACTTCACCGGATACGTGTGCGAGGAAGGGGAGAGAATCCAGGCACCAGCTGACAGCGTAGTCATCCTTAAGCTTGGCCAGCCGATTTATGACAAACCGTATTGCGCTGGTGTCCAGTGAGTCGCTCTTGCTGATCTCATCGAAGTATTGGCGTACGTCGTCGCGCGCGCTAGGGGTGCCCAAATCGCAAGCCGAAGATAGGGATGCTTTGCGAGGGTCGTGAATTCGCCTCAAAGCATCCTCTGGCTCTAGGATTTCAGTTTTATGAGCAGATATAGAAAGTCGGCGCGCGCGAAGGATTCTATTGATTTCGCCGACTACATCCCGTAGCTCCGTCCAGTCCCGATGAAATATTCTCATATCGTCGGAATAGCGAAGAAAGGAAACCTCAATCTTTGCCAGAAATTCGTCGATAGGGGCAAGGTAGAGATTTGCTAGAATTCCGGAAGCATTGGAGCCCTGCGGCAAGCCCCAAGCATGATTGATCCGTTGAAAGCTAGTGAGGAACCTTGTCAGGTTCTGCGCCGTATGCCGACTTTGCATTAGGCAAGAAAGGTCATCTGCGAGAATATCGACGTCTATGTGTTCATAGAAGGATGACACGTCCAGGGTGGCCATGCGAAGCCAGCTGTCTGCCTCCAGCCGCCGCCGCGAGATTCTCTGCATGCGCCGCCAGGGTTGCAGCCAGAATTCAAGTCTATTGAATCTGTGATTCCAGCGATAGCTAAATACTTCTTTTCTGATCTGCTGATCGACTTTGGGTGCTATGGAGAAGACGAGGGCATCGTAGATCAATCGATCCCTGGCTGAGAATCGAGCAAGCGGCCGGAAAGTAATTGAGTTCTTGGGATAGTCAACAATTTCGGTATGCCGGGGGATGCAGTCGCCGTTGCGAATTGAGGACTCCAGGGTTTCCTTATATCCCTTTGACCATTGATCATCGATGTCCGCATAGCCGGCGACGTCCGGGATTTCCGAGAAATCTTGATCGCTGATCAATAGATGCTTGGCGGTAGTGAGCGCCTGGGCCAGCACCGTCTCTGCCGCTGGCTTCCCCATCGCGCACTCCCCCTGACTGAGCAATCGATAGGATGATAGAGGAATATGTGGGTGTCCAGGGCAAGAACCTTGCGGCCACGGTGGGCCTGCGTGGAGAAACGGTGACTGAGGCAGGCATCGGTACGAGGGCGGCTCTGGAGTGGGACAGCAGTCTGCCTGCTTGCGAGTGGAGTGGAAGCCGTGCCAACCAGTACTCGACTGGACTTGACCTCATCTCACGTCCTGCGTACTCGCGCGGAGCGCAGGCGTGGTTGTGGTGTAGTCGAGGGTGCGGTCGTGCCACTGGCGTGCCAGAACGGGTGGTGCGTGGCGGTCAGTCGCGGGCGCCGGCGGGGCGGCGGCCGAGGAACGTGCAGGTCGGGCGCGGCTCAGGCCAGGGCGGGTGGGCACGCCAAGCCTTGTAAAGCGGGGGTCGAGACGGTCTCCTTTCGTCTCTCATCGCTGGACCTCGACATGGTCTGAAAGACCAGGGCAGGCGAGATGCGTGCCCTGGCCCCTGTCACGTCAGCTCGTCGCGGGCGTTGGCGGCAAGACAGAGCAGCTCCTTGAGGCTCATCCACCCGTCCAGTACGCCCTCCAGGCGGACCAGCGCGCCGCCCTGTACGTCGGTGTCGGCGATCGCCCGCAGCTGCAAGCGGTCCACGCCGCACGCTGCCAGCAGAGAGTTCACCTCGTCGGCCGTCCGTCTCGCCACGCGCCAGCCGGCGGCGTAGTCCACCCCCGGCAGCCATACCCACGAGTCCGGGTCGAGGCTCGCCGCCAACTCCGCACCGAAGTCGTCGTCCCCGTCCAACTGTTCTTCAACTCCCCTGGTCAAGAACCGAACCGGCCATCCGTGCACAGACATGCCGAGGAGCCCGATACCATCGGCATCGGGTTCCGACCCACCGGACCACCCCTCTCCCGCCAAGGTTCCGGGGTGGTCCGGCACGTCTTCAGTTGTCCCTGATCAGGTCAGGTACGGTCCCGGGTCGGCTGCTCGCAGCCGAAGATCCGTCGGAACAGCTCCGCCTCGGTCAGGTCGAGCAGCGGGTCATCAACGCCAGCCATCTCCCGCCAGATCTGCCGCGTGAGCAGCAACCGCTGTTCTTCGGCGAACCCAGGCTCGGCGAACCACGCCACGGCGTCACGGTGCGCAGCCCGCCGACTTGGCGAGACGGCCCGCGCCGGCCAGGAGAACTGGCCGTTCAGCAACCACCAGGTCGAGATCCGGTCCCGCCAGGCCCGCAGGTGCCGGATCACCGGGACGTCCCGGGGCCGGCGGGGTACAGGCGGACCACGGTCGGGGTCAGGTCGAGGAAGGCCAGGGCCCGCACCTCGCCGTACGTCGCGAGCCGGTGACCGACCGACTGCGTCTCCGACGGTCCGAACAGCTCGGCGAAGTAGCCGTGCTGGTCCGGGCTGAGCGGAAGCGCGTCGAGCGTCTTCAGCAGCGCGGCCATCGCGTCCGGCAGCCTGCTGAAGCGCGCGGGCGCCGTGACACCTCGAACTTCCGCGATCACGGGGAAGGGGTACGGGGAGGCCGCCTCAGCCGCGGGCCCGCCGTGCTCTCCAAGCGGCATCACTTCCCCGACACCTCCCCCGCGCGGCGCGGGTGCCACCTGTGGACGCCGACCGTCTGACCGTTCACCACGATGGTCCGGGTCAGCGCCTTGCTCAGCCCCGCACCGCAGTAGAAGCACCGCGACGCCGCCCCGGACGCCCTCCTGCTCATTCCACACCGCCTTCCGGGCCCACCAGGGCCCAAACGATCTTTCCGATGCCTTCGGGCCTGGGCTCGAAGCCCCACTCCAGGGACAGGGCTTCCACCAGGAACAGCCCTCGTCCCGAGAGGTCTTCCGGGTCGGTGGCGCGTCGGATCGCGGGCTTTTCGCTGCTCGCGTCGTGCACCTCGATGCGCAGGTGATCGCAGACCATCTCGAACCGAACGGCGATCTCGCGCCCGGGCGAAACCCGCGCGTGCACAACCGAGTTGGTCACCAGTTCCCCCAGCACCAGCTGGCCGTCGCCCATGAGGGCCATGCCGCCCGGTACCTTCTGCAGGAACTCACGCAGGTGGTTCCTGGCCACCTTGGCGGACCGCCTGTGTCGCGTGAGCTTCTTCTCGAACGCGGGTATTCCATCGGCCGGCTTGTAGGGTTCGGAGCCGTCTTGGGGTTGTCCCGAGCTGATCACGTGCACCGCCTCCCGATGCCCAAAGGGCGGCCCGAACCTGGACGTTCCGGCCCTTGACGCCAGGTTGCCGGGAGGGAATGCGGACTTCGTACCCAAGCTGGTTACCCAATGTGGGTAAACTCACAGGTAATCAACTTCCTTGCAGCGGCTGCTGATCGACAGCGGGGGCAGTGGTGACCGAGGCTCGCGTACCGGACCGGCTCCCAGCGGGTCTGCTGTCCAACCCCGAGATGATCGCCGCGTGTCGAAGACGAGACTTCGCCGCCGTGTTCCGGTCGCTCAAGTTGGCGGGGATCTACCCGTCGCTCATCGCTCGCGCCTGTGACATGACACCGAGCCGGGTCGGTGAGGTCATGTCCGGGAAGCGCAAGATCGAGAAGATCGATCTCATCGAGCGGATCGCCGACGGCCTTCACATCCCAGGCGGCATGCTCGGCTTGGCTTCTCGGACATGGGAGCAGGAAGCCCTGGTCCCGCAGCCCCGTCGCCGCCCACCGGAGCCATCCGCCGGCGGGCAGGGCCTCAACGCGCCGATCGACCCCGAACTCTTCGTCAGTCACCTGCGCGGTGCGATGCCCGGCCACTACAAGGCCGCGAACCTGCTCGGTTCCCGCCACGCGCTCGACGCCGTGACGCGGCACGTCCAGCTGCTCGACCGTCTCCAGCAGGACGCCGGCGGTCGCGCCCGCGACGAACTCCTCACCATCGGCGCCCGCACCGCCGAGTTCCTGGGCTGGCTGAACCAGGACCTCGGGCACTTCGAGCGGGCCCTGTACTGGTCGGACCGCGCGATGGAGTGGGCTCAGGAGGCCGGCGACGACGTGATGGCCGCGTACGTGCTCTTCCGGAAGAGCAACCAGGCCACCGCCCAGCGCAACGCCCAGAAGGCCGTCAGTCTCGCCCGCGCGGCCCAACGGTCCGTCGGGGCCACACACCGAATCCGGGCACTGGCCGCGCAGCAGGAAGCGCAGGGCCACGCGATGATGGGCAACCCGCGCTTCGCGCAGGCGAAGTTCGACGAGGCTCACGAGGTCGCCGCCGCGCCGGACGACTCGCACGCCGCCGACGACGCTCTTGATCTCGCGTACTGCACGCCGACCTACATCGAGATGCAGCGTGCGAACTGCCTGATCGAGCTGGGCGACCCGCACACGGCCGTGGGCATGTTCGAGGCGGAGCTCCGGGTTCTGCCACCGGTCTACCGCAACGACCAGGGTGTCTATCTCTCCCGGCTGGCACGCGCCTACGCGGTGTCCGGTGAACCCGAGCAAGCGGCCGCCGCGGCGGACCGCGCGCTGTCGATCGCCGTCGACACCGAGTCGGCGCGCGCGATGTCAGAGCTCTCCTCCGCCGGCAAGGCCCTCCAGCGGTGGAGCGCCGTACCCGAAGTAGCCACCTTCATCAGCCGCTTGGCCCTGATGAGCAGCGGGAGCCCTCTCGACCGCTGACGGCCCTATGGGAGAGGCTGAGCCCATGGACGCACTGATCACGGCCGCCACCTCCGCAGACGAGCGTCGGCGCGGCGCCAAGATCGCCGTGCTGCCGGTCGGCAGCTTCGAACAGCACGGCGACCACCTGCCGCTGACCACCGACACCGTCGTCGCCAGCCTCATCGCCCAGCGGATCGCCACCGACTACGACCTGTTCCTCCTGCCACCCATCACGCTGTCCTGCTCCCACGAGCACGCCCACATGCCGGGGACCGTCAGCATCAGCGCCGCCACGCTCTACGCCGTGATCAACGACACATGGAAGTCCCTCCGGGGGTCCGGAGTCCCCGGCCTGTTGATCGTGAACGGCCACGGCGGGAACTACGTGCTCTCGAACGTGGTCCAGGAGGCCAACACCGAGGGCCCGCGCCTCGCCCTCTTCCCGGTCCGTGAGGACTGGCACCAGGCCCGCGAGGCCGCCCGGCTGGAGAGCAGCGGCGCCGAGGACATGCATGGCGGCGAGTTGGAGGTGTCCCTCCTCCTCCACGGCGCGCCCAACCTTGTCCGCGAGGGCATCGAGGGCGACGACCACGACGCCCCGGAGCGCCCTCACCTCCTCACCCTGGGCATGGCCGGCTACACCCGGAACGGCATCATCGGCCGCCCCTCGCTCGGGACTGCCGAGAAGGGCAAGGCACTCCTGGAGAGCCTGTCCCGCTCGGCCGCCGCCCACCTGTCACTCATCGGTGGTAGCTGAGAGCTACGGGTCATCGCTCAAAAGTGGGTGTTCGAGCCACACGAGCAAACCGCCCACCACGGTTGCGGAGTAGAGCGCAGGGCACTCCTCTGACATGGATTCAGGGTTAGCCGCTGTAGTCGGCGCGGCCATCGGCATGCTCGGGGGCGCCGGGGGTGGGTGGCTCACAGTCGTCGGTCAGGCCCGACATCAGGAGCGCCAGCAGCGCATAGATCAACAACATCGGCTGGAGGAGGTTCGCCGAGAGGCGTACAGCGCGTGCATCAGTGCGTCGAAGCAGGTGTCGGCTCGCTGGTGGCGGGTCGCGGACCGGCTCCGCACGAGCGGCACCACACCAGACCAGTGGGAGACAGAGGTTGCCCAGGCACACGCGGCCTGGGTTCCATTCAGCGCCGCGGTATCCACGGTCGCGGTCGTCGGGCCAGGTCACGTGGCAGAGGCTGCTGAGATCCTCCGGCGTGCCATGTACACGCTGGATCAAGCAGCTACCGCATGGCACGAAGCGGCACGCGAAGCAGGCCACGGCCATCTGGCCGACTTCGATAGTCGCTACATGGACGCGGTGGCCGGAAAGAGGGAACCCGGACGGATCTTCCAGCGGGCAGCCCGGGAAGCTCTCAACGCCGAGACGTGATCCGGCACGGCGACGAGCGGGCTGTGCGATCCACGGAGCAGCGACTCGCGGCCGCCCGGACCGAGTAACGCAGGAGCCCTCCCCGAACGAATCGGGGAGGGCTCTACGCGTGCTCTCAAGGGGTCAGACCCACTCGATCGAGGACTCGATGCCCGGGGCACTCCGGGCGGCGGGCAGAGGGGTCCTCCGGCCGCCTTGCCGGGCCTCCCCGGGGGTGGGGGCGGGCCCGTCCGGGGCGCGCGTCATGCCGAGCGCGCCCAGGACGAACTCCCGCTCCCCCTCCGAGAGGCTGTGAAGTAAGTCACACAGATCGCTGACCGTGTCACTCACGCCAGCCGCCTACTTCTGCTGGTCAGCGCCGCCGACTACAGTCAGCGGGAGCAGCTTCTTGCCCGTCGGGCCGATTTGTATGGCCGTGTCCATCTGCGGGCATACGCCGCAGTCGAAGCACGGCGTCCAGCGGCAGTCGTCGACCTCGACCTCCTCCAGCGCGTCCTGCCAGTCCTCCCAGAGCCAGTCCTTGTCGAGGCCGCTGTCCAGGTGGTCCCAGGGCAGCACCTCCTCGTAGGTGCGCTCGCGGGTGGTGTACCAGTCGACGTCGACGCCGGTGCCGGCCAGGCCCTTCTCGGCGCAGGCCATCCAGCGGTCGTACGAGAAGTACTCGCGCCAGCCGTCGAAGCGGCCGCCGTCCTCGTAGACCGCGCGGATGACCGCGCCGATCCGGCGGTCGCCGCGGGACAGGAGGCCCTCGATGATGCCCGGCTTGCCGTCGTGGTAGCGGTAGCCGATGTTCTTGCCGTACTTGCGGTCGCCGCGGATCGAGTCGCGCAGCTTGGCCAGGCGGGCGTCGGTGGCCTCGGCGGACAGCTGCGGGGCCCACTGGAACGGGGTGTGCGGCTTGGGCACGAACCCGCCGATGGAGACGGTGCAGCGGATGTCGTTCTGGCCGGTGACCTCGCGGCCCTTCTGGATGACGTTCTTCGCCATCTCGCCGATCTGGAGCACGTCCTCGTCGGTCTCGGTGGGCAGGCCGCACATGAAGTACAGCTTCACCTGGCGCCAGCCGTTGCCGTAGGCGGTGGCGACGGTGCGGATCAGGTCCTCCTCCGACACCATCTTGTTGATCACCTTGCGCATGCGCTCGCTGCCGCCCTCGGGGGCGAAGGTGAGGCCCGAGCGGCGTCCGTTGCGGGACAGCTCGTTGGCGAGGTCGATGTTGAAGGCGTCGACGCGGGTGGACGGCAGCGACAGGCCGATCTTGTCCTCGGTGTAGCGGTCCGCCAGGCCCTTGGCGATGTCGCCGATCTCGGTGTGGTCGGCGCTGGACAGCGACAGCAGGCCGACCTCCTCGAAGCCGGTCGCCTTCAGTCCGCGCTCGACCATCTCGCCGATGCCGGTGATGCTTCGCTCCCGCACGGGGCGCGTGATCATGCCGGCCTGGCAGAAGCGGCAGCCGCGGGTGCAGCCGCGGAAGATCTCCACGGACATCCGCTCGTGCACGGTCTCCGCGAGCGGGACGAGCGGCTGCTTGGGGTAGGGCCACTCGTCCAGGTCCATCACGGTGTGCTTGGACACCCGCCACGGCACACCGGGGGCGTTCGGCACGACACGGGCGATCCGGCCGTCGGCCAGGTACTCCACGTCGTAGAACCTCGGCACGTAGAACCCGCCGGTCCGGGCGAGGCGCAGCAGCACCTCGTCGCGCCCGCCGGGGCGGCCCTCGGCCTTCCAGGCCCGGATGATCTCGGTCATGTCGAGGACGGCCTGCTCGCCGTCGCCGACCACCGCGCAGTCGATGAAGTCCGCGATCGGCTCCGGGTTGAAGGCCGCGTGGCCGCCGGCGAGGACGATCGGGTCCTCGTCGGTGCGGTCCTTGGCCTCCAGCGGGATGCCGGCCAGGTCGAGCGCGGTCAGCATGTTGGTGTAGCCGAGCTCGGTGGAGAACGAGAGGCCGAACACGTCGAAGGCCTTCACCGGGCGGTGGGCGTCGACGGTGAACTGCGGGACGTCGTGCTCGCGCATCAGCGCCTCGAGGTCCGGCCAGACGCTGTAGGTGCGCTCGGCGAGCACGCCCTCGCGCTCGTTCAGCACCTCGTAGAGGATCATGACGCCCTGGTTGGGCAGGCCGACCTCGTAGGCGTCGGGGTACATCAGCGCCCAGCGGACGTCGCAGGCGTCCCAGTCCTTGACGGTCGAGTTGAGCTCGCCGCCGACGTACTGGATCGGCTTCTGGACGTGCGGGAGGAGGGCCTCCAGGCGTGGGAAGACCGATTCGACAGTCATGTACTAGGAACCCTTACGACGTGATTCGGTGCCGCGAGTCGGCACGGGAGGGGTGACCCTCAAGGGTAGCCCAATCCGGGGACGGGCCGGTTTGCCCCGGAGCACGGGCCCTCCGTGCCCCGGCGCGACCGGCCGTTCGGCACCCGCCCCGGCACGCGCAGTGCGCGCCCGCCGCCCGGCGCCGTCCGCCGTTGACATGCCCGGACGGCCCGTGCGGTACTGACGGGGCTCCGCCAAGGAGGCCTGTGCCCCTTCCGGACAAGGGAGTTGGGTCGTACGCTCGGCCCTCGTCGGAGTTCCCCCCGGCGCTGCCCTCTCCCGCCCCCCGCACACGGCCCCGTCCACCCTCACCAGGCCCGTCCCGTGTCCGCCCGGCCGCCGTCCCCGGCCCGCGGTGCCCCGTCCTCCGCCCGCGCTCCGTGCCCGGCGGCGCACCACCGCGTCCGCGCCCCGGCGGCCGTACGATCCGTACGACCGGCGCAAGGAGAACCATGACCGACACCGGTCGGCGGATCCGCCCCCTCCGACCCCTCGACGCCCGGCCGGCCCGCTACCCCACGCCGGCCCAGGCCGAGTGCGCCGCCCGGCGGCTCGCCCTGCGCCATCCGGACCGCTGCCGGCTGCGCGAGGTGGGCCGCTCCCGGGCCGGGCGCCCGCTGCTGCTGCTCTCGGTCGACCGCGGCCCGCGCGCCGTGCTCGTGGTCGGCGGCCCGCACCCCAACGAGCCGGTCGGCACCGCCGGGGCGGTCCGGCTGGCGGAGCTGCTGCTGGACCGCCCCGCCCGCCCCGGCCTCTCCTGGCACCTCCTGCTCTGCCTCGACCCGGACGGCGCCGCGCTCAACGCCGGCTGGCTGGACGGCCCGCTCTCCATGCGTCGCCACTACGAGCACTTCTTCCGCCCCGCCTTCGAGGAGCAGCCCGAGCTGCTGCCCGCCCCCGGCTCCGGCCGCCCGCCGATGCCGGAGAGCCTGGCGCTGACCGGCCTGATCGACGAGTTGCGCCCGTTCCTGCAGTGCTCGCTGCACGGGGTGGACTTCGGCGGCGCGTTCGTCCAGCTCACCGGCCCGGTGCCGGGCCTGGCCGAGCGCTTCGCGCGCTCCGCCGAACGGGCCGGCCTCCCGCTCGACGTGGATTCCTACGACGCGATCGGCTGGGCCAGCCCCGCCCCCGGCACGTACCTCATGCCCGCCCCGGGCAGTTCCGGGGTCTCCCGGGCGCTGCCGGACGAGCCCGAGCTGTCCACCTGGTCCTACGCCGCCCGGCACGGCGCGGTCACGGCCGTCCTGGAGGTCCCGATGTGGGCCGTGGACGCGGTCGGCGACGCCCGCCCCCACCCGGCCGGAGCGCGGGCCGTGACCGCCGCCGCCCGCGACCTCACCGCACGCGCCGAGGAGCTCACCGCCCTGCTCCCGTGGGTCCCCGCGCACGGCCACGAGGCGTACGGCCCGCTGGTGCGCACCGCCGAGTTCAGCCTGGCGGTGGCCCCGCGGGTGGCCGAGGAGTGGCTGGAGCGCTGGCGCCCCGAGCCGCTCTCGTCCTCGCGGGTGACCACCGCCGGGCTGGTGGCGGCCCGTCTGCCGCTGCGGGTCGCGTCGATCCTGCTGCGGCTGCTCGCGGACGCCCGGGGCCCGGGCGCGGAGGCCGCCCGCGAGCGCGCCCGCGCCGTCGTCACCGACAGCCTGGAGCGGCTGCGGCACCGCTTCGGCGCCCGCTGGGTGCCGGTCCAGGAGCAGCTGGCCCACCAGACCCGGGCCGTCCTCACCGCCGCCGACTGTCTGCTCCAGTCGACCTGACGCGCCGTCGGCAACGCGCTGGTCCGGCTCACCCGCGAGGACGCGAAGGGGCCGGCCCGGGATTCCCCGGACCGGCCCCTTCGCACACCCGCTCAGGCCCCTCGGACTGCTGCGACTGCTGCGACTGGTGCGACCGGTGCGACTGCTCAGGCCGCTATCGGCCGTTGGCTGCGAACCGCCTGGAGCAGCCCGATGGCCATCCAGTTCGCGAACATCGAGGACCCGCCGTACGAGACGAACGGCAGCGGGATGCCCGCGACCGGCATGATGCCCAGGCACATCCCGATGTTCTCGAAGGCCTGGAAGGACAGCCAGGCGATGACCCCGGCCGACACGATCGTGCCGTACAGGTCGGTCGCCTGCCGCGCGATCCGGCAGGCCCGCCACAGCACCACGCCGACCAGCAGGATGATCGCCAGTGCCCCGACGAAGCCCAGCTCCTCACCGGCGACGGTGAACACGAAGTCGGTCTGCTGCTCCGGCACGAACTGCCCGGTGGTCTGCGTCCCGTGGAACAGCCCCTTGCCGGTCAGCCCGCCGGAGCCGATCGCGATGCGGGCCTGCGCGGTGTTGTAGCCGACGCCGTTCGGGTCCAGCTGCGGGTTGGCGAAGGCGGCGAAGCGGTCGATCTGGTACTTGCTCAGCAGGCCGAACTTCCAGATCGCCACGCATCCGGCGGCGCCCATCACCAGCAGCCCGAGGACCCAGCGGTTCGCCGCGCCGGAGCCGAGCAGGATGCCCAGCACGATCGCGGCCATCACCATCACCGAGCCGGCATCCGGCATCAGCAGCACTATGCACATCGGCAGCCCGGCCCAGACCAGGCCGCGGAACACGGCCCGGTGCGAGGGGAACTCCCGTTCCCCCGCGTCCACCTGGTCCGCCAGCACGACCGCCATCGCCAGCACGATCCCCAGCTTCGCGAACTCGGCGGGCTGGATCGAGAAGCCGCCGCCGAGCTGGATCCACGAGTGCGCGCCGTTGATGGTCGAGCCCAGCGGGCTGAGCGTCGCCAGCAGCAGCAGGATCACGGCGACGTACAGGAACGGCACGATCGTGCGGAAGCGACGACTCCCTATCGCTATCACCACGGCGCACAGCACCAGCCCGACCACGAAGTTGGTCAGGTGCCGGTACAGGAAGTACTGCGGGTCCCCGTGGGTGAGCGAGTCGCGTCCGCGGGTGGCCGACCAGACCAGCAGCGAGCTGCCGGCCGAGAGGGCCAGCGCGGCCAACAGCAGTATCCAGTCCAGCCGCCAGAGCGGGGAGTCCTTGGCGAGGGCCTTGGAGACCCCGCGGCGCTGCGGGGCCAGCCGCAGCTGGCGGTAGGAGCCGTAGGAGGTCATGCCCGTCCCCTTCCCGGGCTTCGGCCGGGTTCGAGCGCGGCGTCGGCCGCGGTGTAGATCGCCGGACGGTCGGTCGGCGGTGCCTGGTCGAGGAAGGCCGCTGCCGGGGCCGGGTCCGCCTGCGCCGACGCCGCGTCGAGCAGCACCGGAGCCGGAGCCGAAGCCGGGGCCGGCACCAGGGCCGAAGCTTCCGCCACCTGGTCGGCAGAGGCCGACACCGGGGCCGACACCGGGGCCGGGTCGCCGGTGTAGGACGCCGGCTTGATGATCGCGGTGCCGTCCGGGTTGAACTTCGGCAGCTCGCCCTGCGGGACGGGCAGCAGCGCCTTGCCGTTGTCGATGTTGCCCTTGTCGTCCACGCCGTACAGCGCCTGGTAGATCCGGCGGACGGAGTCACCGGAACCGCCGGAGCCGGTGCCGCCCTGGCTGATCGTCATGATGATCGCGTAGTCCTTGCTGTACGTGGCCAGCCAGGAGGTGGTCTGCTTGCCCTCGACCTCGGCGGTGCCGGTCTTGGCGTGCAGCGCGATCTTGTCCTGCGGCCAGCCGGCCTGCGAGAACTTCCAGGCGGCAGTACCGCTCTTGACGACGCCCTCGGTGGCCTGGTTGATGTAGCTCAGCAGCTTCTGGTCGCCGGGGAACTTGGCGTCCGCCTGCGGGGCGATCTCGCGGACGAGATCCCCGCCCGGGCTTATCACCGCCTTGGCGATGGTCGGCCGGTAGAAGGTACCGCCGTTGGCCAGCGCCGAGTAGATCCGGGCCATCTGGACCGGGGTGACGAGGGTGTCGCCCTGGCCGATGGCGAAGTTGACGGCGTCACCGGCGCGCATCTGGTAGCCGTCGACGCAGTTCTCCCGGGCGATCTGGTCGGAGAAGCTGTTGCCGCCCTTCTTGGCCTGCGCGCACCAGGCGTCCTTGTTGTTGTCGTAGAAGGACTGCTTCCACTGCCGGTCCGGCACCCGGCCGGTCACCTCGGACGGCAGGTCGATGCCGGTCTTGGCGCCGAGGCCGAACTCGTGGGCGGTCTTGAAGAACCAGTCGCCCGGGTCCTTCTTCGGCTTGATGCCGCCGTCCTTCAGCCACTGGTCGTTGGCCAGACCGTAGAAGACGGTGTCGCAGGAGACCTCCAGCGCCTTCTCCAGCGTGATGGAGCCGAAGCTCTCGCTCTCGAAGTTCTTGAACTCGCGGCCGCCGATGGTCATGCTCTTGGGGCACGGGTAGGTGCCGTCCAGCGAGTAGCCGGCCTGCACGGCGGCGGTGGTGGAGATGACCTTGAAGGTCGAACCGGGGGCGGACTGACCCTGTATGGCCCGGTTCAGCAGCGGGAAGTTGGACTCCTTGCTGGTCAGCGACTGGTAGTCCTTGCCGCTGATGCCGCCGACCCAGAGGTTCGGGTCATAGGTCGGGGCGCTCGCCATGGCGATGATCCGCCCGGTGTGCACGTCCATCACCACGGCGGCGCCGGAGTCGGCCTCGTAGTTGCGGTTGGTGACCTTGTCGAAGGTGTTCCGGGCGTCCGCGATGGCCTGCGCCAGGTTGTCCTCGACCACCTTCTGCACCCGGGCGTCGATGCTGGTGACCAGGTTGTCGCCGGTCTGCGGGGCGACGGCACCAGCAGTGCCGATCACCCGGCCGAGGTTGTCCACCTCCAGCTTGGTGATGCCGGCGGTGCCGCGCAGGTCGCGGTCGTACACCGACTCCAGGCCGGCCCGGCCGATCTGGTCGGCCGGCAGGTAGCGGTCCAGGCCGCTCTTGTCGGCGGTCTTGCTGACCTCGTCGTCGGTGACCGGCGAGAGGTAGCCGAGCACCTGGGCCAGGTTGGCGCCCTCGGCTCCGGTGTAGCGGCGCACGGCGGTGGGCTGCGCGGTGATCCCGGGGAAGTCCTCGCGGCGCTCCATTATCTGCATCGCCTGCTGGGTGGTCGCTTCCTTGGTGACCGGGATCGGCTGGTAGGGCGAACCGTTCCAGCAGGGCTGCGGGGTCTTGGCGTCGCAGAGCCGGACCTTCTCCTGCACGTCCTTGGCGGGCATCCCCAGCACCTCGGCCAGCCGGGCCAGCACCGCCTTGCCGCCGTCCTTCTGCTGCAGCAGCGAGGTGCGGCTGACCGAGACCACCAGCCGGGTCTCGTTGCCGGCCAGTATCCGCCCGGAGGCGTCCAGGATCTCGCCGCGGACGGCCGGCTCGACCACCTCGCGGATGTGGTTGCCGGTCGCCTTGGCGGTGTACTCCTTGGCGTTGCGGATCTGCAGGTACCACAGCCGCCCGCCGAGGGTGGCGAGCAGCGACAGCACCAGGATCTGCAGCACCACCAGACGGATCGTCACCCGCCGGGTGCGGCCGGTCTCGGGGATGTTGCTCACGTCTCGTGCGCTCCAGGATGCGGGGAAGTCGGGAGGTCGGGGGCCGGGCCGGTTACGGGCGGCGGGCGAAGCCGGGCACGCGCCGCTTCTTGTAGGACGGGCCGGACGAGACCTCGCGGGTGGTGCGGTAGCGGGCCAGCGAGCCGAGGCCCAGGCCTGGGCCGCTCTGGTCGTCGTCGGCGGCGGTCACCGGGTCGCGCCCGAAGCGGCGGCCGAGCAGCATCACCAGCGGCACCACGAACGGCGCCAGCAGCAGGTCGTACAGCAGGGCGCTGATCACCAGGCCGACGAGGCCGACGTGCCGGGCCGCGGTGTCGCCGACCAGGGCGCCGACCATGGCGTACAGCAGGGTGGAGGCGACGGCCGCGGCGCCCACCACCAGCAGCGAGCTCGCGACGGAGCGCTGGCGGCCGTGGTCGGGGCGCAGCAGCCCGGCGGCGTAGCCCATCAGGCAGAGCACGAGCGCGTAGCGGCCGATCGCGTGGTCGGAGGGCGGCGCGACGTCGGCCAGCAGGCCGGCCGCGAAGCCGACCAGGCAGCCGCCGGTGGGCCCGTAGACCATGGCGAGGCCGACCACGACGAGCAGCAGTATGTCCGGGGTGGCTCCCGGGAGCTGGAGTCGGCCGAAGACGCTGACCTGGAGGATCAGGCCGAACAGGATCAGGCCGGCGGAGACGGGGATGCGGGCGAGGCGCATGGCTCAGTTCCCCCCAGTGGGCTTGGCGGGCGCGGCGGCGGGGGCTTGTCCCGGGGTGGGCGCGGCGGGGGCGGGGGCCGGCGGCAGGACGGCGTCGCGCGGGTCGGCGCGCGGCGGCACGACCACCACGCCGACCAGGTCCAGGCGGGTGAACTGGACGAAGGGCTCGACCAGGACGGTCTTGGTCAGCTGGCCCGCGTTGGCCTGGACCTCGGTGACCTTGCCGACCGGGACGCCGGGCACGAACGGGCGGCCGCTCTGCGAGCCGAAGGTGACCAGCCGGTCGCCGGCCTTGACCTGGGCCTTGCCGTTGAGGAGGGAGACCTTCATCGGGCTGTCGCCGCCGCCGGAGGCGAAGCCGATCTCGCCGGTGCCCTCCAGGCGGGTGCCGGCCGAGAAGCCGGGGTCGGAGGCGAGCAGCACGGTGGCGGTGGTCGGGCCGACGGTGGTGATCCGGCCGACCAGGCCCTGGCCGTTGATCACGGTCATGTCGCGGGTGAGGCCGTCGTCGCTGCCGGCGTCGATGGTGATGGTCCAGGAGAAGCCCTGGGCCGGGCCGATCGCGATGACCTGGGCGGCCTTGACGGTGTAGCCGCCGGCGCCGGCGGTGCGCAGCAGGTCGTCGAGTTGCTTGGTGCGCCCGGTGGCCATGTCGGAGGAGGCGAGCTTCTGCCGAAGTTCGGTGTTCTCGCGGGCGAGCTGGTCGGTGCGGCCGTTGTTGGTGGCGGCGTCCCGGAAGGCCCGGACGGTGTTGGCGACCGGGTCGACGACGGTGGCGGCGCCGCGCTCGACCGGGCCGAGGACGCCGGCGGCCGCGTGTCGGGCGGGGCCGAGCGGGGAGTCCTCACCGCCCTTGATGTCGACGGTGATCAGCGCGAAGGCGACGGCCACCAGCAGGATGAGCAGTAGCCGGCTCTCTCGTGTGTCCCTCACGGTGCTGGTACTGCCCCTTCGTACCTGGCGGCCGCCCGGGGCTGTGGGGCCCGGGCGGCGGCCCGTTCAGTCGTGTCGGATGTTGTGCTGTGGTGCTAACGGCGCGGCTGTGCGTCGAGTACCTGCTGGAGCGCCTCGAACTCCTCGACGCACTTGCCGGAGCCGAGTGCGACGGAGTCGAGCGGGTTCTCGGCGATGTGGATCGGCATGCCGGTCTCGCGGCGCAGCCGCTCGTCGAGGCCGCGCAGCAGGGCGCCGCCGCCGGTGAGCACGATGCCGCGGTCCATGACGTCGCCGGCCAGCTCGGGCGGGCACTGGTCGAGGGTGGTCTTGACCGCGTCGATGATCGAGTTGACCGGCTCGTCGATGGCTTCGCGGACCTCGGCGGCGGAGATGACGACGGTCTTGGGCAGGCCGCTGACCAGGTCGCGGCCGCGGATCTCGGCGTGCTCGTCCTTCTCGCCTTCCAGGCCGAAGGCGCTGCCGATGCTCATCTTGATCTGTTCGGCGCTGCGCTCACCGAGGAGGAGCGAGTACTCCTTCTTGATGTGCTGGACGATCGCGTTGTCCAGTTCGTCGCCGGCCACCCGGATGGACTGGGCGGTGACGATGCCGCCGAGGGAGATCACCGCGACCTCGGTGGTGCCGCCGCCGATGTCGACGACCATGTTGCCGGTGGGCTCGTGGACGGGCAGGCCGGCGCCGATGGCGGCGGCCATCGGCTCCTCGATGATGTGCACCTGGCGGGCGCCGGCCTGCGAGGAGGCCTCGATGACGGCGCGGCGCTCGACGCCGGTGATGCCGGAGGGGACGCAGACGACGACGCGCGGGCGGGCGAGGTAGCGGCGGCGGTGGATCTTGAGGATGAAGTACCGCAGCATCCGCTCGGTGATCTCGAAGTCGGCGATCACGCCGTCCTTGAGCGGGCGGATGGCGACGATGTTGCCCGGGGTGCGGCCGATCATCTTCTTGGCTTCGGCGCCGACGGCGAGGATGCCGCCGGTGTTGGTGTTCACGGCGACGACCGACGGCTCGTTCAGGACGATGCCCTTGCCCCTGACGTACACCAGCGTATTGGCAGTTCCGAGGTCGATCGCCAAGTCGCGGCCGATGAACGACAGGTTGCTCGCCATGGGGTGTGGGTGCCTTCCCGGGCTCGGAGTTCATGAGGGGTGGACGACTGCGTGCGCCCACGCTTGGGCGGAGACCAGCTGAGCTGCCTTACCGGGCCCTTGAGTCGCGTCCATCGTAGTCACGCCGCACGGTACGGACGTCGACGTGGGGCATACCGTCCATTGTCCGGAGCGTGATCGCTTCTCCGAGGATTGGGACGCCGTGTCGGCCCCCCCAGTTCCCTATTTCACGATAAGAATGCCCCGGCCGGGCCAATGGTCCCGACCGGGGCAGTCCCAAGGTCCTCCGGGCGTTGTCGCCCGGCCCGACTCAGGCGTGCGCCGGGAAGAAGATCTTGATCTCGCGCTCGGCGGACTCCGGGGAGTCGGAGGCGTGGATCAGGTTCTCGCGGGTGATCGTCGCGTAGTCGCCGCGGATGGTGCCGGCCCCGGCCTCCAGCGGGTTGGTGGCGCCGGCCAGCATGCGGATGCCGCGCACGACCTCCTCGCCCTCGACGATCAGCGCGAGCGACGGGCCGGAGGTCATGAACTCCAGCAGCGGCTCGTAGAACGGGCGGCCGACGTGCTCCGCGTAGTGCTGCTCCAGCGTCGCCCGGTCGAAGGTGCGCAGCTCGATCGCGGCGAAGCGCCAGCCGGCCTTGCGCTCGATGCGGCTGATGATCTCGCCGGCCAGGCCGCGGCGGACGGCGTCGGGCTTGAGCAGGACGAGAGTGCGCTGGGACACGGTGCGTCTCCTGGGGATTCGGTTCGGCAGACAGTCGGGTCGACGAGTGGGCCGACACGGCAGAGATTACCTTGCGTACACGGCGTGTCGGTGCGCTGGTCCGGGGCCCTAGGCGGGTACGGCGGCGGCCTCGGTGGCGGCGGCGCGGGCGGCCTTGAACGCGTCCACCTTGCGGCCGTAGTGCACCGAGCACCACCACAGGCCGGCGAAGACCACGCCGAGGCCGAACATGGTCGGCAGGACGAAGCCGCTGGCGATCAGGCCGATCTGCAGCGCCCATCCGATCTGCACCGCGCCGGGGCGGTTGATCATGCCGCAGAGCGCGATGCACAGGGCCATCGCAATGCCGCTGACCGTCCAGATCTCCCCGGTGGAGACGTCGGTGAGCCGCATCGCGACCAGCGCCGCGAACATGACCAGGAGTGCCTCGCCGATCAAGGTCGAGGAGCAGAGCGTCCTCATGTCACTTCCTCCCGAGCAGCAGGCGGGCCTCGCCCACCGTGATGACCGATCCGGTGACCAGCACGCCGGCGCCGCCGAGGTCGCCCTCCTCCTCGGCCAGGGTGACGGCGGCGGCGATGGCGTCGTCGAGGCGGGGCTCGACCTGGACGCGGTCCTCGCCGAAGACCTCGACGGCCAGGGCGGCGAGCGCGTCGACGTCCATCGCGCGGTGGGTGGAGTTCTGGGTGATGACGACCTCGGCCAGGATCGGCTCGAAGGCCTCCAGCACGCCGGCCACGTCCTTGTCCCCGGAGGTGCCGATCACGCCGACGAGCCGGGTGAAGCCGAAGGACTCGGTGAGGGCGGCGACGGTGGCGCGGGCGCCGTGCGGGTTGTGCGCGGCGTCCAGGACGATCGTGGGGCTGCGGCGGACGATCTCCAGGCGGCCCGGCGAGGAGACGCCGGAGAAGGCGTGGCGGATCTTGTCGACGTCGAGCTGTCCGCCGCGGGCGCCGCCGACGCCGAAGAAGGCCTCGACCGCGGCCAGGGCGAGCGCCGCGTTGTGCGCCTGGTACTCGCCGTGCAGCGGGATGAAGATGTCCTCGTACTCCTCGCCGCCGAGTCCGCGCAGCGTGACCAGCTGGCCGCCGACGGCGAGTTCGCGGCGGATCACGCCGAACTCCAGGCCCTCGCGGGCGACCGTGGCGTCCACCTCGACGGCGCGGCGCAGGATGATCTGGGCGGCGTCCAGCTGCTGCTGGGCGACGACGGCGACGGCACCGGACTTGATGATCCCGGACTTCTCGACGGCGATCTCGCCGGTGGTCTCGCCGAGCTTGTCGGTGTGGTCGAGGCCGATCGGGGTGATCACGGCGACGGCGGAGTCGATGACGTTGGTGGCATCCCAGGAGCCGCCCATGCCGACCTCGACCACGGCGACGTCCACCGGGGCATCGGCGAAGGCGGCGTAGGCCATGCCGGTCAACACCTCGAAGAAGGACATCGGCACCGGCTGCGCCGCATCGACCATCTGCACGTAGGGCTCGATGTCGCGGTAGACCTCGACGAAGCGCTCCGGGCTGATGGGGGCGCCGTCCAGGCTGATCCGCTCGGTGACGGACTCCACGTGCGGGCTGGTGTAGCGGCCGGTGCGCAGCTCGAAGCCGTTGAGCAGCTGCTCGATCATCCGGGCGGTGGAGGTCTTGCCGTTGGTGCCGGTGATGTGGATGGAGGGGAAGGACCGCTGGGGCTGGCCCAGGATGTCCATCAGCGCCTCGATCCGGTCGAGCGAGGGCTCCAGCTTGTTCTCCGGCCAGCGCTGGGAGAGTTCCGTCTCCACGTCGCGCAGGGCGTCGCCGGTGCCGTTGTCGGCGGGGCGGATGGTGTACGGGTTCGGGTCGGCCTTGTCGCTCACGACCACAGTCTACGGAGCGGTGGCGGGCCGTCCTCACAGGGTGAGAGCCGGGGTGAGAACGGCCACTTTGCCCCGTCTTTGCCACTACCGCCCAGTTTGATCCCTTTACTATTCATTTAGCGATCTGCAATAAAGCATCGATTCGCAACCAACAGGAGTCGCCAGCCTTTGATTACGAGGAGCACCGCGCCATGCCCGACGCCCTGCACGACTGGATCACGCTGCGCCAGGACGCCATCGTCTGGGTCGCCGGACTGATCTCGCTGGCCCTCGTGGGCTACATGGTGCTCGTCTTCGGACGCTTCCTCGTGTACTGGGCCGGCTCCCGCCACGCCTTCCGGCACAACCGGCCCGCCGAGCCCGGCGACCCCGCCGCCTTCCGCTGGCACCTGGTGATCCCCTGCCGCGACGAGGAGGCCGTGGTCACCCAGACCCTGGACGGCCTGCGGACCAGGGCGCCCGAGGCCCACCTGTGGGTGATCGACGACGACAGCGAGGACGCCACCCGCGACCTCGTGCTCGCCGCGGCCGCCCGCGACCCGCGCGTCCACCTCGTCCAGCGCCGCCGCCCGCACGCCCGGATCGGCAAGGGCGCCGCCCTCAACGCCGCCTACCGGGAGATCTCCGCCTGGCTGCCGGAAGGCACCGACCGCTCCCGCGTGGTGATCGGCGTGGTCGACGCCGACGGCCGGCTCGACCCGGGCACCCTCGCCCAGGTCTGCAACGACAAGGCACTCGGCCGCCCCGACACCGGCGCCGTCCAGATCGGCGTCCGGATGCGCAACGCCGACGACGAACACCCGCTGCCCGGGCGCGGCCGCGCCGCCAACGCCCTCGCCCGCGCGCTCGTACGGATGCAGGACGTCGAGTTCCAGGCCAACAACGCCGGCATGCAGCTGCTGCGCCGCCGCACCGGCAGCGTCGGCCTCGGCGGCAACGGCCAGTTCGTCCGGCTCACCGCCCTCGACTCGCTGACCGTCGAGGAGGGCCGGGCCGGCCGCCCCTGGCCCGAGCGCGCGCTGCTGGAGGACTACGAGTCCGGGCTGGACCTCCGGCTGGCCGGCTGGCGGCTCACCCACGTCACCGAGACCCAGGTCTCCCAGGAGGGCCTGGTCTCGCCGCGCCGCTTCCTCACCCAGCGCACCCGCTGGGCCCAGGGCAACATGCAGTGCCTGCGCTACACCGGCCGGGTGCTGCGCTCCCCGCACTACACCTGGTCCGGCAAGGCCGAGGTGATGTACACCTTCCTGCAGCCCGTGGTCTGCGTGCTGCTGGTGCTGCTGGTCCCGCTCTCGCTCGGGATCACCACCGCCGGGCTGGTGCTCTTCCCCGCCGAGACCGCCGACTTCCGGCTCCGCTTCGGGCCGTGGATGCTGCTCGCCTTCGTCCTCGCCACGCTGCCGATGGTCTTCTGGGGCCTCGCCTACCGCAAGGCCGTCCACCCCGACCGCGGCCGGCTCACCGGGCTGCTCTGGGGCGTCCTGGTCTGGCTCTACGCCTACCACCTCTTCGTGGTCGCCGCCCGGGCCGCCGTCCGGCTGCTGCTCGGACGCAACGGCTGGGCCAAGACCCGCCGCAACGCCGAGAAGGTCACCCTCGGCGCCCCCGCATGAGCATGTGCCTGCCCCCGTCCAGCGTCGCCGTCGTCCTCGGGACCCGCCCCGAGCTGGTCAAGCTCGCCCCGCTGATCCACGAACTCGGCGACGCCACCCGACTGGTGCACACCGGCCAGCACTGGGACGAGGCGATGTCCGGCCGCTTCCTGCGCGACCTGGACCTGCCCCGGCCCGAACTGCTCACCGGCGTCGGCGGCCGCCCCCGGGCCGGCCAGATCGCCCAGTCCCTGGGCCAGCTGGACGCCGCCTTCGCCGAGGACCGCCCCGCCGCCGTGGTCGTCCAGGGCGACACCAACGCCACCCTCGCCGGGGCACTGGCCGCCAACGCCCGGGAGATCCCGCTGGTCCACGTCGAGGCCGGGCTGCGCAGCTTCGACCGAGCGATGCCCGAGGAGCACAACCGGGTGATGGTCGACCACGTCTCCGACCTGCTCTGCGCCGCCACCGCGGACAACGTCGCCAACCTGCGCGCCGAGTCCCTGGCCGAGGACCGGATCGAGCTCACCGGCAACACCGTCGTCGAGGTGGTCCGCCGTCAGCTGCCGGACGAGGCCGCCCGCGCCGCGCTGCTCGCCGCGTACGGGCTGCGCCCGGACGGGTACGTCCTGGCCACCGTGCACCGCCCGGAGAACACCGACACCGCCGAGGCGCTCGGCGCCGTACTCGCCGAGCTGGACCGGACCGCCCGGGCCGGCACCCCGGTGCTGTTCCCGATGCACCCGCGCACCCGGGCCGCCGTCGAGCGCTTCGGCCTGGACGGCCTGCTCGCGCGACTGGCCGTCACCGGCCCGGTCGGCTACGCCGACTTCCTGGGCCTGGCGAGCCACGCGGCACTGCTGGTCTCCGACTCCGGCGGCGTGCAGGAGGAGTGCACCGTGCTCGGCCGTCCACTGCTGGTGGTGCGCCGCTCCACCGAGCGCCCGGAGGCAGTGGCGGCCGGCTTCGCCGCGCTGGTGGCGCCCGGCGAGGAGCTTGGCGGACTGGCCCGCGCCTGGCTCTCCGACACCCCCGAGCGCCTCACCCGGCTCGCGGCCACCCCGAGCCCGTACGGCGACGGCCTGGCCTCGGCCCGGATCGCCGCGCTGACCGCCGCGCTGACCGCCGCGCTCGCCGAGTCCGCGCCTGGGTCCGAGTCCGGGTCCGCCGGGGCCCCGGCGCCGCTTCTGGCCGCCTAGCTCCCTCTTGACAGCCGGATTGGTCTACTCCACCTTGTGAGGCAAGTCTCCTTTCCCGACAGGGACTTGAGTTGTCGGTAGCTCCCGCAATCGCACCATCGACACCCCGGACCGCGCTCCCCCACGAAGCGCCGCCGGGCCTCCCCCACTGGAGACGGAGTCATGCCACCTGCCCGACACCGGCGCCCGCGCGCCGTCCACTCCCTGCTCGCCGGAGCGAGCGCCGTCGCCCTCGGCCTGAGCGGGCTCGTGCTCGCCGGCGGCACCGGCGCGCACGCCGCCGACACCGACCTGATCACCAACGGCGGCTTCGAGACCGGGAACCCGACCGGCTGGACCTGCACCGGCGGCACCGTCCAGAGCACGACCGCGCACTCCGGCCGGTACGCCCTGCAGTCCACCCCGGGCGCGGGCGACACCGGCGAGTGCACCCAGACCGTCGCGGTGAAGCCCTCGTCGTCGTACACGCTGAGCTCCTGGGTCCAGGGCTCGTACGTCTACCTGGGCGCCCGCGGCACCGGCGGGACCGATCCGAGCACCTGGACGTCCTCGCCGGGCTGGGCCCGGCTGAGCACGAGCTTCACCACCGGCCCCGACACCACCGGCGTCACCGTCTACCTGCACGGCTGGTACGGGCAGCCGGCCTTCCTCGCCGACGACGTCTCGCTGCTCGGCCCCGGCGGCCCGCAGCCCTCCCCGAGCCCGACCGCCACCGCCACCCCGAGCCCGAGCCCGAGCCCGACCGCCACCCCGACCGGCACCACAACCCCCACCGCCACCGGGAGCCCGACCGCCACCTCGACGGGCCGGCCGCCCGACCTGCCGAAGCACATCCTCACCGGCTACTGGCAGAACTTCGACAACGGGGCCACCGTCCAGCGGATCAGCGACGTCCCGGCCGCCTACGACGTCATCGCGGTCTCCTTCGCCGACGCCACCGCCACCCGCGGCGGGCTGAGCTTCACCCTCGACCCCGCCCTCTCCTCCCGCCTCGGCGGCTACACCGACGCCCAGTTCAAGGCCGACATCGCCGCCAAACGGGCGGCCGGGAAGCGGGTGGTGCTCTCGATCGGCGGCCAGAACGGCACGGTCTGGGTCGGCGACTCCGCCTCCGCCGCGAACTTCACCAGCACCGCGTGGGCGCTGATGCAGAGCTACGGCTTCGACGGGATCGACATCGACCTGGAGAACGGCATCAGCGCCACCTCCATGAGCCAGGCTCTGCACGCCCTGGCGGCGAAGGCAGGCAGCGGATTCATCCTCACCATGGCGCCGCAGACCATCGACATGCAGTCGACTGGTATGGAGTACTTCAAACTGGCGCTGAACGTGAAGGACATCCTCACCATCGTCAACATGCAGTACTACAACTCCGGCGCGATGAACGGCTGCGACGGCAACGTCTACGCGCAGGGCACCGAGAACTTCCTCACCGCGCTGGCCTGCATCCAGCTCAAGGGCGGGCTGCGGCCCGACCAGGTGGGCCTCGGGGTGCCGGCCTCGACCAGCGCGGCGGGCGGCGGCTACCTCGGCGCCGGCACCGTCGTCAACGCGCTGGACTGCCTGGCCTCCGGCACCGGCTGCGGCAGCTACAAGCCCGACGCCACCTGGCCCGGCATCGGCGGTGCGATGACCTGGTCCACAAACTGGGACGCCAGGGCGGGCAACCCGGTCGCCGGCACCATCGGCGCCCACCTGCACGCCATGCCGTAGGCGCGGCAGGCAGCAGCCTGCGGCGGGCCCGGCGCGGGGCTCAGACCCCGGCCCGGGCCTCCGGCACGTGCGCGGCACCGCCGTGCCGACGGCGCAACTCGGCGGTGATCTCAGCCAGTTCACCCTCGGGCAGCAGCGGCAGCATCATCGCGACGCCCTGCAGCAGACCGCCCAGCAGGAAGGTGGTGTCGGCCGTCGAGGCGACCAGGCCGCGGACCTCGGCCACCTCGCCGGCCGCCACCGCCTCGATCAGCCTGGCGGCGTCCGCGCCCTCCTCGTCCACCGCGACCGCGCCGGTGTCGGCCGGGGCCCGCCGGGCCATCGCCCGCAGCACCCTGTCGCCGACCTCGGGGGCGTACGCCTTGCGGACGGCCTCGGCGGCGATCCAGGTGAGCAGGGTGGTCACCTCGCGCTCGGCCTGCTCGGCGAACAGCAGGTCCAGCTCCTGGTCGAACGCGAGCTGATTCCCGTGCCGGAAGGCGAGCAGCAGGGTCGCCGCCCTGGCCTTCGCCTCCTCGACCATCTCGGCAGGCAGTTCGTCGGCCAACTCCTCGGTCACCACCACGCCGTGCCCTCCCGTCCGTCGCCCATCAGGGACACCCCGCAGGAACGCTCAGCGGAAACGTCCTTCGGAAACTCCGTGCACACCGTACACATCCGAACCTGCAAACTTCCGCGAACGCGCGCGGGCAAGACCGGAATCAATTCGCTCGGAATAGGACCTCACCCGGTCCAGGATGAATATTCGCCGGAAGGGAGCAATGTTCCTGCGCTATTAGGCGTAATGAAAGCGTCCCGCAGCGGAACCGGCAGCGGAGACCGCGAAACGCCGAGGGGCCGCACCCCGCGCGTCGCGGAGTGCGGCCCCTCACGGGCCGGTACGGGCTCAGCCCTGCGGCAGCGCCGCGAGCTGGGCGGTGATCCGGGCGATGTCGGCCTCGGCCGCCTCCTGGCGGACCTTGATCTTGGCGACCACCTCGTCCGGCGCCTTGGCGAGGAACGCCTCGTTGCCGAGCTTGGCGGTGGTCTGCGCCTTCTCCTTCTCGGCGGCCGCGAGGTCCTTGGCGAGGCGCTTGCGCTCCGCCGGGACGTCGATGGTGCCGGAGAGGTCCAGCGAGACGGTGGCGCCGGCGACCGGGAGCGAGGCGGTGGCCACGAAGCCCTCCTCGGGGACGGTCAGCCGCAGCAGCGAGCGGATCGCGTCCTCGTGGACGGCCAGCACGGTGCCGTCGAGGTCCAGCTGGGCCGGGACGCGCTGCCGGTCCTTGAGGCCCTGGCTCACGGCGAACCGGCGGACCTCGGTGACCACCTGCTGCAGCGTGGCGATCTCCGCCTCGGCCGCGGCGTCACGGTAGCCGCTGTCGGTCGGCCAGTCGGCGATGACGACCGACTCGGCCCCGGTGAGCGTGGTCCACAGCGTCTCGGTGACGAAGGGCACGATCGGGTGCAGCAGCCGCAGGGTGACGTCGAGGACCTCGCCGAGCACCCGGCGCGCGGCGTCGGCCTGCGGGCCGCCCTTGGCCAGGGTGGTCTTGGAGAGTTCGACGTACCAGTCGAAGACCTCGTCCCAGGCGAAGTGGTACAGCGCCTCGGAGAGCTTGGAGAACTGGTAGTCCTCGTACAGCCCGTCCACCTCGGCGACGGTGCTGTTGAGCCGCGACAGGATCCAGCGGTCGGCCGCGGTCAGCTCCTCCGGCGCGGGCAGCGGGCCCTCGACGGTGGCGCCGTTCATCAGCGCGAAGCGGGTGGCGTTCCAGATCTTGTTGGCGAAGTTGCGGGCCGCCTGGACCCAGTCCTCGCCGATCGGCACGTCGACGCCCGGGTTGGCACCGCGCGCGAGCGTGAAGCGCAGCGCGTCGGAGCCGTACTTGTCCATCCAGTCCAGCGGGTTGACGACGTTGCCGAAGGACTTCGACATCTTCTTGCCGTTCTGGTCACGGACCATGCCGTGCAGCGCGATGGTGTGGAACGGCGGGGTGCCGTCCATCGCGTAGAGACCGAACATCATCATCCGGGCGACCCAGAAGAACAGGATGTCGTAGCCGGTGACCAGGACGGAGTTCGGGTAGAACTTCGCGAGGCTGTCGGTCTGCTCCGGCCAGCCGAGCGTGGAGAACGGCCACAGGCCGGAGGAGAACCAGGTGTCCAGGACGTCGGTGTCCTGGTGCCAGCCCTCGCCGGTCGGCGGCTGCTCGTCGGGGCCGACGCAGACGATCTCGCCGTTCGGGCCGTACCAGACCGGGATGCGGTGGCCCCACCACAGCTGGCGCGAGATGCACCAGTCGTGCAGGTTGTCGACCCAGTCGAAGTACCGCTTCTCCATCTCCTGCGGGTGGATCTTGACCTTGCCGTCGCGGACCGCGTCACCGGCGGCCTGGGCGAGCGGGCCGACCTTGACCCACCACTGCATGGACAGCCGCGGCTCGATGGTGGTCTTGCAGCGCGAGCAGTGGCCCACCGAGTGGACGTACGGGCGCTTCTCGGCGACGATTCGGCCCTCGGCGCGCAGCGCGGCGACGATCGCCGAGCGGGCCTCCAGGCGGTCCAGGCCGAGGAAGGGGCCGTGCACGGTGATGACGGCGTGCTCGTCCATGACGGCGATGTTCGGCAGGTCGTGCCGCTGGCCGATCTCGAAGTCGTTCGGGTCGTGCGCGGGCGTCACCTTGACAGCGCCGGTGCCGAACTCCGGGTCGACGTGGGCGTCGGCGACGATCGGGATCCGGCGGCCGGTCAGCGGCAGCTCGATCTCGGTGCCGACCATGTGCTTGTAGCGCTCGTCCTCCGGGTGGACGGCGACCGCGGTGTCGCCCAGCATCGTCTCGGCGCGCGTGGTGGCGACGACGATGGAGTTCTCGCCCTCGCCGTAGCGGATCGAGACCAGCTCGCCGTCGTCGTCCTGGTACTCCACCTCGATGTCCGAGATGGCGGTCAGGCAGCGCGGGCACCAGTTGATGATGCGTTCGGCGCGGTAGATCAGCTCGTCGTCGAAGAGCTTCTTGAAGATGGTCTGGACGGCCTGGGACAGGCCCTCGTCCATGGTGAAGCGCTCGCGGGACCAGTCCACGCCGTCGCCCAGGCGCCGCATCTGACCGGAGATCTGGCCGCCGGACTCCGCCTTCCACTTCCAGACGCGCTCGACGAAGGCCTCGCGGCCCAGGTCGTGGCGGGACTTGCCCTCCTTGGCGAGCTCGCGCTCGACCACGTTCTGGGTGGCGATGCCGGCGTGGTCCATGCCGGGCTGCCACAGGGCCTCGAAGCCCTGCATGCGCTTGCGGCGGACCAGGGCGTCGATCAGCGTGTGCTCGAAGGCGTGGCCCAGGTGCAGGCTGCCGGTGACGTTCGGCGGGGGGATGACGACGGTGAACGGCGGCTTCTCGCTCTTCGCGTCGGCCGTGAAGTAGCCACGCTCTACCCAGCGCTCGTACAGCTCGCCCTCTACGTCCGCGGGGGTGTAGGTCGTCGGGAGGGTTGCTGCTTCGTCCCCGGTGGTGCTCACGGGGCGCTGGTTCGTCGTGTCGGTCACGACGCACAGTTTACGTAACCGGGGGGGCGGGTTACGAACCGCTTTCGGTCCGCGGACGCGCCACGCCCGAACGGGCCCCGGACGGGCACCGTGCGGTACCGTGCCCGGGCACTCGTCCGGTTGACCGGACGTGCACGGAACGACTCCACACCACGACAGGCCGCGGGTGCGGCGGGGGAGCACAGAGCAGATGTACGGCCAGGGACAGCAGTATCCGCAGGGTCAGCCGCAGCCGCAGCCTTACGGGGGCCCGCCGCAGTACGGCCAGCCGCCGCAGCAGCAGCCCTACGGCGCCCCGCAGCCCCAGTACGGCTACCCGCCGCAGCAGCCCTACGGCGCGCCCCAGCAGCCGTACGGCGTGCCGCCGCAGGCGCCGTACGGGCAGCCGGGCTACCCGGTGGCGCCGCCGCCGAAGGGCAAGGGCGGCCTGGTGATCGGTCTGGTGATCGGCGCGCTGGTGCTGGGCGGCGGCGGTTTCGCCGCCTGGAAGTTCCTCGGCGGCGACGCGGGCGGCAAGTACAAGATCACCGCCCCGCAGACCCTGGCCGACGGCTACGTCCAGAAGTCGGCCAAGGAGCAGGCCGCCGACATGAGCAAGCCCGGGGCGTCCAAGTTCGGCACCGACCTGCAGGTCCTGGTGGCCAGCTACAGCAAGGGCTCGGACGCGCTGGACACCTTCTCGGTGGTCGGCGTCTACGGCAACCTCAACGACCCCGCGCAGATCATCGAGGACTCCAAGAAGGACGGCGACGGCCTGTCCACGACGATGACCGACTTCCCGGCACAGGACGCCAACAACTCCTCGGCGAAGCTCTCCTGCGGCACGTCGACCATGCTCGGCAAGCCCGGCCCGACGATCTGTGTGTGGGCGGACAAGTCCACCACCGGCCGGGTCTCCTTCACCAAGGTCAGCCTGAGCGGCAGCAGCGGCCAGCCGCTCACCGCCGAGCAGGCGGCCGCCAAGACGCGGACGATCCGCGACGCCATGGTCGTCGCCAAGTAGCACCCCCCTTCGCATGACCGGCGTCGGTGCGTGACGGGCGTCGGTCAGGCGCTCTTCTCGCGGCGCTCGCGCTTGATCATGTCGCGCGGGACGAGGGTGGGGATGGCGTGCTTGGAGACGACGTCCCCGGTGACCACCACGCGGGCGACGTCCTGGCGCGAGGGGACCTCGTACATCACGGACATCAGCACCTCCTCCATGATGGCCCGCAGACCGCGCGCGCCGGTGCCGCGCAGGATCGCCTGGTCGGCGATCGCCTCCAGCGCGTCCCGGGAGAACTCCAGCTCCACGCCGTCCAGTTCGAAGAGCTTGCGGTACTGCTTGACCAGCGCGTTGCGCGGCTCGGTGAGGATCTGCAGCAGCGCCTCGCGGTCCAGGTTGTGCACGCTGGTGATCACCGGCAGACGGCCGATGAACTCGGGGATCATGCCGAACTTCACCAGGTCCTCGGGCATCACCTGGCGGAAGTGGTCGCTGGCGTCCGACTCCCGCTTGGAGCGGATGTTGGCGCCGAAGCCGATGCCCTTGGCACCCGCGCGGCCCTCGATGATCCGCTCCAGGCCGGCGAACGCGCCGCCGACGATGAACAGCACGTTGGTGGTGTCGATCTGGATGAACTCCTGGTGCGGGTGCTTGCGCCCGCCCTGCGGCGGCACCGAGGCGGTGGTGCCCTCCAGGATCTTCAGCAGGGCCTGCTGCACGCCCTCGCCGGAGACGTCCCGGGTGATCGACGGGTTCTCGCTCTTGCGCGCGACCTTGTCGATCTCGTCGATGTAGATGATCCCGGTCTCGGCCTTCTTGACGTCGTAGTCGGCCGCCTGGATCAGCTTGAGCAGGATGTTCTCGACGTCCTCGCCGACGTAGCCGGCCTCGGTCAGCGCGGTGGCGTCCGCGATCGCGAACGGCACGTTGAGCATCCGGGCCAGGGTCTGCGCCAACAGCGTCTTGCCGGAGCCGGTGGGGCCCAGCAGCAGGATGTTGGACTTGGCCAGCTCGATGGCGTCCTCGCGGCCGTTGCCGCCGCTGCGGCCCGCCTCGCCGGCCTGGACCCGCTTGTAGTGGTTGTAGACGGCCACCGACAGCGCCTTCTTGGCGAGGTCCTGGCCGACCACGTACTGGTCCAGGAACTCGTAGATCTCGCGCGGCTTCGGGAGTTCCTCGAAGCGCACCTCGGAGGTCTCGGCGAGTTCCTCCTCGATGATCTCGTTGCACAGGTCGATGCACTCGTCGCAGATGTACACGCCTGGGCCGGCGATCAGCTTCTTCACCTGCTTCTGCGACTTGCCGCAGAACGAGCACTTGAGCAGGTCGCCACCGTCTCCGATGCGTGCCACGAGGTGCTTCCCCTTCGCCAGGGGCCCCGCAGGGGTTCCGGGGCCTGGTGCTGTGGACCGTCAACGCCGACGGCGCTCGGTCTCGCTATCCGACGGTACTCTGCCGGGCCCGTGATTCCGTCCTCTTCGCCGGGTCTGCCCTACGCCCTGGGCGAATTGATACCGAACAGATGCCGTGCCACGGACCCGCCGACGGGTTGGGGCGGGACGCGCACCAGGGGTGCGCGCCCCGCCCCGGGGGTTCCCTCCCGCCCGTCTGCGGGCGCGGAGGGAGCCGACCTCAGGAGGTCAGCGACGTCTTGCGGGTGGAGATGATCTGGTCGATCAGGCCGTACTCGGCGGCCTCCTCGGCGGTCAGGATCTTGTCGCGCTCGATGTCCTCGCGCACCTGCTCCACCGACTTGTTGGAGTGCTTGGAGAGCATCTCCTCCAGCTGCTCGCGCATCCGGAAGATCTCCTTGGCCTGGATCTCCAGGTCGGACACCTGGCCGCGGCCGGTCTCGGTGTACGGCTGGTGGATCAGGATCCGGGCGTTCGGCAGCGCCATCCGCTTGCCGGGGGTGCCGGCGGCGAGCAGCACGGCCGCGGCGGAGGCCGCCTGGCCCATGCAGACCGTGGTGATGTCCGGCTTCACGTACTGCATGGTGTCGTAGATGGCCGTCAGGGCCGTGAACGAGCCGCCGGGCGAGTTGATGTACATCTGGATCTCGCGGTCCGGGTCCATCGACTCCAGGCACAGCAGCTGCGCCATGATGTCGTTCGCCGAGACGTCGTCGACCTGCGAGCCGAGGAAGATGATGCGCTCCTCGAACAGCTTGGCGTACGGGTCGTACTCGCGGATGCCCTGCGTGGTGCGCTCCACGAAGCGCGGGACGATGTAGCGGCCCTCGGCGCGCATGTCCTCGACGCGGGCCTGGGCGGCCGACAGGCTGGGGATGTTCATGGGGGTTCTTGTCCTCCGGGGCGTTGGGGCTGTGGTCTCGTTGGCCGGGCCGAGGCTCAGGCGCCCGTGCCGCCGCCGCCGGGGACGTCCGCGGCGCTGTGCATGATCGCGTCGATCAGGCCGTACTCCAGGGCCTCCTCCGGCGTGAACCAGCGGTCGCGGTCGGAGTCCCTGGTGATCTGCTCGAAGGACTGGCCGCTGTGGAAGGCGATCAGCTCGGACATCCGCTTCTTGGTGCGGAGCAGCTGCTCGGCCTGGATACGGATGTCCGTGGCGGAGCCGCCGAGGCCCGCGGAGGGCTGGTGCATCAGGATGTTGGCGTTCGGCAGCGAGAAGCGCTTGCCCTTGGCGCCGGCGGTGAGCAGGAACTGGCCCATCGAGGCGGCCATGCCCATCGCGATGGTGACGACGTCGTTCTTGATGTACTGCATGGTGTCGTAGATCGCCATGCCGGCCGAGATCGAGCCGCCCGGGGAGTTGATGTAGAGGAAGATGTCCTTGTCCGGGTCCGCGGCCAGCAGCAGCAGCTGGGCGGTGATCTTGTTGGCGATGTCGTCGTCGACCTGCTGGCCGAGGAAGATGATCCGCTCGTTGAGCAGTCGGTTGTAGACCTGGTCGCCAAGGCCGCCGAGTACGTCACCAGCGGCGGCGTGCGGCGCCATCGGGCCAGGCATCTGCATCTGCGGGAACGTCACTTAGCCACCTGCTCAGTCGATTTGGACGGTCGATCCACGGCCGTCACGATGTCGCACAGCTTCCGGGTATCACGTCGTGATTGTTGCTGTCCAAGGACCCTAACGCGCAGGCCCGGCCGCAGAATCCCTCACGCAGAACTGTTCGCTGTGAGCGCAGGGTCGCGGCGTCCCGCGGGAGGGAAGACAGCGGGCCCGGACACCATGACGGCGTCCGGGCCCGCTGTGTGCCTCAGGAGGCTGCCGGGGCTCAGGCCTCGGTCTTCTCCTCGGCGGTCTCCTCGGCGGCGGCGGCCTCGACGGTCTCGCCCGTCTCGTCCTCGTCGTCGAAGTTGATCTCGTTGCCCTCGGTGTCGACGACCTTGGCGGCCTCGACCACGGTGGCCAGCGCCTTGCCGCGGGCGACCTCGCCGACCAGCAGCGGCACCTGGCCACCCTGGACGACCTGCTGCGCGAACTGGTCGGGGGTGAGACCCGAGCCGGCGGCGCGGCGGATGAGGTGCTCGGTCAGCTCCTCCTGGTTAACACCCAGCTCCTCGTCGGCGACGATCTGGTCCAGGACGAACTGGGTCTTGATGCCCTTCTTCGCCTGCTCCTCGATCTCCGCGTCCCACTCCTCGCGGGACTTGCCCTGGGTCTCCAGGTAGGCCTCGATGTTCAGGCCCATCGGCTCGAGCTGGTGGTGCTCGACGTTGTGCTTGCGGGTCTCGATCTCGTCCTTGAGGAGCTTCTCGGGGTACTCGATCTCAACCAGCGCGAGCAGCGCGTCCAGCACCTTCTCCTGGGCCTGGGTGGCCTGGTCGTACTCCTTCATGCGCTCCAGGCGCTTGCGGGAGTCGGCGCGCAGCTCCTCCAGGGTGTCGAACTCGCTGGCCAGCTGGGCGAACTCGTCGTCCAGCTCCGGCAGCTCCTTCTCCTGGACGGCGGTCACGGTGACGGAGACCTCGGAGGTCTTGCCCGCCTGGGTGCCACCCTTGAGCTCGGTCTCGAAGGTCTTCTCCTCGCCGGCGGACAGGCCGATGACAGCCTCGTCGATGCCGTCGATCAGGCGGCCCGAGCCGATCTCGTAGCTGACGCCGGTGGCGGTGCCGTCCTCCGGCACCTCACCGTCGACCTTCGCGACGAGGTCCACGACCACGATGTCGTCGGCGGCCGCGGCGCGCTCGACGTCCTTGACCGACGAGAAGCGCTCGCGCAGCTGCTCCAGCGACTTCTCGATGTCCTCGTCGGAGACGACGATCGGGTCGACGGTCACCTCGATGGAGGAGAACTCCGGCAGGGTGATCTCCGGGCGGATGTCCACCTCGGCGGTGAACTTCAGGTCACCGCCGTCGGCGATCTGCTCGACACCCTCGATGTTGGTGATGTCGGGCTGGCCGAGGACCTCGATCTTGCCCTCGTCGACGGCCTGCGTGTAGAAGCGCGGCAGGGCGTCGTTGACGGCCTCCTCCAGCACGGCGCCACGGCCGAAACGCTGGTCGATGACGCGAGCCGGGATCTTGCCCTTGCGGAAGCCCGGAACCGTGACCTGCTGGTTGATCTTCTTGTACGCCGCGTCGAGGCTGGGCTTGAGCTCCTCGAAGGGCACCTCGACGGTGAGTCGAACCCGGGTCGGGTTCAGAGTCTCGACGGCGCTCTTCACGGTTAGGTCTCCTAGGGGCTTGCGGTCAGGTTGTCTCCGCCCGGCCCCCGCCGTCCGGCCGGAGCCGTACGGGTGGGTCGGACGAGACGGGCGATGGGCGGTTGGAGCTGCATCTCCCGTGGGGTGGACGGTGAGCTTGACTCCTCGCCCTCGTGCGGTTGACCTGGGTGGACGCCGCAGGGACTACCGCCAGCGCCCCATCCTACCGGTACCACGAAAGGCGCACGCCAGGCGCCGCCGTACCGGCGAACAGAACAGGGCCCCGCCACGGTTGGCGAGACCCTGCCGCACTGTCGGGGTGGCCGGATTCGAACCGACGGCCTTCCGCTCCCAAAGCGGACGCGCTACCAAACTGCGCCACACCCCGTGGTGCCGAGAGGAAGCGTACACGGCGGGCCTGTTCGGCTCGCCGCACTATTCGCGCGCGGGCGCGACGGCGGCGACATTGCGCGCGGGCGCGCAGGGGGTGCTCGAAATGGGGTGTGCACGCGGGGCGCCGGACCAGGTACGCTGTTCCCCGAACTTCCGGCCGGTCACGGCTGGGGGATCGCGCGGGCGTAGCTCAATGGTAGAGCCCTAGTCTTCCAAACTAGTCACGCGAGTTCGATTCTCGTCGCCCGCTCCTCGTCCGGCCCCGGTGCGCATTCCGCGCACCGGGGCCGGCTGCGTTTCCGGGGCCTCACGGGCCTCACGGGCCTCCCGCGGCCTCCCCCGGCCCTCCCCCGCGCGGCTCAGAGCCCGAGGCGGGTGGCCCGGGCGGCGGCGCGGTCGAGCAGCAGGTGGACGTCGCCCTCCCGGGTGGCGGGGCGGTCGTTGTACTCGTCCGGGGAGCGCGCCGGGCGGCCGGTGCCGTGCAGCACCTCCATCAGCTGGACCCGGGCGGTGCGGACGGTGACCGGGGTGCCGTAGCCGTACGCCAGCACGGCGGCCTGGGCGCCGAGCAGGCAGACCCGGCCGGCCTCGTCCCACATCGCGCCCTGCAGCCAGCCGTGGGCGCCGATGTAGCGGGAGGCGAGCCGGAGGTGGTCGGCCGCGGTGACCGGGACGGGGCGGGCGGGGCGGCGCAGCGCCCGGTCGAGCAGGGTGGCCCGGGGGACCGGGTGGCCGGCGTGCCAGGGCTGTGGGGCACTGCCGTACGGGCAGACGTACGGCAGCAGGGTGCGGGCGGGGGCGGGCAGCGAGGCGAGGTAGGCCTCGATCTCGGCGACCAGGCCGGAGCCGTCCGGGCCGGACAGCAGTGGTCGGGCCGGGGGCGGAGGGGTCGTCAGGTCGGTGGTGCGGGGCATGCGGGCTCTCCGGGCGGAAGGCTTGCGGGTTCCGCTGCCCAAAGTGGGGCATTCAGAACATTTCCGCGACCGGAGGGCCGGAGAGTCCGGATGGTTTCCCCGCTGGGTTCCGGGCCGATAGCCTCGGCGGCGTTCGAGCGCAGTTCGAGCGCGAGCTCAGCGGCCGCGCTCCCGAAGTGGAGGAGTCCCGGTGCGTCCACACGAGCGACTGGCCGTCATACAGCTCTGTGTGGTCCGGGAGATGGCGCGACTGGGCCAGGTGTTCCGCCTGGACGGCGAGGTGGTGCGCGGTCCGGGCACCACGGCGGTGGCGGTGCGTGAGCACCCGGGGGACGGCGGCGCCGGGCACGTGGACCTCGGCTTCGTGCTGCAGCTCGGCCGGGCGGACGCGCCGGTGGTGTGGGACTGCGCGGCCGGCCTCGGCAAGACCGAGGAGGAGAAGCTCGCCAACGCGGTGAAGATGTGGGCGACCACCACCGCCTCGGTGCTGGTCGAGCTCGCGGAGGGGCGCGGGGTCCATGCCGACCGCCCGGACCTGCCCGAACTCCCGGGCTGGCGCGCGGTCCAGGGGCCGGCGGCGGTGTTCGGCTTCGGCAACGAGCACTTGGCGGGCTGGCTCGCCGAGAACCGGGTGCTGCCGGCGCTGGCGCCCGCGCTGCGGTCGGAGCTGGCCGGGCCCGGGCCGGTCGGGGTGAAGCTCTTCCTGGGCGGGAAGGCGGGGGACGACGTCGCCGAGGTCCGGGTGGGCGGCGAGGTGTCGGAGGCGGCGTCGGCGGCGCTACGCGCGCTGGACTGGCCCCGGGGCGAACGGCTGTGCTGGGCACGGATGTTCGTCCTGTTGACGGCCGAACGGGAAGCACCGGAGCAGGCCGCGTCGGCGGGTGCCGTGGCACCCGCACGGATGCGTGTCCCGGCCCCGGCGGCGGCGCGCGCCCGGGGTCTGTTCGCTCGCTGGCGGGAGGCCAGACGGGTCGGCCGGTGACTGTTGTTCGCCCGCTCGCCTCCGGGCGCTCGGGATCCGGTGCCGACGGTCGTCGGCACCGGCGCGCTCTTCGGTTCGGGGTGGCGATGCGCCCGGATCAGCCTCCGGTGATGCTGGAGATGCTGTGCGCGAGGTTCGCCAGCAGGGAGTTGATTGAGGTCGCGACCGTGGTCTCGTGCAGCATGAAGCCGAACAGGGCGGCGACGATCGCGTGCGGGATCTTCAGCTGCTTGTTGCGGATGAAGATGATGCACAGGATCGCGAACAGGACCAGCGCGGAGACGGAGAGTGCCACCCGGACTCACTTCCTCGTTTTCATAGCGGGGTGCCACCACCCGGCGACACCAGCGAAAGCCGGACCCCGGCATGTCCCACGGTCCCGAGGCGGAATCGCGGACCGTCCGACACACCGCCGGTGAGGGAGCCCACGGTCGACCGCTGTCTGTCGTGCCGCACGTGCCGCCCCCTATCCCCCGAATCCTGAACAGTCCCGCCCGGACTCAGTGTGGTCGACCGTGCCGATTGCGTAAAGGTCTGACAGTCAGCCCAACGCCGTTATCCTGCGATGCGAGACGAGTTTCCGCCGACCGGGAGGATAGCCGAGCCGTCCTGACGGATCGTCGGCGGGGCTGTGCTGAGCGGCCGGGAAGCGGTCGGGGGCGGTGAACGGAAGCCGCTGGTCCGGTCTGCCGACGGGCCGTCCGATTTGGCCGAAGATCAGCTGCCCGGCTTGACAGTCACTGCCCGCGGCATGTGCCCGGAGACCCGCGGTCGCGCGGACGCTCAGCCGCTCAGTCGCGCCAGAGCAGCAGCACCGCGCGGTCGTCGTTGATGTCCCGGGCGACCGTCTCGATCAGTCCGGCCGCGGCACCCGCGCCCGCGCCCCCGCCGCCGCCCGGCACCAGCCGGTCCGCCTCCCCCATCAGCCGGTCCATGCCCTCCGTGAGGTCCCGGCCCGGCGCCTCGACCATGCCGTCGGTACACAGCAGCAGGACGTCGCCCCGGTTCAGCCGGCCGCGCACGCCCTCGAACTTGGCGCCGTCGTAGATCCCGAGCAGCGGGCCCTCGGCCTCCTTGACCTCCCAGCGGCCGGCGCCCGCGAGGCGCTGCATGCCCGGCAGGTGCCCGGCCGACAGCAGCTCGTACTCGCCGGTGTCCAGGTCCAGCACCAGGTGGACGGCGGTGGCGAAGCCCTCCTCCCAGCACTGGCGAAGCAGGTAGCCGTTGGCGGCGGGCAGGAAGTCGTGCGCGGGCAGGGAGCCGACCAGGCCGCCGAAGGCGCCGGAGAGCAGCAGCGCGCGGGAGCCGGCGTCCATGCCCTTGCCGGAGACGTCCGCCAGGACCACCTCCAGCAGCCGCCGGCCGGGGCCGGTCCGGGCGGCGACCACGAAGTCCCCGGAGAAGGACTGGCCGCCGGCCGGGCGCAGCGCCATGTCCGCGTGCCAGCCGTCCGGCAGCTCGGGCACCCGGCTCTGCACCCGCAGCCGCTCGCGCAGGTCGAAGAGCATGGTGGAGCCGCCCCACCAGGGCACGCCGACCCGGGCCCGGAACTGGGCCAGCAGCAGGCCGCCCACCCCGGCGGCGCCGACCACCAGGGCCGCGCCCGGGGTGACGCCGTAGACGTAGGCCTCCGGGTTGTCGCTGGCGACCCGCTGGCCGGTGTGGATCACGGACTCGGCGGACAGCCCGAGCGCGGCCAGCGCGTAGAGCACCACCAGGCTGCCGGGGCGCAGCAGCAGCGCGCCGGCCAGGATCGGCAGGACCAGGGAGGTGGGCGGGGCCCAGTCGGGGAGCCAGATGTTGAGCAGGATCAGCAGCGGGACGAGCAGGGCGAGCGCGCAGAGCACCGGCCAGTCGGCGGCGCCGCCGCGGAAGTAGTCGACACCGGCCGTGCGCAGCCTTCGGCGGACCCGGCGGAGCTTCTTGCGCAACCGGGCCGTCACGGGGTCGGACGCCGGGGCGGCGCCGGGCCTCGTCGCAGTCGTCTGGGGCGGTGCGCCCGGCGGTCTGCCAGCCATGGGGCACGACCCTATCCACGGGCACGGCCCGGCGTCGACGGCTCGGACGCGGACGGGGGCGCCGGAGTGCGGGGCGCTCGGCGGGATTCGGCCGATGGACGTGGTGGCGGGCGGGCCGTCAGGAGGCGTACGCCCGTTGGGCGGACGAAACCTGCGGGCGGCGTGTGCGCCCCGCGCGCGGGATCGTGCGCGCGCCGGTGGCCTGTGGCCGATCCCACAGGGCGGGCAGGGCCGGGGCGCCCGGGACGGCGGCGGCCGGCCGCACGGGAGGGTGCGGCCGGCCGTGGAGGACGGGGGTGGGGGGAGATCAGCCCTGGGGGTGGTGGGCCGGGATCGGCGGAAGCTCGCCGGTGGTCTCGTACTCGCTCAGCATCTCGATCCGGCGGGTGTGCCGCGGCTCGCCGCTGTAGGGGGTGTTGAGGAAGACCTCGACGAACTTGGTGGCCTCCTCCTGCGTGTGCATGCGGCCGCCGATGGAGATCACGTTGGCGTTGTTGTGCTGGCGGCCGAGCTCGGCGGTCTGGGTGCTCCAGGCCAGCGCGGCCCGGACGCCCTCGACCTTGTTGGCGGCGATCGCCTCGCCGTTGCCCGAGCCGCCGATCACGATGCCCAGCGCCTCGGGGTCGGCGGCGGTGCGCTCGGCGGCGCGCAGGCAGAACGGCGGGTAGTCGTCCTCGGCGTCGTAGATGTGCGGCCCGCAGTCGACCGGCTCGTGGCCCGCCTCCTTCAGCCACTCCACGAGGTGGTTCTTCAGTTCGTATCCGGCATGGTCGGAGCCCAGGTACACGCGCATGCCATGAGTGTGGCATGCGCGTGCGCCCGGGCCCGACAACGGGGGCCGGGGCCCGCCCACCGGACGGACGACGCGGGCTTCAGCGCCGGCCGAGGAGCTTCCAGGCCAGCGGCAGGGCACCGGCGGCGAAGGCGGCCTTGAGGGCGTCGCCGACCAGGTACGGGTAGAGGCCGAGCTCGGCGGCGCGGGCGAGCGACACGTGCAGCGACAGGGCCAGGTACGGGACGCCGACCGCGTAGATGGCGAGGCTGCCGAGGACCATGGTGACCGCGGTGTTCACCGGGGTGCGGTCGGCGCCACGGCGGGCCAGCGCACCGGTCAGGGCGGCGGCGAGGACGAATCCGAGCACGTAGCCGAACGAGGGCATCGCCCAGCCGGAGGTGCCCTCGGCGAACCAGGGCAGGCCGGCCATGCCGGCGAGCAGGTAGAGGGCGAGCGAGGCCACGCCGCGGCGGGCGCCGAGCGCGGTGCCGACCAGCAGGGCGGCGAAGGTCTGGCCGGTGACCGGCACCGGCGAGCCGGGGACGTTCACCGACAGCTGGGCGGCCACGCCGGTCAGCGCGGCGCCGCCGGCCACCAGGGCCAGGTCGCGGACCTGGCCGCCGAGGCGGGTGGCGGCGGCGGGCAGCAGGTCGGCGAGGACGGCGCGGCGCCCTATCGAGGTGCCGGCAGTCGGGGTGGTGGCAGTGGCCATCGGGGGGCTCCTCCGTGGGGCCGGGTGAGTGAACACCTGTGAACCTACGTGGTGATCCACTGCGCGACCGTTCACGGTTTCGGACAAAGCCCCGCCCTCGGGTGTTGTCGGAACCGGCCCGAAACGACGCGCGGTCACGCCTCGGCCACTCCGTGTGGCCGCCCGGTCCGCAATGTGGGCCCGGGCCGGACGTGCTTGGCATGGACAGAGGTGGCCCCGGATATTGGACAACTCATGCCGCATACCGCACAGTCTGGAACCGCCCCTATGGCCCCCACCTCCGCGCCCCCGGCGTCCGGGACCGCCGATGCCACCCAACCGGCGTCGGGTAGCCAGCAGCTCTCCCACGGGCTGAAGCAGCGCCACCTGTCGATGATCGCCCTCGGCGGTGTGATCGGCGCGGGCCTCTTCGTCGGCTCCGGCGCGGGCATCGCGGCCGCCGGCCCGGCAATCATCCTGGCCTTCGTGCTCTCCGGCCTGCTGGTCATGCTGATCATGCGGATGCTCGGCGAGATGTCCGCGGCCCGCCCCGCCTCCGGCTCGTTCTCGGTGCACGCCGAGAAGGAGATCGGCCCGTGGGCCGGGATCACGGCGGGCTGGATGTACTGGGTGATGCTCTGCTGCGGCGTCGCCGCCGAGGCCACCGCCGCCGGGAAGATCGTCAACGGCTGGGTGCCGGGCGTCTCCTCCTGGGTCTGGGTCGCCCTGTTCATGGTCTTCTTCTGCGCCAGCAACCTCACCGCGGTGAAGAACTTCGGCGAGTTCGAGTTCTGGTTCGCCACCGTCAAGGTCGCCGCGATCATCGCCTTCCTGGTGCTCGGCGGACTCGGCATCGCCGGGGTGATCGGCCCCGGCACCCCCGGCACCGGCAACCTCACCGGCCACGGCGGCTTCCTGCCCACCGGCGTCAGCGGACTGATCGTCGGCCTGCTCGCCTCGGTCTTCGCGTACGGCGGTCTGGAGACCGTCACCATCGCCGCCGCCGAGTCCGACGACCCCAAGAAGAACGTCGCCAACGCCGTGCGCACCGCGGTGTGGCGGATCGCGATCTTCTACATCGGCTCGATGGCCCTGGTGGTCACCCTGGTCTCCTGGAAGGACCCGGCGGTCGTCGCCGACGGCCCGTACGTCACCGTGCTGCGCCACCTCGGGGTGCCCGGCGCCGGGGCGATCATGCAGGTCGTGGTGCTGATCGCACTGCTGTCCGCGATGAACGCCAACATCTACGGCGCCTCCCGGATGGCGTACTCGCTGGTCGGCCGCGGCCAGGGCCCCAAGGCGCTGGCCAAGGTCAGCGGCGGGGTGCCGCGCCGGGCCGTGCTCGCCTCCTGCCTGTTCGGCTTCGGCGCCGTCCTGGCCGCCAAGTTCTGGCCGGACACCGTGTTCACCTGGCTGATGAACACCACCGGCGTGGCGATCCTGGTGGTCTGGCTGTTCATCTGCGTGGTCCAGCTGCGGATGCGACGCCGGCTGGAGCGCGAGACGCCCGAGCTGCTCACCGTGAAGATGTGGGGCTACCCGTACCTGACCTGGGTCGCGATGGCCGGCGTGGCCGGCATCCTCGCGCTGATGACCACCACCGAGGGCAACCGGCAGCAGCTGTACGCGGCCGGCGTACTGGTCGCGGTGCTGGTCGTCTCCGGTCTGCTCAAGCAGCGCCGGGACGCCGCCGCCGGCTGAGTCCCGCACATGCGACAGGGCCCGGTACCGACGCTCGGTACCGGGCCCTCTCGCGTCGCCGTCGCCGGCGTCACAGCCACTCGACGCCGGGGCTACCCGAAGCCGGAGCTGCTCGACGCCAGGGCTACTCGAAGGACGGGCCTGCCGTCCGGGTGCGCTTGATCTCGTAGAAGCCGGGGGTGGAGGCCACCAGCAGGGTGCCGTCCCACAGGCGGGCCGCGGCCTCGCCCTTCGGGGCGGGGGTGACCACCGGGCCGAAGAAGGCGACCCGGTCGCCGTCCACGCCCTCGACCGCGATCACCGGGGTGCCGACGTCCTCGCCGACCAGGGTGATGCCCTCCTTGTGGGAGGCGCGCAGGGCTTCGTCGTACTTGTCCGTGTCGGCCGCGTCGGCCAGCTCGGCGGGCAGGCCCGCGGCCACCAGGGCGGCGGTTATGGTCTCCCGGTTCTGCGGCAGGCCCTGGTTGTGGAAGCGCAGGCCCAGCTCGGTGTAGAGCCGGCCGAGCACCTCCTCGCCGTGCTGTTCGGCGGCGGCGATGCACACCCGCACCGCGCCCCAGGCGTTGTCCAGCAGGGCCCGGTAGTTCTCCGGGAGGTCCCGGTGCTCGTTCAGCACCGACAGGCTCATCACGTGCCAGCGCACGTCGACCGGGCGCAGCTGCTGAACCTCGATCAGCCAGCGGGAGGTCATCCACGCCCACGGGCAGGCCGGGTCGAACCAGAAGTCGGCGGTCTTGCGCTCAGCGGCAGTCGTCACTGCGAGTCGTCCTTCGTCAGGTGATCCGGGCAGGGGTGAACTCCCCCAGAGGCTCAACACCCGCCCGGCGCCGCTGATTCCGGTACCGACGCGTCGGTCTGTGCAATGGTACCGACGGCGAGGAGCGTGAAAGGATGTCCCCGCGTGCGCGGAGGACACCGCGCACCGAGACCGCACCACCCACCCGCGCACCACCGTGCGAGCCGGACAAAGGAGTACCGCCGTGCCGGGCAAGAACCTCAGCCGCGACGAAGCCCAGCAGCGGGCCAGCATCCTGGCCGTGGACGGCTACCGCGTCCGGCTCGACGTGACCTCGGCCCCGGACCCGGCCGCCGCCACGTTCCGCTCCGCCACCACGATCACGTTCCGCTGCTCCGAGCCCGGCGCGGACACCTTCCTCGACCTGCTGGCCCCGGCCGTCCGCGCGGTCACCCTCAACGGGCGCGCCCTCGACCCGGCCACCGCCTACGACGGCGCCCGGGTGCACGTCGACGGCCTCGCCGCCGAGAACGTGCTGACCATCGAGGCGGACTGCGCGTACAGTCGCACCGGCGAGGGCCTGCACCGCTTCGTCGACCCCGTGGACGGCGAGACCTACCTCTACACCCACTACGAGCCGGCCGACGCCCGCCGGGTGTTCGCGACCTTCGAACAGCCCGACCTGAAGGCCCCGTTCACCTTCACGGTGACCGCCCCGGCCGCCTGGGACGTCTGGTCCAACGCCCCGCACGAGGGCGTCACCGCCGAGGACGCCACCGGGCAGGACGGCACCGGGCAGGGCGGCGGTCGCACCTGGGAGTTCGCGCCGACCAAGCCGATCTCCACCTACCTCACCGCGGTCGTCGCCGGCCCGTACCACGTCGCCCGCGACCACTACAGCCGCGAACTCGCCGACGGCACCACCCTGGAGATCCCGCTCTCCGCGATGTGCCGCAAGTCCCTCGCCCCGTACTTCGACGCGGACGAGATCCTCGGCGTCACCAAGCTCGGACTCGACTTCTTCCACGAGGAGTTCGACTACCCGTACCCCTTCGGCAAGTACGACCAGGCCTTCGTCCCCGAGTACAACATCGGCGCGATGGAGAACCCCGGCTGCGTCACCTTCCGCGAGGAGTTCGTCTTCCGCTCGAAGGTCACCGACGCCGCCTACGAGGGCCGGGCCAACGTCATCCTGCACGAGATGGCGCACATGTGGTTCGGCGACCTGGTCACCATGCGCTGGTGGGACGACCTGTGGCTGAAGGAGTCCTTCGCCGACTTCATGGGCTCCTACGGCCTGATCGGCGCCCGCACCCGCTACTCCTCCGCCTGGGTCACCTTCGCCAACCAGCGCAAGGCCTGGGCCTACCGGCAGGACCAGTTCCCCACCACGCACCCGATCACCGCGGACATCCGCGACCTCGAGGACGCCAAGCTCAACTTCGACGGCATCACCTACGCCAAGGGCGCCTCCGTCCTCAAGCAGCTGGTGGCGTACGCCGGTTCGGAGGCCTTCTTCGAGGGCGCCCGCCGCTACTTCAAGCGCCACGCCTTCGGCAACACCGAACTCACCGACCTGCTGGACATCCTGGAGGAGACCAGCGGCCGCGACCTCAAGGCCTGGGCCGCCGCCTGGCTGCAGACCGCCGGCGTCAACGCGCTCACCCCGCAGGTCACCACCGATGCCGAGGGCCGGATCACCGAGCTCGCCGTCCTGCAGGACGGCGATGTCCTCCGCCCGCACCGGATCGCGGTCGGCCTGTACGACCGGGACGCCGACGGCGCCCTGGTGCGCACCGCGCGGATCGAGCTGGACGTCACCGGCGCCCGCACCGTCGTCACCGAGGCGGCCGGCCGCCCCCGCCCGGCGCTCGTCCTGCTCAACGACGACGACCTGACCTACTGCAAGATCCGCTTCGACGGGGACTCCCTGGAAACCCTGCGCACCGGCCTCGGCGACATCCACGACGAGCTGTCCCGCGCCCTCGCGTGGTCCGCCGTCTGGAACCTCACCCGGGACGGCCTGATGCCGGCCCGCGACTACGTCGCCCTGGTGCTGCGCTTCGCCGGCCAGGAGGGCAACATCGGCGTGCTGCAGTCGCTGCACGGCCAGGCCAAGACCGCCGTCGACCTGTACGCCGACCCGGCCTGGCGCGGCGAGGGCGGCCGGCTGCTCGCCGACGGCGCCCTGCGCGAGCTGCGCGACGCCGTCCCCGGCAGCGATCACCAGCTGGCCTGGGCCCGCTTCCTCGCCCAGACCGCGGGCGGCGCCGAGCACCTCGGCCTGGTCCGCGGCCTGCTGGCCGGCAGCGCCCGGATCGACGGCCTGGACGTCGACCAGGAGCTGCGCTGGTCGCTGTGGCTGGCCCTGGCCGCCGCCGGCCAGGCCACCGACGAGGAGCTGGCCGCCGAGCTGGCCGCCGACAACACCGCGAGCGGCAGGCGCCAGTACACCCAGTGCTTGGCCGCCCGGCCCACCCCGGAGGCCAAGGCCGCCGCCTGGTCGGCCGTGGTCGACTCGGACGAGCTGCCGAACGCCCTGGTCGAGGCCAACATCGCGGGCTTCGCCCTGCCCGCCCACCGCGACCTGACCACCCTCTACGCGGCCCCGTACTTCAAGCTGCTGGAGAAGATCTGGGCCGATCGGACCATCGAGATCGCGATCCGCTTCGTCGCCGGCTTCTTCCCGGGCGCCCACACGGACGAGCAGACCCTGGCCGAGGCCGACGCCTGGCTGGACGGGCACCCGCAGGCCGCGCCGGCGCTGCGCCGCCTGGTGCTGGAGCGCCGTGACGACCTGGCCCGCGCGCTGCGGGCGCAGGCCTGCGACCGGGCCTGACGGTCCTCGCGCGAAGGGGGCCCACCCGTGCGGTGGGCCCCCTTTTGCATGGCGTGCCCAAGGCGGTGCTGCCTGCGGAGGCCGGTGCGGCACGCGGAAGTCGGTGCCGGTGCTGCCTGCGGAGGCCGGTGCGGCATGCGAAAAGGGCCGGACCGCGGTGTGCGGTCCGGCCCCTTCAGGCGCTAGGCGTCGGCTCAGCCGATGAGCGAGCGCAGCACGTACTGCAGGATGCCGCCGTTGCGGTAGTAGTCCGCCTCACCGGGGGTGTCGATGCGGACGACCGCGTCGAACTCCTTGACGGCCCCGTCCGCGGCGACGGCCGTGACCTTGACGGTCTTCGGGGTGCGGCCCTCGTTGAGCTCGGTCACGCCGGTGAAGGAGAAGGTCTCCTCGCCGGTGAGGCCGAGGGAGTCGGCGTTCTCGCCCTCCGGGAACTGCAGCGGCAGGACGCCCATGCCGATCAGGTTCGAGCGGTGGATGCGCTCGTAGGACTCGGCGATGACGGCCTTGACGCCGAGCAGCGCGGTGCCCTTGGCGGCCCAGTCGCGGGACGAGCCGGAGCCGTACTCCTTGCCGGCCAGGACGACCAGCGGGGTGCCGGCGGCCTGGTAGTTCTGCGAGGCGTCGTAGATGAACGACACCGGCGCGTCGGCCTGGGTGAAGTCGCGGGTGTAGCCGCCCTCGGTGCCCGGCGCGATCTGGTTGCGCAGGCGGATGTTGGCGAAGGTGCCGCGGATCATCACCTCGTGGTTGCCACGACGGGAACCGTAGGAGTTGAAGTCGCGCTTCTCGACACCGTTGGCGGTCAGGTACTGCGCCGCCGGGGTGCCCGGCTTGATGTTGCCGGCCGGGGAGATGTGGTCGGTGGTGACCGAGTCGCCCAGCTTGGCCAGGACGCGGGCGCCGGCGATGTCGGTCACCGGGCTCGGGGTCTTGGCCATGCCCTCGAAGTACGGGGGCTTGCGGACGTAAGTGGACTCGGCGTCCCACTCGAAGGTGTTGCCGGTCGGGACCGGGAGCGACTGCCAGCGGTGGTCGCCGGCGAAGACGTCCTGGTAGCCCTTGTCGAACATGGCCTCGTCGATGGAGCCGGCGACGGTGTCGGCGACCTCCTGCTCGGTCGGCCAGATGTCGGCGAGGAAGACGTCGTTGCCGTCGGCGTCCTGGCCCAGGGCGTCCTTGGTGATGTCGACGTTCATGTTGCCGGCGAGGGCGTAGGCGACCACCAGCGGCGGGGAGGCCAGGTAGTTCATCTTGACGTCGGGGTTGATCCGGCCCTCGAAGTTGCGGTTGCCGGAGAGCACCGAGACGACCGCCAGGTCGGCCTCGTTGACGGCGGCCGAGACCTCCTCGGGCAGCGGGCCCGAGTTGCCGATGCAGGTGACGCAGCCGTAGCCGACCAGGTTGAAGCCCAGCTTCTCCATGTACGGGAGCAGGCCGGCCTTCTCGTAGTAGTCCATGACGACCTTGGAGCCGGGCGCCAGGGTGGTCTTGACCCAGGGCTTGACGTGCAGGCCCTTCTCCACGGCCTTCTTCGCCAGCAGGGCGGCGCCCAGCATGACGGAGGGGTTGGAGGTGTTGGTGCAGGAGGTGATCGAGGCGATCACGACCGCGCCGTTGTCGATCTCGTAGGTCGAGCCGTCGGGGGCGGTGACGGCGGTCGGCTTCGAGGCCTCGGCGGAGTAGGTCGGCAGCGCCTCGGCGAACTTGCTCGCGGCCTCGGCCAGGATCACGCGGTCCTGCGGGCGCTTCGGGCCGGAGATCGACGGGACGACGGTGGAGACGTCCAGCTCGAGGTACTCGGAGTAGACCGGCTCGACCGACGGGTCGTGCCAGAGGCCCTGCTCCTTGGCGTAGGCCTCGACCAGGGCGAGCTGCTGCTCGTCACGGCCGGTCAGGCGCAGGTAGTTGATGGTCTCGGTGTCGATCGGGAAGATCGCGCAGGTCGAGCCGAACTCCGGCGACATGTTGCCGATGGTGGCGCGGTTGGCCAGCGGGATCGAGCCGATGCCGTCGCCGTAGAACTCGACGAACTTGCCGACCACACCGTGCTTGCGCAGCATCTCGGTGATGGTGAGCACCAGGTCGGTGGCGGTGGTGCCGGCCGGCAGCTCACCGGTCAGCTTGAAGCCGACCACGCGCGGGATCAGCATGGAGACCGGCTGGCCGAGCATGGCGGCCTCGGCCTCGATGCCGCCGACGCCCCAGCCCAGCACGCCCAGGCCGTTGACCATGGTGGTGTGCGAGTCGGTGCCGACACAGGTGTCCGGGTAGGCCTGGCCGCCGCGGACCATGATGGTGCGGGCCAGGTGCTCGATGTTCACCTGGTGGACGATGCCGGTGCCCGGCGGGACGACCTTGAACTCGTCGAAGGCGGTCTGGCCCCAGCGCAGGAACTGGTAGCGCTCCTTGTTGCGGCCGTACTCGATCTCGACGTTCTGGGTGAACGCGTCCTTGGTGCCGAACTTGTCGGCGATGACCGAGTGGTCGATGACCAGCTCGGCCGGGGCCAGCGGGTTGATCTTGGCCGGGTCGCCGCCCAGCTCCTTGACGGCCTCACGCATGGTGGCGAGGTCGACCACGCACGGGACACCGGTGAAGTCCTGCATGATCACGCGGGCCGGGGTGAACTGGATCTCCTGGCTCGGCTGGGCGTTGTTGTCCCAGTTGCCGAGGGCGCGGATGTGGTCGGCGGTGATGTTCGCGCCGTCCTCCGTGCGGAGCAGGTTCTCCAGCAGCACCTTGAGGCTGTACGGCAGCCGCTCGGAACCCTCGACGGCGGAGAGCTTGAAGATCTCGTACGACTCGTCGCCCACCTGCAGCGAGCTGCGGGCGTCGAAGCTGTTCGCGGACACGACTGACTCCTTCTGGGTGCTTCGTGCGATATCCGGCCGCCACGCGGTGGTAAGGTCAGCCTTACTTAGGCCGACCTTGCCCGCATCGCCGGTGAGCGCCTCTCGGCAAGTATCTTGATGTCGAGATATATCGTAAGGGGCAGTTATCTCGATGTCGAGATAAACCATAGTGCATGCCGTGACTCACTCGTCGTCCGGGCCGCGCCGCTTGCGCTCCAGCCTGATCAGCCAGACCGCACCCGCCACCACCGCGGCTGCCATCAGCAGCACCACCACAAGCTCACCACCGGAACCGCCGGTCGGCGAGGGGGCGATGTCCGCCAGCAGGATCGTCCTCATGTCTTCACCTCCGCTCCATCCGCGCTCCGATCGGTAGGCGCCTGCTCCGCGCCGAGGCCCAGAACCAGCATCAGCAGCACCGGGAACTCCAGGTACGCGTGGTAACCGGCCAGCGCCGCATACAGCGACCGGCCCTGCGCGTAGTCCACCGCGAACAGCAGCGCCAACAGCACGCCGGCCCCCGCACCCAGCGCCCACGCCCGCACACCGCGCAACGCGGGCACCCGGGCGTCGAAACGCTCCGCCGCCTCCGGCGCGTACCGGGGCAGGAACCAGACCCAGACGACGTAGTGCATCGTCTGCAGGAAGGCGAACACCGCCAGGAAGCGCAGGCCCGCCTCCGGCGTCAGCCAGGCCGGCGGGGTGTAGGCGGCCGCCAGCCGGTCCGTCCAACCGCCCGGGCGCTGCGACAACAGGCCGTCCAACAGGCCGCTCAGCAGCAGGGCCGGCACCAGCAGCACCCAGACGCCCTGCAACACCAGGAACGCCGCCCGCCCCCGCCGCAGCCGGCGCGACCACTCCGCCAGGAACAGCAGCGGCACCACGTTGTGCAGGTGGGCCAGCACCACGAAGTGGTACGCCGGAAAGGCCAGCGAGGCCGCCCCGGCCCCGACCAGCAGCACCGCGCTCCCCGCCAGCAGCCGCGGCCGACCGCGCAGCCCGTACCGGCAGGCCGCCGCCAGCAGACCGTAACCGAGCAGGATCTCCGCCCCCTGGGACACCCGGGAGGGCGGCAGCAGACGGCACACCACGATGCCGGTCACCAGCGCCAGCAGCAGCCGCAGCAGCGGGCCGGCCAGCACAGTGGCGAAGCGGCCCGCCACGTAGCGCAGCTCCAGCACGTTGTGCAGCAGGCCGAAGGCGGCCAGCCCCAGCACCGCCAGGCCGGTCGGCGCCCGCAGGGCCAGCGTCAGCGCCACCGCCGCCGACAGGGCGAAACCCGCGAACGGCGCGACGCCCAGGCGGGCCGCCGGCCCGGGCGCGGGCCACACCGGCGCGGCCGTCGACGCCGGTACGGGTGCGACCTCGGTGGCCATGGTCCCCTCCCCGTGGCACGATCCCCGCCGTGCCCTACGCCCTCGCCCTGGCCCTGACCCTGCTGGTCGAGGTCCCCGCCTACACCGTCGCGCTCACCCGGGCCGGCGGCCTGCGGGCGTCCCGCGCCGCCGTTGCCGCCGTCCTGGTCAACCTGGCGACGCACCCGCTGCTGTGGCACTCCCTGCGGCCGTATTCCACCGGGCCCGCCGCAGCGTACTGGACCGCCTTCGGGCTCGGCGAGGCCTGCGTCTGCCTGGTCGAGGGCGCCCTGCTCACCCTGCTCACCGGACTGTCGCCGCGCACCGCACTCCCCTGGGCCGCCTCCGCCACCGCCAACGCCGCCTCGATGCTCGCCGGCCTCCTGCCCGGGCTCCTGCCGGGACTCCTGCCCGGAGTCCTCCTCGGACGCTGAACCGCGGTCGACATCCGCCTCCGCGGGCCGAGTCCGGGGCCGGGTACGGTGACCCGTGACGTGACCGGCAGAGGGGGCCTTCGATGATCGTGGTGGACGCGTCCGCGCTGGTGCTGGCACTGGCCGACGAGGGCCCGCGCGGGGCCGCCGCCCGGGCCGAACTCGCCGCCGACGGCGAGTGGTTGGCGCCCGAGCACATCGTGGTCGAGGTGATGCAGTCGCTGCGCGGGCTCTACCTCGCCAAAGAACTGACCGCCGAACGGGTCGCCGAACTCACCGGCGAGCTGGCCGCGGTGGCGATCCGCAAGGTCGAGGTGGCGCCGCTGCTCGGCCGGATCTGGGAGCTCAAGGACAACCTGACCCCGGACGACGCCGCCTACGTCGCGGTCGCCGAACGGTACGGGGCGCCGCTGATCACCGCCGACCTGCGGCTGATGCGGGCCAGCGGGCCGCGCTGCGAGATCCGGGGGATCCGGCGCGAGTCGGCCTGAGGGCGGTTGCCGGCCCTCCCGGCCGGCTCTCCCTCACGGGCCGGCGGTGTCCTTCGGGGGCCGGGGCCGTTAGCAGGGTGACCGTCGCCCTGTCCGTGGAAGGCCCGACCGATGACCGCTCCGCTCGCCGCCGCCCTGCTGCCACTGGCCCTGCTCGCCCCCGCCGCCTCGCCGGTCTCCGTCGTCGAGGCCGACTTCGACCCGGCCACCGCCTTCGTCCCGCCGGCCGCCATCAGCTACGCGGACGACCTGGTGCCGTACGGCTCGCATGCCCGGGTCGTCACCGACCGCTCGCTGCCCGGGCGGACGGTGCTCACCCTGACGGTGTCCGGGCTCGCCCCCGACCACGAGTTCCCGGCGCACCTGCACACCGGCAGCTGCGGGGCCGCCCCGGCATCCTCCGGGCCGCACTACCAGGACGTGGCCGACCCGATGCAGCCGTCCACCGACCCGGCGTTCGCCAACGCGCGCAACGAACTGCGACTGGTGCTGCGCACCGACGGGAGCGGTGAGGGCACTGCCACGACCGCGGTGGACTGGCAGCCGCGGCAGGGCGAGGCGCGCTCACTGGTGCTGCACGCGGGCACCCCGGCCGGCCCGCACGCGGCGGGCGACCGGGTGGCCTGCGTCAAGCTCGCGAAGTAGCCCGCAGGAGCTTCTCGAGACTTCTCGAGCCTTCTCGAGACGTGGACCGCGGCAGCCGGCGGTGCCCCGAAGCGGCCCGCCCGCTCAGGAGCCGAGGGTGGCGACCAGGACCGCCTTGATGGTGTGCAGGCGGTTCTCGGCCTGGTCGAACACGATGGAGTGCGGCGATTCGAACAGCTCGTCGGTGCACTCCAGCTCGGTCATGCCGGTCGCCTCGTACATCTGCCGTCCGACCACCGTGCCGAGGTCGTGGAAGGCGGGCAGGCAGTGCAGGAACTTCACGGCCGGGTTGCCGGTGGCCCGGACCGTGTCCATGGAGACCTGGTAGGGCTTGAGCTGCTCGATCCGCTCGGCCCAGACCTCCTTGGGCTCGCCCATCGAGACCCAGACGTCGGTGTAGAGGAAGTCGACGCCGGCCACGCCCTCGGCCACGTCCTCGGTCAGGCTGATCCGGGCGCCGGTCGACTCGGCCAGGGCCTGCGCCGACTTCTGCACGTCCTCGGTCGGCCAGAGCGCGCGCGGGGCGACGATCCGGATGTCCATGCCGAGCAGGGCGCCGCTGACCAGCAGCGAGTTGCCCATGTTGGAGCGGGCGTCGCCGAGGTAGGCGAGGGCGACGTCGGTCAGCGGCTTGACGGTGTGCTCGGTGACGGTGAGCACGTCGGCCAGCATCTGGGTGGGGTGCCACTCGTCGGTGAGGCCGTTCCAGACCGGGACGCCCGCGTGCGCGGCGAGCTCCTCGACGACCTCCTGGCCGTGGCCGCGGTACTGGATGCCGTCGAACATCCGGCCGAGCACCCGGGCGGTGTCCTTGATGGACTCCTTGTGGCCGATCTGCGAGGCCGACGGGTCCAGGTAGGTGGTGGTGGCGCCCTGGTCGTGGGCGGCGACCTCGAAGGCGCAGCGGGTGCGGGTGGAGGTCTTCTCGAAGATCAGCGCGATGTTCTTCCCGCGCAGCCGGGGCTGCTCGGTGCCCGCGTACTTCGCCGCCTTGAGCCCGGCGGCGAGGTCCACCAGGAAGCGGAACTCCTGGGGCGTGAAGTCGAGCTCCTTGAGGAAGTGCCTGTTCCGGAGGTTGAAGGCCATACCGGGCTCCTGGGGTGACGGGACGAGGGGAAGGCTGGCAAGTGTATACGATACTCGGAATTTCTATACAGAAGCGGAGCGGGTGAGGGGAGCCCCACCCGATGGGACTCCCCTCACCCGCGTTCCGGAGCCGCTGCCGCTACAGGCGCGGGTCGACCGGCTCGGACTCCAGCGCCAGCACCGCGAAAACCGGCTCGTGCACCCGCCACAGCGGCTCCCCCGCCGCCAGCCGGTCCAGTGCCTCCAGGCCCAGCGCGTACTCGCGCAGCGCCAGCGAGCGCTTGTGGCCCAGCGCGCGCTGCCGCAACCGGTCGAGGTGCTCGGTGTAGTCCGGGCCGTAGATGATCCGCAGGTACTCCCGGCCACGCACCTTCACCCCGGGCTGCACCAGCCCGCCCGGACGGCCCTCGCCGCGAGACGTCCGCACCAGCGAGGCCAGCGGCTTGACCACCATGCCCTCGCCGCCCGCCCCGGTCAGCTCCTCCCACCAGGCGGTGGCGGCGGCCGTCGAGGCCTCGTCCTCGGTGTCCACCAGGATCCGGCCGGTGCGGCGCAGCACGGGCTCCTCCGCATCGTCGGCGGCCACCAGGCCGTCGATCCAGGCCAGGTGCTCGTCGTGCGGGCGCACCGCGAGGTTCGCCCCCTCGGCGGCCAACAGCTGGAACGGCGCCAGCCGGACGCCCGACAGGCCCTCGGTCGGCCAGCAGTAACGCCGGTACGCCTCGGTGAACGCCCGCGCGTCGGCGGAGCGCTGCCGCTGGCGGGCGGTCAGCCCGGCCAGGTCCAGGCCTCGCCCGGCCGCACGCTCCAGCGCGGACAGCACCTCCGGCAGGGCTGCGCCCGCCGCCGCGCCGACCGCCGCGTACTGACGGCGCAGCAGCTCCACCGCCTTCAGCGACCACGGCATCAGCTCGGCGTCCAGCAGCAGCCAGCCGGTGCCCAGTTCCTCGAAGAGGCCGGCGCGCTCGGCGGCCGCCCGGACCCGGTCGAGCACGGCGGCGGTCAGCCCGTCGTCGGCGAGGAACGCGCGGCCGGTGCGGGTCCAGATCGCGCCCCGGCCGGCCACGCCGAAGCGGCGCTCCAGCGCGGCCCCGTCCCGGGCGACCAGCAGCACCGCGCGCGAGCCCATGTGCTTCTCCTCGCACACGAGGTGCCGCACACCGTCCGCGCGGTAGGCGAGGAAGGCCTCCTCCGGGTGCTCCAGATAGCCGTCCCGGCGGGAGGTGGCGCTCGGCGCCATGGTCGGCGGCAGGTAGGCGAGCAGCCGCGGGTCCAGCGCGAAGCGGCTCATCACCTCCAGTGCGGCCGCCGCGTTCTCCTCCCGGACGGCGACCCGCCCGTGCAGGGCCGTCTCGACGATCCGGCGCCCCGCCACGTCGGCGAGGTCCAGCGGACGGCCCTCGCGGGCGCCCGGCGCGTCGGTGATCAGCGGGCGCACCGGGGCGTACCACTCGCGCTCGGCCTCGACGCTCACCAGCTCGCGCTCCGGGTAGCGCAGCGCGGTCAGGCTGCCGCCGAAGACGCAGCCGGTGTCCAGGCAGATGGTGTTGTTGACGAAGCTCGCCGTCGGCACCGGGGTGTGGCCGTAGACCACCAGCGCCCGGCCGCGGTACTCCTCCGCCCACGGGTAGCGCACCGGCAGGCCGTACTCGTCGGTCTCGCCGGTGGTCTCCCCGTACAGCGCGTGCGAGCGGACCCGGCCCGAGTTGCGGCCCTGGTACTTCTCCGGCAGACCGGCGTGGCAGACCACCAGGGCGCCGCCGTCCAGCAGGTAGTGGCTGACCAGGCCGCGCATGAAGGCACGCACCTGGGCCTTGAACTCCTCGGACTCGCCCGCCAACTGGTCCAGCGACTCCTGCAGGCCGTGCGAGACGGTGACCTTCCTGCCGTCCATCGCCCGGCCGAGCTTGTTCTCGTGGTTCCCGGGCACGCAGATCGCGTGGCCGGCCGCCACCATGCCCATCACCAGGCGCAGCACGCCCGGGGTGTCGGGGCCCCGGTCGACCAGGTCGCCGACGAAGACGGCGGTCCGGCCCTCGGGATGCGCGGCGTCCACCGGGCGGCCCTCGGCGTCCCGGGTCAGGGCGTAGCCGAGACGGGTCAGCAGCGTCTCCAGCTCGGAGCGGCAGCCGTGGATGTCACCCACGATGTCGAACGGGCCGGTGAGGTGGCGCAGGTCGTTGTAACGCTTCTCCAGCTCGATCCCGGCCGACGCGACCTCGGCCTCGCCGCGCAGGACGTGCACCTTGCGGAAGCCCTCGCGCTCCAGGCCGCGCAAGGAGCGGCGCAGCTCGCGGTTCTGCCGCGGGATGACGTGGGCGGGCAGTTGGCGGTCCGGACGGGACCGGTTGCGCTCGGCGCACACCCCCGGCGGGACGTCCAGGACGATCGCGATCGGCAGCACGTCGTGCTCGCGGGCGATCCGGACCAGCTGGCGGCGCGCCTCGGGCTGCACGTTGGTGGCGTCCACGACGGTCAGCCGGCCGGCCGCCAGGCGCTTGCCGACGATGTAGTGCAGGAGGTCGAAGGCCTCGGCAGAGGCGGACTGGTCGTTCTCGTCGTCGGCGACCAGGCCGCGGCAGAAGTCGGAGGAGACGACCTGGGTGGGCAGGAAGTGGCGGCGGGCGAAGGTGGACTTGCCCGCGCCGCTGGTGCCGATCAGGACGACGAGGGAGACGTCGGTGACGGGGAGGCGGCGGGGGGCGGCGCTCTCGGCCGTTTCGTCGACTGCGGCGTCGGTCATCGGGGGTCGCCTCCTTCGGGCGTCGTCGTGGCGGTGGTCGTGGCTGCGGCGGTCGACGCTGTGTCGGTCGTGGCTGCGGCGGTCGTCGCTGTGTCGGTCGACGCTGTGTCGGTCGACGCTGCGGCGGTGAACAGGGCGAGCTGGGTCGGTGCGCCGACCTCCCCGTCCTGCGGGCCGACCGGGCGCAGCAGCACGGTGTAGCCGTAGGCGGCCGCGACCTTCTCGGCCCAGGCGCGGAACTCGGCGCGGGACCACTCGAAGCGGTGGTCGGCGTGCCGGACGCTGCCCGCCGGCAGGGTGTCCCACCGGACGTTGTACTCGGCGTTCGGCGTGGTGACCACGACAGCCCCCGGACGGGCGGCGCCGAACACGGCGTACTCCAGGGCGGGCAGCCGCGGCAGGTCCAGGTGCTCGATCACCTCGCACAGCACCGCCGCGTCGAAGCCCTTCAACCGGGCGTCGGTGTACGTCAGCGCGCCCTGCGCCAGCTTCACCCGGGCGGCCTGCCGCTCCGGTAGGCGCTCCAGGCGCAGCTTGCGATTGGCCGCCTGCAGTGCCCGTACGGATACGTCCACGCCGAGGATCTCGGTGAACCGGGTGTCCTTCAGTAGTTCTCCGATCAGCTCGCCCTGGCCGCAGCCGAGGTCGGCGACGCGGGTGGCGCCCGTCTCGCGCAGGGCGTCGAGGATCGCGGTCCGGCGCTGCTCGGCGAGGGACGGCGGGCGGGGCTGCGCCGGCTCCGCGTGCTCCCGGCCGTCCTGCCGGCCGGTCAATCCGGCGGTCTCCTCGCTGCGCTCCCCGCCGTTGTCCCCACCGGTCTCCTCCGCAGGCCGGTCGTCGACCGCGTTGTCGATCTCCTCGGCCTCGCGGTCGTCCGCCTCCGCGAGCCGGGCCAGCTCCAGGCGCTCCATCGCGGCCCGGGTCAGCGACCAGCGCCGGGCGAGGTAGCGGCGGGTGATCAGGGCACGCTCCGGGTGGACGGCCAGCCAGCCCTCGCCGGCGGCGAGCAGCTTGTCCACCTCGTCCGGCGCGACCCAGTAGTGCTTGGCGCCGTCCAGCACCGGCAGCAGCACGTAGAGCTGCTGGAGCGCGTCGGCGAGCCGTACGGTGTCGGAGGCGAGTGCGATCCGCACGTACCGGGAGTCGCCCCACGCCGGGAACGCCTCGTCCAGCGCGATCGCCGTCGCCTCGACCCGCCAGCCCAGCGGCTCGAACAGCCGGGCCACCATCGCCGGGCCGCCGCCCTCGCCCGCGCCGTTCGCGGGCACGGCGGGCAGCTCAATCCGCAGCGGGCGGGTCTGCCCCGGCAGTTCGGGGCGGGCCGGGCAGGCGCCCTTCATCGCCGACCGGAACACCGTCCGCAGCGCCACCGCGAGCAGCGAGGACGCGGCGTACGGGCGGTCGTTGACGTACTGGGCGAGCGCGAAGTCGGGCGAACCGCCTCGCCCCTTGCCGTCGCCCCGGCCCTTGCGGACCAGCGCGACCGGGTCGATGTCCAGCAGCAGCGCCGCCGTGCAGACCTCGTCCCCCGCCTCGGGGTAGAAGACGTGGGCCTCGCCGTGCGACGTCGTGAACCGCTGGACCTTGCCGGGGTGCTTGTGCAGCAGGAACCCGAGATCCGTGGCCGGGTTCTCGGCGCTGCCGGTGGTGGAGATCGACATGAACACCCGCCGAAGTATTGCCCAGCGGACAGGCCCTGAGCACCGGGTTTTCCCGTCCCGCACCCCGGTGGCCAGGACATCCGTCGGGCACGGCCGCACGGTGGGCAGGTCCGCACGGTGGGCGTGTTCGGCACCGGGGCCCAGCATTGGTTAACGTGCACGATGTGACTGCTGAATCCACCTCCCTCGCATCGACCTCCCCGGCGAACGGCGCCGTGGCCGCCGGTCTGGCCACCATCGCCGCCGACGGCACCGTCCTCGACACCTGGTACCCCGCCCCCGTGCTGGCCGCCGAGCCCGGCCCGGCCGGCACCGTCCGGCTGACCGCCGAGCAGGCCGAGGCCGAGCTCGGCGCCGGCGCGGCCGAGGCGCTGCGCGCCGACGCGCGCCGTGGCGTCGAGGTGGTCGCCGTGCGCACCACCATCGCCTCGCTGGACGAGAAGCCGCTCGACACGCACGACATGTACCTGCGCCTGCACCTGCTCAGCCACCGCCTGGTCAAGCCGCACGGCCAGAACCTGGACGGCATCTTCGGCCTGCTGGCCAACGTCGCGTGGACCAGCATCGGCCCCGTCCCGGTGGACAAGGTCGAGCAGGCCCGCCTCGCGGTGCGCGCCCAGGGCGGCCAGCTGGCCGTGTACGGGATCGACAAGTTCCCGCGGATGACCGACTACGTCGCCCCGACCGGTGTGCGCATCGCCCACGCCGACCGGGTCCGGCTCGGCGCGCACCTGGCCGTCGGCACCACCGTGATGCACGAGGGCTTCGTCAACTTCAACGCCGGCACGCTGGGCACCTCCATGGTCGAGGGCCGGATCAGCGCGGGCGTCGTCGTCGGCGACCACAGCGACATCGGCGGCGGCGCCTCGATCATGGGCACCCTGTCCGGCGGCGGTAAGCAGGTCGTCTCGGTCGGCGAGCGCTGCCTGCTCGGCGCCAACGCGGGCATCGGCATCTCGCTCGGCAGCGACTGCGTGGTCGAGGCCGGCCTCTACGTCACCGCCGGCACCCGGGTCACCACCCCGGACGGCACGGTGGCCAAGGCCGTCGAGCTGTCCGGCCAGGACAACCTGCTGTTCCGCCGCAACTCGCAGACCGGCGCGGTGGAGGTCATCGCCCGCTCCGGCTCCTGGGGCGGCCTGAACGCGGACCTGCACGCCCACAACTGACCTACGGGCAGAGGCGGTTGGGGTTCGGTGCCGCTCGGCGCCGGACCCCGTTCGCGTTTCCGGGCGCCCGGCGGCTCACACCCCTCGGGGCTTGCGGTGGCGCCCCGGCGCCTTCTTCGGCCGCTGCACCGGGCGGGCGGGGCGCAGCAGGCCGTCACCCTCGATCCCGTGCAGGATCCGCTGGGCGGCGGCGTAGTCCTCGGCCACCGTCTCCGGCAGCCACTGGTAGCCGTCCCAACGCACGATCAGCCTCGGTTCGCCCGGCGCCACATGGGCGCCCCGCTGTCTGCCCACGAGCCGTACGGCCCGCAACTGACCGACCGGCCGCAGCCGTTGCTCCCGCCTGGCCGCCCACGACGCCAGCGATTCCTCCTCGTCCATCGCCCCAGTCTGGCGTCCGGATGCCGTAGGCCGACACCCGCGTCACTCGACCGGGCGACGGGCGTTCCGGCCCGTTTCTCCCTCCGCTCCCTCGCGTATCTCCTGTCCCTTCTGTCCGTTCTTGGCTCTCCGGTCCTCGACTCCCCGGTTCTCGGCTCTCCGGTCTCACGTACTCCTGAGGATCACGAGCCGCTGGGTCGCCCGGGTCATCGCGACATAGCGGTCGACGGCTCCCTCGATGCCTCCTCCGAACGCCTCCGGATCGACCAGGACGACCAGGTCGAACTCGAGCCCCTTCGACAGCTCCGGGGTCAGCGACCGGACCCGGGGCCGGTCCCGCGTCCGGTCCCGGACGTCCGGTGCGCCGATCACACAGGCGACACCCTCCGCGTGCTCCGCGAGCCAGCCGTCCAGGACGTCGTCCAGCTCCGACACGGACCCGTGCACGACGGGGATGCCGCTGCTGCGGACGGAGGTCGGCACGTTGGCGTCCGGCAGTGCGGCCCGGATGGCGGGCTCGGCCTCGGCCATGACCTCCTCCGGCGTCCGGTAGTTGATGCTCAGCGAGGCGACCGTGGTCCGGGCGAGTCCGATCCGCTCCAGCCGCTCCGGCCAGGACTCCGCGAAGCCGTGCCGGGCCTGCGCGCGGTCCCCGACGATGGTGAAGCTCCGGGACGGGCAGCGCAGGAGCAGCATCTGCCACTGCGCGTCGGTCAGTTCCTGGGCCTCGTCCACGACGATGTGCGCGAACGGGCCCGCCAGCGGCTCGGGGTCGGCGACGGGCAGGGCGGTCTCGTCGACGAGGGTGTCCTGGAGATCGCGTCCGCGCAGCATCGTCACCGCTCCCTCGCCGTCGTCGTCGGCCTGGAGCAGGTCCCCGATGACGTCGGCCATGCGGGCGCGCTCGGCGGCGGCCGCGGCCTCGCGCCGGCGCTGCCGCCCGGCCGCCTCCGGGTCGCCGAGCCGCTGCCGGGCGGCGTCCAGGAGCGGGAGGTCGGACAGCGTCCAGGCCTGGGGCGCGTCCTTGCGCTGCAGCTTGCGGACCTCCTCGGGGTCGAGCCACGGCGCACACATCCGCAGGTAGGCGGGCACCGACCAGAGGTCGCCGACCAGGTCGGCCGCTTCGAGCAGCGGCCACGCGCGGTTGAGGGTCTCCACCAGCTCCCGGTCCTGCCGCAGCGACCGGCGGAACAGCTCGGGCGACACCTCCTCCTCGTCCGCGTCCAGCTTCTCCATGAGGATCGTGGCGAGCTCCTCCCAGATCTGCTCGCGCGCCTCATTGTGCGGGCTGCCCGGGTCCGGCGCGTCGAAGGCGTCGGACCAGTCCTCGGCGCTCAGCCAGACGTCGGACCAGTAGGTCGTGACCGCCATTCCCTCGGTGGGCGGCTCCTCGTAGAACCGGACGGCCTTCTCGATCGCCTTCACCAGGTCGACCGAGGACTTCAGCCGGGCCACCTCCGGATCGGCCTCGACCCCCGCCTTCGCCCCCTCGGCGACGAGGTCCCGCACGGTGCAGGTCCGCACACCGTCCTCGCCGAGGCTCGGCAGGACATCGGCGACGTAGTCCAGGTACGGCTGGTGCGGGCCGACGAACAGCACGCCGCCGCGCCGGTGGCCGAGCCGCGGGTCGGAGTAGAGCAGGTAGGCGGAGCGGTGCAGCGCGACGACGGTCTTGCCGGTGCCCGGGCCGCCGTCGACCACGAGGGCGCCCCGGGAGCCGGCCCGGATGATGGCGTCCTGGTCGGACTGGATGGTGGCCAGCACGTCCCGCATCCGGGCCGAGCGGTTGCCGCCCAGGCCCGCGATGAACGCGGACTGGTCGTCCAGCGCGGCGTGCCCCTCCAGGGCCTCGGCGGTGAACACCTCGTCCCAGTAGTCACCGATCCGGCCGCCGGTCCAGCGGTACCTGCGTCGGCTCACCAGCCCCATCGGGTCGGCGTGGGTTGCCGCGAAGAACGGTTCGGCCGCGGGCGAGCGCCAGTCGACCAGCAGTCGGCGCCCCTCGCCGTCGGTAAGGCCGAGCCGCCCGATGTACACCGGCTCGGGGTCGTCCGCGCCGACGACGTGCCCGAGGCACAGGTCCAGGCCGAAGCGGCGCAGGGCGCGCAGCCGACCGGTCAGCCTGTGGACCTCGATGTCCCGGTCCATCGCCTCCCGGCCCAGACCGCCCGGAGCCCGGCGCAGGGCGTCGAGGCGGTCGGACAGCTCGGCGATCGCCTGCTCGAGGCTCTCCGCGACGGCGGCGAAGTGCCGCTCGTCGCCGCCGATCAGCGCCGGGTCGGCCTTGGCGACGAGGCGGTCGGGAAGGTCGAACGCGCTGGTGGTCAGGGGGGTCATGGCATCAGCTCCGATCTGAGGCCTGCGATTGTGCGGCACCACGGGGGCCTTGCCGCAAGACCCCCCATGCGCTATACGTTGAGAGTGGCAAGGGGTGGGTACTCCCCCTTCTCCGCCTTCCCCCACCTCCGTTTCTCCTCACCGCCGTGCCGGTCCGCATCGCGCTGCGCCAGGCCGCCGCCTAGCCCAGGCCGTGGCGGGGCGGCAACCCCGGCTCACCCGGGAGGCTTACGGCGTACCGGAGTCGGACCGCATCGGGTGGTGCCCGGTGACCCGCCACCGGCGCGGGTCGTTGGCCGTTGCGGCACACCGCACCACCGATCCGAAGAGGTCCCGCCATGTCCGAACCATCTGCCACGCCGCAGCTCCCGAGCAGCCCGACGGGCTCGGCCGACGGCGCCTGGGCCGGGCCCGCCACCCCCAAGAGCCTGCTGGACCGGATGCAGGAACTACTCGCCTCGGTCACCGCGGATCTCGCCGCGCTGCAGTCCTCCGGCGCCCGGAACGCCGACCCCATCGCCTTCCCGACCATCGACCCCACCCCCTACCCGACCGGCACGGACACCTCCGAGGCCACGGCCGCGCCGGGCACCCGGTAGCCGGCCGCGCGCTGCCGTTCCGTCGGCCCGCCCTCACCCGGCGGGCCGATGTCGTCCGACGGACGGCCGCCGTCGAGTGCTCCTTCGCCGTCCGGTGCCCCTTCGCCGTCCGGCGGTCCGAGGCGGACGACGAGTAACGGCGAACCGCAGTCGGCCCGTTCGGGTTCCGCCCCGCCGAGCGCCACACACTCCGTCCCCTCGACCCGGACCGCCGCCTCCCGCAGCCGCCCGGCCAGGTCCTTGCACTCCGACACCGCGTCAACACCGTCGATGCACGTCCAGTAGAGGCTCTCGGTGTCGGCCCCGCAGGCCAGCACCACGAGCGTCTCCCCGACCTCCTGCAGCAGCCCGTCCAACGCCCCCAGAGCCGCTGCCGGCTCCCCGAGTTCGGTGAGCCGCGCGGCCCGGCCGCCGCTCACCAGGGCGGCCCGGACGACGGAGCGGTCCAGGCAGAGCGCCGCATGCGCCCCGGCCTCGGAGAGCCGCTGGCCCAGCCCGGTGAGCTCCTCGTGCTCCGACTCCGCCAGCCGGGCGCCCACCGCCTCGGTGAGCAGCGCCGCCTGCCGCGCCTCGGCCAGCACATCCGGTACGTGCCTGGCCTCGGTCAGGGCGTACCGGGCCGTCTTGATCAGTCGCAGTGCCTCCATGGCCACCGCTCCTCTCGCTCGCTGTCGCCGTCGACCCGGGCCGCCGAGGGGGCGGCCGGGTGGTCACGGCGTAAGCGTGCAAGGGAGGGCGCGGGCCCGCATCCGTCTTGTCAGAAGCTGTGGACAAGTCCGGGGTTGTGGATAACTTCTGTCCCTCACAAGGGTTGGTCGCCCACGTCCGAGTTGACGTCAGCCGATCCGTCCGGCACCGGGAAGCGGTGCTCGTTCCGCTCGATCTTGGCCGCGAGGGCCTCCAGGGGGTCCACCCCGACCGCCGTACAGAACTGCAGCAGGTACGCCAGCACGTCCGCGACCTCGTCCCGCACCCGGTGCGCGCGCTCCGGCTCGGACATCACCGCGGCCGCCTGCTCGGGCGTCAGCCACTGGAAGATCTCCAGCAGCTCCCCCGCCTCGACGCTCAGCGCCGCCGCCAGGTTCTTCGGCGTGTGGAAGGGCTCCCACCGCCGGGCCGCCGCGAAGTCCACCAGCCGCTGCCGCAGGGCCTCCAGGGTCGGCTCCCCCGGTCCCGTCACTCGTTCGCTCACCCCTCCAGGTCTACCCCATCGCCGCCCGCCGCCGGCCCGGGCCCCTCCACCGCCGACCGCTCCCCCTCTGCGGCCCCGTCCGTCCCCTCCCCGCGTCCGACCTGGACCGGCACCCGGCCCGTCTCCGGCCGCAGCACCGTGAACCCCGAGTCCGGGTCCCTCCGGCACCCGACGACCACCACCGCACCCGACCGCACCTCGCCCGCCCGAACGTCCCCCGACCGAACGTCCCCCGAGCGCACCTCGCCCGCGCCGCCCAGTGCCTCCCGCGCCGCCGCCGGCTCCTGCAGCGCGGCCACCACCCGGAGCTGGCTGCGCTCCGCCATGTCCCGGGCCAGTCGCAGCAGCGAGGCGGCCTGCTCGGTGGAGAGCCCGGCCCCCAGGTCCTCGGCCAGCACGATGAGCTGCCGGTGCGCCCACGGCACCTCGGCGGCCACGTCGAGGTCGAGCACCCCGGCCCCGGTCAGCAGCACCGCGGCGAAGGCGAGGTGGCGCAGCATGCCGTCGGAGGCCTGGTCGGCGCCGGTGCGCCCGAGGACGCCTTCGTCGAAGACGGCCAGGACGCGCCGCACGCCCGCGTCGCTCTCGCGCTCGGCCACGGTGAGCCCGAGCAGTGGGTGCGGCGCGGCAGACTGCACGACGCGCAGCAGCTGCCCGTACCGGCGCGGGCACTCATTGCCCAGCCGGGCGATGACGGCGGAGATGTTGGCGGCGTTGCCGCGCAGCCGGGCCTGCGGGTCGGCCCGGGCCCAGCCGCGCATCAGGGCGGGGACGGGGTGCAGCGGGAAGACCTCGCGCAGCGCGGTGAGCAGGTCCTCGGTGGCGGCCAGGACCAGGCACTCGCCGGCCGAGGAGCCCGCGACCCGCAGCGGCAGCTGCGCGGTGATCATGGTGCCGCTGGGGAAGGGCGCCCGAATGTCGCCCTGCCGGGTGTCGTTGTGCCAGCAGACGTTGACCCGCCGGTTGCGGACGTCCTGCTCGCCGGTGTCCACGAGGGTCCGGCCGTCGAGGGTGAGCGACTCCCGGGCGATCCGGACCGGGCCGTCGGTGCGGATCACGACGTCGAGCCGGATCCGGCCGTGCGGGGAGCGGACGGTGCAGCCGAGGATGATCGCGTCCCGCCCGTGCGGGACGCAACCGTCCAGTCCGCCCCGGACGGGCAGTGCGAGTGGGCCGGTGCGGTCGGGCAGCCCGTCCAGCGAGTCGGCGATCTCCTCGCCGAGCGCGAGCCGGGACAGCACCGCCAGCGCGTCGAGGGCGTTGGACTTGCCGACCCCGGCGGGCCCGTGCAGCACGGTGAGGGGCGCGAGGGGCAGGACCGCACGCCGGTAGGACTTGAACGAGGTGAGCCGGAGCTCCTCGACGGTGGGGCGTGGCACGGGCGGCCGGTCGGGCCCTGGGGCGTCCGGTCGGAGGGGGGCCGGCCCGGCAGGCCTGGTGGCGTCGCGGTTCACCCGTCGGACGTTAGCCTCAGGCCGACCGGCAGAAACGTGCCTGCACGGCAGATTCATCCCAACGTGGCGCCCCACCCCGACCCGCTGACCGCCCACCCCGCTCGCGCCCCGAAGCGGCCCGAGCTGCCCCGAAGCGCTCAGCGCCGGTAGGCGGCCACCGTCACCGAGGCGGTCACCTCGACCGGGTCCGGCAGCGCCGCGAGCGCGGCACCGAGCCGCTCCGGATCGGTGTGCCAGGCGCTGGGCCCCATGCCGACGACGGTACGCACGTCCTGCGGGCCGAGCCGCAGCGTGAACTCGACCTCCCGCCGCCCCACCGGCGTCAGGTAGGGGCCGAGCTTCTCGTCGATCCGCCGCTGCTTCTCCTCGTCCACCGACAGCAGCCCCAGGGCGTCGACGAGTTCGCGCAGGTGTCGGGCGGTGGGCGAGACCAGCAGCAGGGTGCCACCGGGGCGCAGCACCCGCCGGATCTCCGGCCCGTTGCGCGGGGCGAAGACGTTGAGCATCAGCTCGGCGGAGCCGTCGAGCAGCGGCAGCGGGCGCCAGGCGTCGCAGACGACGGCGCCGATCCGCGGGTGCGCCTTGGCGGCGCGGCGCAGCGCGTACTTGGAGATGTCGAGGGCGGCGCCGACCCGGTCGGGCAGGGCGTCGAGGACGTGGGCCAGGTAGTGGCCGGTGCCGGCACCGAGGTCGGCGACGAGCCCGTCGGGCTCACCGGCGGGCGCGGCGGCGGCGGCCTCAGTGGCGGCCTCGGCGAGGGCGTCCGCGATGGGCCGGTAGTGCCCGGCGGCGAGGAAGTCGGCGCGGGCGGCGACCATCTCGGCGGTGTCCCCGGTGCCGGTGTGGGCGTCGCCGGCGAGGAGGCTGACGTAGCCCTGCTTGGCGAGGTCGAAGCTGTGCCCGGCGGTGCAGCGCAGGCTGCGGTCGTGCCGGGTGAGGGCCTGCGCGCAGAGGGGACAGGCCAGGTAACGCTCGATGTCCTGCAGCAACGTTCCGTCTTCTCTCGCCGTGCGCCCCGGCCGGTCGGGGCGCCAGCCAGCCTAACGACCCGTCCTGCCTGTCCGTGCGAACCGGCCCGGCGTCCGGCCTGGTACCCCGGCCCCACCAGCAGCCGGCCCGGCTCCGCCGGCGTTCACCCCCGCCCCACCAGCGGTCGCCCCTGCTCCGCCGCGACCCGCAGCGCGAGCCCGGCGAGCGCCTCGGGCGCGCCGGGCCGACCCCGGACCCCGGGGAAGGCGTTGACATCGACGATGACGGGCTCGGCCGGCCCGTCGAGCAGGTCGACCCCGTACACGTCGAGCCCGAACACCTCGCCCACGCGCAGCGCGAGCGCGGCCCGCTCGGCGGGCGGCTCCCAGTCCGCCGCCGCCCCCGACTCCCCCGACTCGGAGGCGAGCTCGGACCGCCGCCGGGCGGCGAACACCTGCCCGTCGATCACCCACAGCTTCTGGTCCCAGCCGGTCCCGGGGACGAACGGCTGGGTGACGACGGGCTCCTCGGCCCAGCGCTCGGCAAGTTCGCGCAGCCCGTCCGGGCCGTCGACGCGCGCGACCAGGTCGCGCCGCCGGCTGTGCCGGCTCTTGACCACGAACGGGTATCCGGGGACGGCGAGTTCGCCCAGTCGTCCGGCGTCGACCGTCGCCGTGAACGGCAGTCCGGCGGCACGCGCGAGGTCGGCCATCCGCACCCGGTCCTGGCAGAGTTCCGTCGCCGCCGCCGAGTTGACCACCGGCGCGCCCCGTCGCTCCAACTCACCGGCCAGCGCCAGCGCTTGGGGCGTACGAGCCTTGAGCAGGTAGACATCCGCAAGTCCCGCAAGGTCCGCGAGTCCCGGGGCCTCCCCGACCGGCCCCGCGGGCGGAACGGCCACCACCTCGTGGCCGCGCTCCACCAGCAGCGCGGCGGTCGCCGCCAGCACCGGGTGCCCCGGGTCCCCGGCGATCAGCCCGACCCTCACAGCAGCTCCCCCTCGCCGAAGCCCAGTTGCCCGTACGGCACCCCGCCCGCCGACACCAGTGCGGCGGCGGGCTCGCCGGGCACCGAGACGGCCGTCCCGCTGCGCGCGAGCCGCAGCACCGCCCGGGCGACCCTCGCCACGGCGTCCGGCACCTGCCGGAAGCTCGGGAAGTCGTTGATGTCGACCACCACCGGCCCGTCCGGCCCGAGCAGCACGTCGACCCCGAACAGGTCCAGCCCGAACACCTCGCCGACCTGCGCCACGATCCGCGCGACGCTCGCCGGCAGCGGCACCTGCCGCTCCCGCACGCCCTGCCCGGGGTGCAGCGGGGAGGAACGTTCCGTCGCGAAGAGGTCGCCGTCGACGCAGTACACCTTGAGGTCGGTGCCGGAGTTCGGCACGTACGGCTGCGCGATCAGCAGCCCCTCCCCGGCCAGCTCGGGCCCGACCTCGAAGAGGTGGTCGGGGTTGCGCACCAGCCGGACGGCGCGCCCTGAGCTGCCGTCGGCGGGCTTGACCACCAGCGGGTACTCGGCCGCCGGGATCTCCGCGAGCCGCTCCCACCGCGCGGCCGCGTACGTCACCGGGACGGGCAGCCCTCGGGTACGGCCGATCACCGCGGCGAGCGCCTTGTCCCGGACGCCGCGGATCGAGCGCACGTCGTTCACCGTGGTGAGGCCGACGGCGGCGGCCGCCTCCAGCAGGGTCAGCCCGGGCCCGCCGGAGACGGTCTTGAGCACCCAGGCGTCGTGGCTGCCGGCCCGGACCGCCTCGGAGATCGCCAGCAGCGAGTCCCCGGGGCGCAGCACGTCGACCCGGTGCCCCCACGCGGTGAGTTGGCGTGCCACATCGAGCGGCATGCCGTCGTGCCGGTAGTGTTCCTCCACCAGAAAGCAGAGCCTCATGGGCCTGTCTTCCCCCTTGCCTCGCCGAGTTCAGACGTCCGCCGTCCCCCTCGGCAGAGCTGTAAAAGCATCAGCATGCACGCTGTGTGCGCACAAGATCGCTGCGGACCGGTAAGCGTTCGGCAACAATCGCCGCCCGAAGCGCTCCCGTCCGACCCCCGACCGGCCGGATCGGCGCCCGCAAATCGGTGGCAGCCCACCCGCGCGCCTGCTTGGATGCACGCCGTGACTTCTGACGATCATGCTCCCGACCGCCCGCTGCTCGACGAGATCGAGCACTACTACGACGCCGTACCGCGCAGCGCCGCCCGTACTGAGGACTTCGGCCCGCTGACCCTCTTCGTCCGCAAGGGCGAGACCGGCTGGCACTACTACGCCCGCCCGACGCTCGGTCACGACGGCCCGGCCGCCACCGCCGAGGATGTCCGCCGGGTGCTGGATCGGCAGCGCGAGCTGGGCGTTCCGGAGGCCTTCGAGTGGGTGGCCGAGCAGAACCCCGAGCTGCGCGCGGCGGTCGAAGCGGCGGGCCTGACGGTGCACGAGCACCCGCTGCTGGTGCTGGGCCCGCAGGACGAGCCGGCCCCTCCGCCGGTACCGGCGGAGGGGGTCGAGGTGCGGGTACTGGCCGCGGACGCGCCCGAGCTGGCCGAGGCGGTGGCCGTTCCGCACGTGGCGTTCGGCGCCCCGGGCACCGCCATCGGCGCGGCCGGCGCGGCCGAACTGGCCGAGAGCGCGGCGAGGTTGACGGCCGATGGCGGGGTGGCGCGGACCGTGCAGCGGATCACCGACGGCGTCACCGCCCTGGCCGCCGCGCTGGACGGCAGCGACGTCCTGTCCGCCGGCCAGTACAACCCGGTGGGCCCGGTCGGCGAGCTGGTCGGCGTGGGCACCCTGCCCTCCGCCCGTCGGCGCGGCCTGGGCCTCGCGGTCACGGCGGCCCTGGTCGCGCACGCCCGGGCCAACGGCGTACGGACGGTGTTCCTGTCCGCCTCCGACGAGGACGTCGCCCGGATCTACCGCCGGGCCGGCTTCCGCCTGTTCGCGACGGCCCTGATCGCGGAGCCCGCGTCGCCCCAGGCCTAGCCGGGCCGGGCCGGGGACGCAGCGGAGACACGCCCCGGCGCGACACGACGGCAACGGCGGGGACAGCAGCCACGATGTGGTCGACGGGGCCGATGGGGACGACGGCCACGAAGGTCAGTCGTCGTCCTCGTCCTCCTCGTCCGCCCCGGTGACACCCTCCCCCTCGGCCTCGTCCACCACCCACGCCGCCAGCCGCTCGGCGACGCCGGACACCCCGAGCCGTCCCTCGCGGATGGCCCGGGAGAGGCTGCGCACCTCGCGGGCGGTGGTGGCGACGGTGCAGCCGCTGGCGACGAGGTAGGCGTACGCGACGGCGGTCGCGAAGAGCTCGTTGGTCTTCTCCAGGGCCGGCACCCGGATCAGCTGGTGCATCAGCGCCGCGGCGCGGTCCTGCGGCTCGGGGTAGACCGCGATGTCGAATATCTCGGCCTGGTGCCGGGTGACGGCCGCGAGCAGCGAGCCGTAGTCGGTGACCTGCGGGTCACCGGGCGTGTACTGCTCGGCGGTCATGAGCAGCCACGAGAGGTCGACCTCCAGTTTCAACGGCGCACGTCCTGGATATCGCCCGGCTCCCCGAACTCGGCGAGGAAGGCCGACTCGTACTCCTTCATGAACTGCGCGGCCGCGTCGACGAAGGCCCGGCCGGACTCGCCCATGTCCTGCTGGACCAGGCGCTCGATGTACTGGTTCATGCTGATCCCCTGCTGCTCCGCCCGTTCCCGGGCCATCTCCGCGGTCGTGGCGTCCACACGGACGTTCAGCTGCTTCTTGGCCATGCCCTTCAAGCTAGCGCTGAAGTGCTAGCACAACAAGGGCGCACGCCCACCGCCCGCACACCTGCCGCACGCCCCCACGCAACCTCCCCGTCACCGAAGCCGTGGCCGAACCCGCCATCCGCAGCCGAAGCCGTCACCCGCCACCGCTCCGGGCCGCCCATCTCCCATACCCGCCCACCGCCGCCCCACCCCCGGCAGGAGGAGCGAGACTTGAAGAGTCCTTCACCATCCGGGACTCTGAACTCCCCTGAGCGATCCACTGAGCGGCACCGACCGGTGTGGAGGCCGGCAATGACAGCCATGTTCGACCAGGAGCTGCGCGAGCAGCTCGCCCAGGCCCGCCGGGACCTCATGGCGGCGCGGGCCGAAGGGGACGCCGACGGCGTCCAGGCGTACGAGGGCCGGGTCGCCTCGCTCCTCCGGCTCGCCTCCCAGCACGGCATCGACCTTCCGCACAGCGCCGACGAGGAGGAACACAACGAGCCCTGACCGGCCCGGCCCGGCCCGCCCTGTCTTGCCCTGCCCCGCTGTGCAACGACGAGGAGGCGGCACCCGCCGAGCGGGTACCGCCTCCTGAGTCCGACCAGCGTCAGACCGACCGAACCTACCGATGAGGCCGAATCGGCCGATTAGGCCGAACGGGTCACTCCCCGGTCGGCTCCAGGATCGCCACGCACTCGAAGTGGTGCGTCATCGGGAACAGGTCGAAGGCCCGCAGCGACACCGGCCGGTAGCCGCCCTCGCTGAAGAACTTCAGGTCCCGGGCGAGCGCCGCCGGGTCGCAGGCCACGTACGCGATCCGGCGCGCCTCCAGGCCGACCAGGTGCGCCACGGTCTCGCGCCCGGCGCCCGAACGCGGCGGGTCCAGGACGATCAGGTCGGTGGCGGTGATGCCGGTGCGCGGCAGCAGCGTCTCGACCCGGTCGCACTCGATCCGCACGTTGTCCAGCGCGGCCAGGTTGTGCCGGGCGTCGACCACGGCCTGCTTGGCGGACTCGATGCCGAGCACCGCGCCCTCCTCGCCGACCCGGTCGGCCAGCGCGCCCGCGAACAGGCCGACGCCGCAGTACAGGTCGAGCGCGTTCTCGCCCCACTGCGGGTCCAGGCCGTCCAGCACGGCGTCGACCAGGGTGTCCGGCGCCTCCGGGTGGATCTGCCAGAAACCGCCGTTGCTGATCCGCCAGGTCCGCCCGGCCGCCCGCTCGCGCACGAAGCTGCGCCCGTGCACCCGGTGCACGTCACCCTGCTCGTCCACCCGGGCGATCGACACCGGTTTGTCCAGCTCGACCAGCGGCAGCTGGGCGCCGGGCCGCGGGGTCAGCACCACCTGGCGGTCCGAGGAACCGGACGCGGCGAACACCTCGACCGAGGCCACGCCCGGCCAGTCCCGGGCCTCGATGCCCAGCTCGGTGACGCCCTCGGCGGCGATCAGGCAGCGGTCCACCGGCTGCAGGTCGTGCGAGCGGTGCTTGCGCAGGCCGACCTTCCCGGTCTCCGGGTCCACTGCGTACTGGACCCGGGTGCGCCAGGCCGGCACCTCCCCGGCCTGGAGCTTGCCGCCGACCGGCTCGACGCTGCCGTCCCAGCCCGCCTCGGCCGGGGTGAGCCCGGCCAGCTTGGCCAGCTGCTCGGTCAGCACCGCCGCCTTGAGCTTGCGCTGCCCGCCCGGGGTGACGTGCTGCCAGTCACAGCCGCCGCACTTGCCGGGCCCGGCGAACGGGCACGGCGCCTCGATCCGCTCCTTGGCCGCCTCCAGGACCTCCACCGCGTCGGCCCGCAGGAACCGCGAGGTGGTGGTGCCCTCGGTCACCAGCGCGACGACCTTCTCACCGGGCAGCGCGTGCCGCACGAACAGCACCCGCCCCTCGTGCCGGGCCACGCAGTGCCCGCCGCCGTGCGCGACCGGGCCGATCTCGACCTCGTACCGCTGTCCGGCCAGCGGCTCGCCGGACGGCGTCTCGGATCGCGGCACCCGCGCGGCGGTGCGCAGGGCCTTCGGCGGCCGCACCGCCTGCTTGCGCGGCGCCTTCCGAGCGGCGCCGCCGGTACCGGCGGCGCCCTTCTCGGCACCCTTGCCGCTCGCGCCCTTCGCAGCGCCCTTGCCGGCGCCCTTGCCGGCCGTGCCCTTGCCCGCGTTCTTGCCGCCCGCGTCCCGGACCGGCTTCCGGTCCTCCGACGGGGTCGGTTCCCCCGGAACGACCGGCGCGGTGCGCGCGGTCAGGCCGTCGCGGTCGGTGGCCTCCGGACGGGACGGCCGGCCCCAGCGCGGCCGGGCGACCTGCCCGGGCTTGGAGCCGCCCCGGTGGGAGCCCTTGCCGGAGGAGCCCGAGGAGCGGGGCGGAGTGTTGCGCGTCACTGGGAGGAGTCCTTGCTGCGGTCGGAGGTGTCGCCGGCGCTCGCACCGGTGGAGACGGAATCCTTCGACTTTACGGCCTTCGGCGCCCGAGGCTCGCCACGCCGGACGGCACCCGGCGCCGACCAGGCCTTCTGCGGCTTGCGCCGCTCCGAGGACTCCAGCTGCCAAGGCACCGAGGTGACCATCACACCGGGCTTGAACAGCAGTCGGCCCTTGAGCCGCAGCGCGCTCTGGTTGTGCAGCAGGTGCTCGTACCAGTGGCCGACCACGTACTCGGGGATGTAGACCGAGACCACGTCGCGCGGGCTGCTGCGCCGCAGGTTCTTCACGTAGTCCAGGATCGGCCCGGTGATCTCGCGGAACGGCGAGTCCAGCACCTTGAGCGGCACCTCGATGCCGCGCTCGTCCCACTCCTGCCGCAGCGCCGCCGTATCGGCCGGGTCCACGTTGACCGTGAGGGCCTCCAGGGTGTGGGCGCGGGCCAGCTTGGCGTACGCGAGGGCGCGCAGCGCCGGCTTGTGCAGCTTGGAGACCAGCACGATGGCGTGCACCCGGGTGGGCAGCACCACGTCGTCCGCCTCCTCGGCGGCGATGAGCTCCGCGGAGACCCGGTCGTAGTGGCGCCGGATGCCCTTCATCATCACGAACAGCACGACCATCGCCGCGATCGCGATCCAGGCGTGGCTGATCTTGGTGACCAGGACGACGATCAGCACGGCCATGGTCATCACCAGGCCGAAGGTGTTGATCGCCCGGCTGCGCTGCATGTGGCGGCGCTTGACCGGGTCGGTCTCGGTGCGCAGCAGCCGGGTCCAGTGCCGGATCATGCCGGACTGGCTCATGTTGAAGGAGACGAAGACGCCGACGATGTAGAGCTGGATCAGCCGGTTCGGGTCGGCGTCGAAGGCGATGACGAACAGGATCGCGGCGATCGCCAGCAGGATGATGCCGTTGGAGAAGGCCAGCCGGTCACCGCGGGTGTGCAGCTGGCGCGGCAGGTAGCGGTCCTGGGCCAGGATCGAGCCGAGCACCGGGAAGCCGTTGAAGGCGGTGTTGGCGGCGAGCACCAGGATCAGGCCGGTCACGGCGGCGACGAAGTAGAAGCCGGGCGTGAAGTTGTTGAAGACCGCCTCGCTGATCTGGGCCAGCGCGGTCTTCTGGTGGTAGTCGGACGCGGCGCCACCGAGCTGCTCGGCGGGGTTCTCGGCCATCTGGACGCCGGTGAGGCGGGCCAGCCAGATGATGCCCATGAACATCACGACGGCGATGCTCGCCATCATCAGCAGCGTGGTGGCGGCGTTCTTGCTCTTGGGCTTGCGGAAGGCCGGCACGCCGTTGGAGATCGCCTCCACGCCGGTGAGCGCGGCGCAGCCGGAGGAGAAGGACTTCAGCAGCAGGAAGACCATCGCGAAGCCCGCCAGCGAACCGTTGCCGGGCGTGGGCATGAGGTGGAAGCCGGAACTCTCGGCGGGCATGTCCTGGCCGAGCGCGAAGTGCCGGAACACCCCGTAGCCGACCATCCCGATGACGCCGATCATGAAGGCGTAGGTGGGAACGGCGAAGGCGGTACCGGATTCGCGCACACCGCGCAGGTTCATGCCCATCAGCAGGACGACCACGATCACCGACAGGGTCAGTTCGTGGCCGCGGAGCGAGGGAACGGCGGAGACGACGTTGGCGACGCCCGAGGTGGTGGAGACCGCCACGGTGAGCACGTAGTCGACCATCAGGGCGGCCGCCACCACCAGGCCCGAGTTGGGCCCGTGGTTCACGGTCGCGACCTCGTAGTCGCCGCCGCCGCTCGGATAGGCGTGCACGTTCTGCCGGTACGAGGCCACCACGGCGAGCATGACGATCGCGACGACGAGGCCGATCTGCCACGAGAAGTGAATCGCCGAGGTGCCCGCGATGGACAGGGTGAGCAGGATCTCCTCGGGGGCGTACGCGACCGAGGAGAGCGCGTCCGAGGCGAACACGGGCAGCGCGATCCGCTTCGGGAGAAGGGTCTCGCCCAGTTTGTCGCTGCGCAGCGCGCGCCCGATCAGGATGCGTTTCGGAAGGTCTTTCGGCATAGGCACGTTAAGGAATCGTAGGGGCTTCCCGGACAAGGCTCCGCCGTTTGTCCCCCCCTTCGTCGCGACTGCGTTCTATGGACCGGCTAGCGTGTCGGATACGAGTCGGTGGGCAACACTCGGATTGTCGGGTGTTGCCGAGACCGGCGCCCCACGAGAACGCTCGTCCCGGACAGCCGGGCGAGAAAGGGAGATGAACGGTGTTTGCGCAGGTCAGTACCCCGACGGAACGGGTGAGGTAGCGCCGGTGCACATCGTCATCATGGGCTGCGGCCGCGTGGGGTCCGCCCTCGCGAGAGCGCTGGAGAAACAGGGCCACTCGGTGGCCGTGGTCGACCAGGACCCGACCGCGTTCCGCCGGCTGGGCGCCGGGTTCAACGGGCGCCGGGTGACCGGTGTCGGCTTCGACCAGGACACCCTGCGCGAGGCGGGCATCGAGGAGGCCGGCGCGTTCGCCGCGGTCTCCAGCGGCGACAACTCCAACATCATCGCCGCGCGGGTGGCCCGGGAGAACTTCGGCGTCGAGAACGTCGCCGCCCGGATCTACGACCCCCGCCGCGCCGAGGTGTACCAGCGCCTGGGCATCCCAACCGTGGCGACGGTCCGCTGGACCGCCGACCAGATGCTGCGCCGGCTGCTGCCGAGCGGCGCCGAGCCGCTGTGGCAGGACCCGAGCGGCGGCGTGCAGCTGGCCGAGGTCGCGTACGACCCGCGCTGGGTCGGCCACCGGATCGGCCTGCTGGAAGAGGCCTCCGGCACCCGGGTGGCGTTCGTCACCCGGCTCGGCGAGGGCGTCCTGCCCACGCCGCAGATGGTGGTGCAGGAGGGCGACCTGGTGCACGTGATGCTCCGCCGGGCCGACCTGACGGCCGTCGAGGCCGCGTTCGCGCAGGGGCCGAAGGAGGAGGGTCACTGATGCGGGTCGCCATTGCCGGGGCCGGTGCCGTGGGCCGCTCGATCGCGGGCGAGCTGCTGGAGAACGGCCACGAGGTCCTGCTGATCGACAAGAACCCCAACTCCATCTCGGTGGAGCGGGTGCCGATGGCGGAGTGGCTGCTGGCCGACGCCTGCGAGATCACCTCGCTGGACGAGGCCGCCCTGCAGCGCTGCCACGTGGTGATCGCCGCGACCGGCGACGACAAGGTCAACCTGGTCGTCTCGCTGCTCGCCAAGACCGAGTACGCGGTGCCGCGGGTGGTCGCCCGGGTGAACAACCCCAAGAACGAGTGGCTCTTCAACGAGTCCTGGGGTGTGGACGTGGCCGTGTCCACGCCGCGCCTGATGTCCGCCCTGGTCGAGGAGGCGGTCAGCGTCGGCGACCTGGTTCGCCTGATGCGCTTCAGCCAGGGCAACGCCAACCTGGTCGAGCTGACCCTGGCCTCCGACACCGAGCTGGTCGGCACCCGGGTCGGCGACGTGGCCTGGCCGCAGGACACCGCGCTGGTGACCATCATCCGCGAGGGCCGGGTGCTGGTGCCGGGCAAGGACGACACCCTGGAGGGCGGCGACGAGCTGCTCTTCGTCGCCGCCCAGGAGCGCGAGGAGGAGCTGGAGGAGCTGCTGTCGGCCACCTCCGGCGCCCAGTAGGACCGTAGGACCCCGAAACACGGCTGAGGGCCCGCACCCGTTCGGGTGCGGGCCCTCAGCCGTGCGGAGACGGCTACTTCGCCGGCTCCTCCTCCTCGTCGTCCAGCGGCGCCTTGATCGGCGGCGGCGCCTTCAGCAGGATCTGCCACGTGACGTACATCGCCAGCAGCATCGGCGGGATGCCGAGGGCGACCTTCAGCCAGCCCAGCAGGTTGACGTTGTGGGTGAAGTACAGCGGGAAGAGGATCACCGGCTTGAGGCCCATGATCACAACCCAGGCCCAGGTCGCCTTGGTGTAGGCGGCGAGCCGGCCCGGGTTCTCCTTGCGCCAGGTGAACATCTCGCCGGTGATCGGGCCGAGCATCACCCCGATCATCGGCCAGCGCACCAGCGCAGAGACCGCCAGGGCGAGGCTGTAGGCGACGTTCCAGAGCAGGCCGGGCAGGTAGAAGTCCTCGGCCTTGCCGCTCTTCATCGAGATCCAGGCGCCGAGTGCGACGCCGAACACCCCGCTGAAGGCGTGCTGGATGGTCTCCCGCTTCGCCAGCCGGGCCACCACGAACAGGGCGCTCAGACCGAGCGCGGCCCAGGCCGAGGTGCTGACCTGGTGGGTGAGGTTGTACGTGACGATGAAGACCAGGCCGGGCAGCGTCATGTCGATCATGCCGCGCACGCCGCCGAAGGCCTTCATGACCGTGTCGGCGGCCTCCTTGGAGGCGGCCTTGCGGGCGGCTTCCGCGGCCGCCGCGTCGTGGGCCAGGTCGAGCTGGGCGGCATCGCCGCCGGGCTGGTTGCTCACGCTCATTCGCTCCCGTGTCCGACCGGACGCAGCTCGTAGCGGGGGTTGAACAGCACGCGGCGCCCGCGCGCGTGGCTGATCCGACCGCTGGCGACCAGCCTGCGGCCGGGCTCTATGCCCGCGATCGAGCGACGGCCGAGCCAGACCACGTCCAAGGCCTCGGTGCCGTCGAAGAGTTCGGCCTCGAGGGCCGGCACCCCGGCCCGCGGACGGAGCGTCACCGTGCGCAGCGTGCCCGCGACGGTGACCAGGTCGCGGTCCGCGCAGCCGGCGATCGGCCTGCATCCCGACTCCGCGGCGCTCTCCTGACGCAGGTCCTCGGCGTCCAGTTCCTCAGCCGAGGAGGTCAGCCGACTGAGCATGCGGCGGAACCGCCCCTGCGGCTGGCCACTGCTGTTGTCACCACTCATGTCGGAAGGGTACCGGTTTCCGGGCCCCCGGCGGCAGGTCGTACGGCCGCCGGGGGCAACGGCGGTCAGCTCTCGAACCGGTATCCCATTCCCGGTTCGGTGATGAAGTGGCGCGGGTGCGAGGGGTCCCGCTCCAGCTTCCGGCGCAGCTGGGCGAGGTAGACCCGCAGGTAGTTGGTCTCGGTCCGGTAGGCCGGACCCCACACCTCCTGCAGCAGCTGGGTCTGGCTGACCAGCCGCCCCGCGTTGCGGACGAGGACCTCCAGCAGGTGCCACTCGGTCGGGGTGAGGCGTACGTCGGCGCCGTCCCGGTTGACCTTCTTGGCGGCGAGGTCGACCGTGAAGCTCTCGGTGACGACCAGCGAGTCGGCCTCCCCGGCCACCGGCTCGGCCCGCCGCACCGCGGCCCGCATCCGGGCGAGCAGCTCATCCATGCCGAACGGCTTGGTGACGTAGTCGTCGGCGCCGGCGTCCAGGGCCTCGACCTTCTCGTCCGAGGCGTGCCGGGCCGACAGCACGATGATCGGCACCCGGGTCCAGCCGCGCAGCCCGCGGATCACCTCGACCCCGTCCATGTCGGGCAGGCCGAGGTCGAGGACGACGACGTCCGGATGGCGGGCCGCGGCCAGTTCCAGGGCGCTCGCGCCGTCATGGGCCGCGTCCACCTCGTACTTGCGGGCCTTGAGGTTGATCACCAGCGCGCGGACGATCTGCGGTTCGTCGTCCACGACGAGGACCCGGGTCATTTACGGGCTCCGCCTTTCAGGGCTTGTCGTGAGTTGAGGACTGTGGAACGGGATTTCGGCTTTCGGCTTTCCTTCTCATGTGATCAGCTCCGAGACCGCGCCGCTCCCGCCACCGTTCGGCTCACCCGGCTCCGGCGGCTCGGGCGACTCCGCCGGCTCGGGCGGCCGCTCGACGGCCGGCAGGCTGACGACCATGGTCAGACCGCCGCCGGGGGTGTCCTCGGCGGTGACGCTGCCGTCCATCGCCTCGACGAAGCCGCGCGCCACCGCGAGCCCGAGACCCACGCCGGCGCCGCGCGGCGCGTCGCCGTAGCGCTGGAACGGCGCGAAGATCTTCTCCTTGGCCTCCTCGGGCACCCCCGGCCCGCGGTCGACGATCCGCAGCTCGACCCGGCCCGGCACCCCCGGCTGCACCAGCGCATCGGCCTTGACCAGCACCTTGACGCCGTCCGGGCTGTACTTGACGGCGTTCTCCACCAGGTTGGCCAGCGAGCGCTCCAGCAGCCCACCGTCGGCCCGGATCATCGGCAGCGTCTCCGGCACGTCCAGACGGACGGAGTCCGGCGGCACCCCGCCGAGCGCGTAGGGCACCACCTCGTCCAGGTCGGTCTCCTGGATCAGCGGGGTGACGGTCCCGGTCTGCAGCCGGCTCATGTCGAGCAGGTTGTTGATCAGGTGGTCCAGCCGGTCGGCGCCGTCCTCGATCCCGGCCAGCAGCTCGGCCTCGTCCTCCGGATCCCAGTCGACGTCCGCCGAGCGCAGCGAGCTCACCGACGCCTTGATACCCGCCAGCGGGGTGCGCAGGTCGTGCGAGACGGCGGCCAGCAGGGCCGTACGGATCCGGTTGCCCTCGGCCTCCCGCCTGGCCGCGACGGCCTCCCGGGACAACCGGCGGCGCTCCAGCACCACGGCGGCCTGCGCGGCGAAGGCCCCGAGCAGACGCCGGTCCGCCCCGGGCAGCACCCGGCCGCGCAGCACCAGCGCCAGGCTCTCGCCGACCGGGACGTCCACGTCGGCCGTCTCCGGCCGCTCCGGCGGCCGCGGCCCGGCGGTGGCCACCGGCACCCAGGAGCCGAGCGGCTCCGGCCGCTCCAACAGCGCGGCGCTCTCCTGCCCGAAGGTCTCCCGGACCTGCTCCATCAGCGCGGTCAGCACCCCGTCCCCGTTCGGCGCGCCCCGCAGCACCGTGCCGGCCAGCGCGCTGAGCGTCTGCGCCTCGGTCTGGCTGCGGGCCGCCTGGTGGGTCCGGCGAGCCGCCAGGTCCACCACGGATGCCACCGATATGCCGACGATGGTGAATATCGCCACGGCCATGATGTTCTGCGGCTCGTTGATGGTGAAGGTGTGCAACGGCGGCGTGAAGTAGTAGTTCAGCACCGAGGAGCCGACCAACGCCGAGCCGATCGCCGGCAGCAGCCCGCCGACCAGCGCCGCGCACACCGTCAGCGACAGGAACAGCAGCATGTCGGTGGAGAGCCCCAGCCCGCCGATCGCCGTCAGGACGATCGCCATCAGCGGCGGACCGGCCAGGCCGATCAACCAGCCGGCGATGGTCCGGGTCCGGCCCAGGTCGGTGATCCGGCGGACCGGAATCCTGCCGCGCCCGTGCCCGGCGTGCTCGTGGGTGACCATGTGGACGTCGATGTCCCCGGCCTCCCGGGTCACCGTGGTGCCGACGCCCGGCCCGTACAGGTACTGCCAGGCGGGCCGCCGACTGGTGCCCAGCACGATCTGGGTGGCGTTCACGCCCCGGGCGAAGTCCAGCAGCCCGGCGGCCGGGTCGTCACCCAGTACGGCGTGAAAGGAGCCGCCGAGGCTCTCCACCAGCGCACGCTGCTCGATCAGCGTCTGCGGCGAGCCGGAGCCCACCAGGCCGTCCGAACGGGAGATGTGCACGGCGAGCAGCTCACCGCCGGAGACCCTGGCCGCGATCCGGGCCGCCCGGCGGATCAGCGTCGCCCCCTCGGCTCCGCCGGTGAGGCCCACCACGATCCGCTCCCGGGCCTGCCAGGTGCCCTCGATGCCCTGCTCGGCCCGGTACTTCTGCAGGTACTCGTCCACCCGGTCGGCGGTCCACAGCAGCGCCAGCTCGCGCAGCGCGGTCAGGTTGCCGGGGCGGAAGTAGTTGGCGAGCGCCGCGTCGATCTTCTCCGGCGCGTACACGTTCCCGTGCGCCAGCCGCCGCCGCAGCGCCTGCGGGGACATGTCCACGAGCTCGATCTGATCGGCCCGCCGGACCACCTCGTCCGGGACCGTCTCGCGCTGACGCACTCCGGTGATGCCCGCGACGGCGTCGCCGAGCGACTCCAGGTGCTGCACGTTCACGGTGGAGATCACATCGATCCCGGCCGCCAGCAGCTCCTCGACGTCCTGCCAGCGCTTCTCGTTGCGGCAGCCGGGCACGTTGGTGTGCGCCAGCTCGTCCACCAGCGCCACCTGCGGGCGACGGGCGAGGACGGCGTCCAGGTCCATCTCGGAGAACCGCGCGTTCCGGTGCACCACCTGCTGCCGCAGCACGACTTCCAACCCGGCGACCATGTCCGCAGTACGCCGGCGGCCGTGGTCCTCCACGAACGCCACCACGACGTCCGTGCCGCGCTCGTGCCGCCGGTGCGCCTCGGCGAGCATGGCGTACGTCTTACCGACCCCGGGGGCCGCCCCGAGGTAGATGCGCAGCCTGCCTCGTCCCATGAGCACCATTCTTGATCCGGCCATGCCCGGGAGCCACCCCCGGACACCTGTTCCCCGCCCCTTCGAGACTACGGCGTGAGCAGCGATTTTCCGCTGATCAATGCACTGATCAGGCGGTTTTAGCGGCATATTGACGGTGGACCAGCCACTTGGCGGGGGTCACTCGGCAGGGGCCGGCCGGCGGGGTCCGGCCGATTTCCGGGAAACGCGAAGAACCCCCATCCGGGATCCGGATGGGGGTTCTTCTGAAAGATTGTTCGGCGGCGTCCTACTCTCCCACAGGGTCCCCCCTGCAG